>NZ_CP021850.1:3784972-4100387 GCF_002896855.1 Clostridium thermosuccinogenes | reverse complement strand
ATGTTATTGATGATGAACCCAGGATAATCGACGGGGAGGTATGCCTGCCCATGGATACGGTGAAAGAGTATCTGGATCCTTATATTTACTGGGATGAGAACCTGCAGAAGGTGACGATAACAACAAAAGACCGGGTCATCAGAATGAAAACCGACAGCCTGAATGCTTATGTTAATAATGAACCTGTCGAATTGAATATACCTGTAACAATAATCGATGATGTGGTGTATATACCTATTGAGTTTCTAAGCGACTTTTATGGAATAGTGGTTAATTATATCGAGGAGAGCAATGTGGTAACCATTGATTTTAAAAACAGTGTGCAGCAAATAGCCGAGCCGGTGCACAAGGATGCCGTAGTCCGTAAGGGCCGTTCTGTGAAATATCCGATTTTGAAGCGCCTTGGGGCAGATCCGGAGAGCACCGCCACACCCAAGCTCAGGATATTTGAAGAGTATGACAAATGGTATAAGGTAAGGACTGAGGATGGGATAGTGGGTTATATTGAAAAGAAGTATGTTGTTGTTAAAAAGGTTACTGTAGTAAAGCTGCCGGAAGAGGATACCGGGAATGTCGCCTGGAAGCCTCAAAAAGGCGGGATCAGCCTTGTGTGGCATATGATGTATGGAAAGATGCCGGACCTGTCAAAAATAGGAGAGATGGAAGGGTTGGATGTCATTTCACCCACCTGGTTCCAGTTGGTCAATAAAGAAGGGGATCTTATAAACAGAGCAAATGCTAAATATGTGGAATGGGCTCATAAGCGGGGATATCAGGTATGGGCCCTTTTTAGCAATACCTTCAATGACGCAGAGATGACGGGAGAATTTTTAAACAATACCGACTCGAGGGATAACGCCATACGGCAGCTGCTTTCCTATGCTTCATTATATAAACTGGACGGGATAAATATTGACTTTGAGAATATCAACATTGAGGACAGGGATGCTTTGACCCAGTTTGTCCGGGAGATAACTCCGCTGCTTAAAGAGCAGGGACTTGTTGTGTCAATGGATATAGGCGTTCCCGACGGAAGCGAGAATTATTCCCTGTGCTATGACCGGGAAGCTATTGGTGAAACCGTGGATTATGTGATGGTGATGACCTATGATCAGCACTGGAGTACAAGCCCGAAAGCCGGTTCGGTTGCCCAGATCACATGGGTTGAGAGTAAGCTTAAGAGGACTCTTGAATCAATCCCAAGAGAGAAGCTCCTTTTAGGGCTTCCCTTTTACACCCGGCTTTGGAAGGAGGAGATTGGCGACGATGGGAAAGTGAAGGTTACAAACCCTGATGCCCTTACAATGGATGAGGCAAGAGCCTTAATCGCCGAAAACAACGCCCCGGTGGTATGGGATGATGAAAGCGGCCAATTCTATGCCGAGTTTGAGAAGGATGGAGCGACATATAAAATATGGCTTGAGAGTGCCGAATCCATAAATCTGAAATCCTCCCTGGTGCAGAAATACAGCCTTGCCGGGGCTGCAGCGTGGAAAATGGGGGATGAATCCCAGGATGTTTGGGAAGTGCTGAGCAAAAACCTTAAAGAGTTAAACAGCTATAGTGAATGGCTGGAGGCTAACAGCAGCGTGGAATACTCTTATAACAGGTGATATGGATAGAAGGGATGAAGTTCCTCCTTGCTGCTTTTAAATTCTCTGACCATAGAGACATTGAAACTTGCCGACTGCATTATATACGCATAGGTCAGGCAAGTTTTATAATAACTTAATATGCTAGCACAGCGAGTTATTTTAACTCCTTCCAGCAGGTGAAAACTTTTATTTGACATAAAAGGGCCGATAGTATAAAATCTTCTACAAAATACAGTATACATTCACCCATAAATATAATGGATTTTATGTCAGGTTGTAATTTATATGAAGTACTATGCAAATAACTATGATATAAAAAGGTGAACAGAAAGGAGCAGTAAAAATGGCGTATTATTATAATGAGCCATCGAGAACATTCAGTGAATATTTATTGATACCCAACCTTACAACTAAAGAATGCACGCCTGAGAATATTTCGTTGAAGACACCCATAGTAAAATTCAAAGAAGGAGAAAAGTCACCTCTGATGCTTAACCTGCCTTTGGCTTCGGCAATAATGCAGTCGGTATCGGACGACAATATGGCAATAGCTCTGGCCAGGTGTGGAGGAATTTCTTTTATATATGCCTCACAGCCAATAGAGCAGCAGGCTGAAATGGTAAGAAGGGTAAAGAAATATAAGGCAGGTTTTGTGGTGAGTGATTCGAACCTGAAGCCCCAGGATACCTTGAGGGACGTTTTGGAGTTAAAGGAAAGGACAGGCCATTCAACAGTTGCCATAACTGAGGACGGAACGCCCACCGGAAAGCTTATGGGGATCGTTACCAGCAGGGATTATCGTCTGAGCAGAGCTTCCCTGGATCAAAAAATAGAAGAGTTCATGACTCCTTTTTCTTCTCTCATTTACGGACGGGAAGGGATAACCCTGAAGGAAGCCAATGACATGATATGGGAGCATAAGCTGAACTGCTTGCCGATTGTGGACAAAAACGACCATCTTGTGTATTTGGTGTTCAGAAAAGACTATGACAGCCATAAGGAGAACCCCAACGAGCTCCTCGACAGCCATAAAAGGTTGGTGGTGGGAGCCGGCATCAATACCAGGGACTATAAAGAGAGAGTAGCAGCACTGGTGGAAGCAGGAGCGGATATTCTGTGCGTGGATTCATCCGATGGGTATACTGAGTGGCAGTACGACACCATTAAGTATATCAAGGAACATTATAATGGAGAAGTGAAAGTAGGCGGAGGAAATGTTGTGGACAGCGATGGCTTCAGATACCTTGTAGAAGCCGGAGCCGATTTCATAAAGGTTGGCATAGGCGGTGGCTCCATATGCATAACTAGGGAGCAGAAAGGTATCGGAAGAGGCCAGGCTACTGCAGTTATCGAAGTGGCAAAGGCAAGGGACGAATATTATAAGGAAACCGGCATCTACGTTCCGATATGTTCTGACGGTGGAATAGTTCATGATTATCATATGGTTCTCGCTTTGGCCATGGGAGCGGACTTCATCATGCTGGGAAGGTATTTTGCACGGTTTGATGAAAGCCCTACCAGAAAGCTTAAAATAGGTGGCAACTTCGTTAAGGAATACTGGGGTGAAGGCTCCAACAGAGCACGCAACTGGCAGAGATATGATGTTGGAGGAAAGACAAAGCTGGAGTTTGAAGAGGGCGTAGATTCATATGTACCTTATGCCGGTAAGCTGAAGGACAACCTTGATATCACTGTAAGCAAAATCAAATCGACGATGTGCAACTGCGGAGCTCTGACTATCAAGGAGCTGCAGCAGAAAGCAAGGATCACCCTTGTATCTTCCACAAGCATAGTAGAAGGCGGCGCTCATGATGTAATTTTGAAAGAGAGCGAGTTTTCCTCCTGATTAAGGCAGGGGACTTAAAAAGAGAAGAATAGGTATTAAACTTGCTGCAATGGCAAGCTATTATAAAAGGAGCAGAATCAATCTGCTCCTTTATCGGTTTTTGGGCATATTTCTAACTGGTAATAAATAGTATTCTTATATAAAATATTTAAAGGATCAGTGCTATGAGCAGTTTTGCGTTGGTTACATTCAAAGATGAGCACAGGGAAAAAGATGACAGGGCATTTTTTTTCAAGTATATAGCTGCCCGGCTGAAAAATTTCTTTAAAAGGCCGGTACTGGAAGATAATATAAATAAGATAGAGCTTTATGAAGGACTGGATGTCTATATAATAAGACTGCCGTATTGTCTAAGTGAAATAGACAGGCACAAAGCCAGGCTGAATAGGTTTCTTTCAGGGTTTGCCGCAGATAATGATATAAAATACTGTTTTTTGCCCAAGGACACCCCTGACGGGGTGCAACTGGACGCATGCATGAAATTTGCGTCTACAGGCAAGCTGTTGTATAAATCAGCCTTGACTTTGATATTGGACGAAATTTACACAAAAAGAAATATTGTGGTCAGTGAATTGGATATTTGCATAGTTGAGGGAGAGAGCAGGACTGAGCTATATGGAGTGATCGATCTGCTGGCTCCTTTTGTTAAGTATATCACGATTGTAGCAAAAGACCGGGAAGCGGTCGAGGCAGAAATGAACAGGGTCTATGATGACACCGGGCTATGCGTGAGAGTGACGGAAGAACACAGAAGTTGCCTTAAAAATGCGGATATTATCATCAATCTCGGCGGTCTGGAAAATATCCCAGCAAATGCTAAAATAAACCCAAGGGCAATAATACTCAATTACGGAAGCAGTGAATTAAATAAGCACAGTTGTGAAAATATAATACTCAATGGTTTTATAATTAACATAAAGAAAAATATACTCCATATAATCACCGAAGATGTTTTAAAAGCATATGATGCAACAGGATTAATGGAGGTTATATTGTTTTTCAGAGCAGGAATGGAAGATAAGTTAATAAATGAATACATTGATGGGGAAACGGCAAAGGGGGTTTCAGAAGCGTTTTTGAAATGCGGATGTTCCATAAAGGAGTTTTATGGAAGAAGAAACAAGATAAAGCCTAAAGACATAGCAATATGAAATACTTGGTTACAGCATGCCGCCATACCATAAGAATATATGCTTTAGCCGGCGACGGAACGGAGGTCGTCCTGGAATTTACACTGTAAATATTGCCATTGCAGTTATATTAGAACTCAGTGCCACCGGCAGAAGCCAAAAACTTCTTGGATTTTTATCAAGCTAAAGGCATGCTAAAGCGCTGATTTGCCTGCTTCCCTAGATTTATCCTGTTATATTCTTGACATTATGCACTTTGTATTCTATAATTATTTAAAATAATCCGATAATTGTAAATTCTTTCTGCTACTTCAGGCACTGTTGTTACTTCAGTGCTGTTTATGTTTTATATAGCAAAGTATTAGTTTTTAGAATAAATATAAGGCTAATACATATATTATCAACACAAAATAATTAGGTAAAGGAGAGGCTCTAAATGACCAATAAAGAAATAGTGTTGACTTATGAGGGCTTGAAAAAATTGGAGGATGAACTGGAGTACTTAAAGGGTGTCAAGAGAAGAGAGGTTGCTGAGAGAATAAAGCAGGCGCTTTCATTTGGTGATATATCTGAAAATTCTGAATATGACGAAGCTAAAAATGAACAGGCATATATGGAAGCTAGAATCGTCCAGCTGGAAAATATGCTGAAGAATGCAAAGGTTATTGATGAAGATGATATAAAGACGGACCAAGTCAGCGTAGGGGCAAAGGTTAAACTCTTGGATATGGAGTATAATGAGGAAGTTGATTACACCATTGTAGGTTCGACGGAAGCTGATCCGGCAAAGTCAAAGATTTCCAATGAATCTCCCGTAGGCAAGGCTTTGATGGGAAAGAAAAAGGGTGAAGTTGTAGAGGTTGATGCACCGGCAGGAGTAATCAAGTTTAAAATATTGGATATTTCCAAGTAACACTATTTTCCATATTACTTGTTGGTATAATCAATTATTTGGTCAAGAATTATATCTTCGCTTTACTATGCTAGGAAGGTACAAAACAACCGCTTATTTTAAGTTATTGATGTGAAGGATTAAGAGGGCAAAACTGCCGCCCGGCGTTTCCAAGTAAAGACTTTGCGGTATGTGTTTTAAAAAGCTCATTTATTCATTTTCTATTTATTTTTTTCTTGGAGTTTTTATCAATGTTTTGTATTGGAATGCATTATAAAGCTTAAAATTGCACAAATCTCGAAAATATAGCTTCGATGATTTATTTGTTGTGCCGATTTTATTTGAATATTATATAGATATAGATTGCCAAGTGACATAGGAGGAAACTAGGATGGCTGAAAATACAGAAATCAATCAGGAAATGCAGGATCTGAGTGAAGTACTGAAGGTAAGAAGACAGAAGCTTGCTGAACTTCAGCAGTCCGGGCGGGATCCGTTTAAAATTGTGAAATATGATGTTAACTGCTCTACCGCACAGATAATTGAAAATTTTGAGCAAATGGAAGGGCAGCATGTATCCATTGCCGGAAGGATGATGTCCAAGAGGGGCATGGGCAAAGCGAGCTTTTGCGACATTCAGGATAGGGATGGCAGAATACAGATATATGTAAGGATAGACGGAATAGGCGAGGAAAATTACGAATATTTCAAAAAACTGGACATAGGTGATATGGTGGGGGTGAAGGGTGAAGTTTTCAGAACCCACAAAGGGGAAATCTCCATCAAAGCTTCCGAGGTAACATTACTGGCCAAATCCCTTCAGCCTCTTCCGGAAAAATGGCATGGCCTGAAAGATCCTGACTTAAGGTACAGGCAGAGATATGTTGACCTCATTGTTAATCCTGATGTCCGTAAGACGTTCATTACCAGGAGCAAGATTATCAAAAGCATAAGAAAGTACCTTGATGACAGGGGATTCCTTGAAGTGGACACACCACTTTTGAACACAATACCCGGTGGTGCTGCTGCAAGACCTTTTATTACACATCACAACACTTTGGACATAGACATGTATCTCAGGATTGCTCCTGAGCTGTACCTGAAGAGGCTCATTGTCGGAGGACTGGAAAGGGTCTATGAAATGGGCAGGATGTTCAGGAATGAGGGGATGTCCGTTAAGCATAATCCTGAGTTTACTATGATGGAAGTGTATCAAGCCTATACGGACTACAAGGGAATGATGGAACTGGCGGAAGGCATAATATCCACTGCAGCTCAGGAGGTACTGGGTACGACGAAGGTTGTATACCAGGGTCAGGAAATAGATCTGACACCGCCATGGAATAGAATGACAATGATAGAGGCAGTGAAAAAGTACACAGGAGTGGATTTTGACCTTATAAACAGCGATGAGGAAGCACGCAAGGTTGCTGAGGAGAAAAAGGTCCGCGTGGAAGGCAAGCTTTCCAAGGGGGAAGTTTTGAACCTGATGTTTGAAGAATTCGTGGAAGAGCATCTTGTCCAGCCTACCTTTATATATGATTATCCTGTCGAGGTCTCACCTCTTACTAAGAGAAAACCGGACAGGCCTGAGCTGACCGAAAGGTTTGAAATCTTTATAACAGGCAGGGAAATGGGCAATGCATACTCGGAATTGAATGACCCGATAGATCAAAAGGAAAGATTTATAAATCAAGTGAAGAAGCGCGAAGCCGGCGATGAAGAGGCTAATATGATGGATGAAGACTTTATTACCGCGCTGGAATACGGAATGCCTCCTACCGGCGGTCTTGGAATAGGAATTGACAGGCTGGTAATGCTGCTCACCGATTCTTATTCCATAAGGGATGTACTGTTGTTCCCTACAATGAAACCGCGGGATTAATCTGGCTTCCGGTATCCATGGGTGCTATCGCATGAGTTAAGGATGATGTTAAGTTATGTCGGTCGATTAACCAAGGTGCTTTACTAGGACAGGGGGATCCGGTATGAGTGAAGCTAAAAACAATTATGAAATATTGGGACTCAAGCAGGGAGCTACCAGGGAAGAGATAGAGAAGAAATATGATATTTTATTGAAGGCATACCGAGCTAAAAAAATCTCCGGTGAGCTCAGTGAAGAGGATGAAAAAGAGTGGAATGCCATAACTGAGGCATACAGAGAGCTGGTAGAATATAAGTCAAAAAGCGCCATGAAGCCTGAGCCCATATCCCCATTCCATGAGAAGGTTAATAAGCTGATTCGGAAGATGGGGATGGATGACAAAAAGGTGAACAACTTTTTTCATTACCATAGCAAACACATACTGATAGGAATTATTGTACTGATAGTTCTTGCAGTTTCAATCAGAAGTTGTGTCACAGCTGTTCAGCCCGATTTTAACATAGTTTTTATTGGGGAGTTTTTCATGAATGACACCGAGGCCATGGCTGAAAAAATCAAAACCGGCGTACCTGATATTAAAGAACCTGGAATCCAAATTATGACCATATCAAAGAGCGGAGATGCCGAGAATGCGCAGATGGATTATGCCGCGCGCATGAAAATCATGGCTATGATGGGTACTGCCGAAATCGATGTCATGATTTTAGACAAGACACAGTTTGAAATTTATGGAAAGCAGGAAGCCCTGATGGATTTGCAAAGCTTTGTCGAGGAAGCTCAAATCAGCGATGAGCTGACCAAGGATTGCTGGCTGGAAATTGAGGAGACCAAAGAAGTGCACTTATATGGAATCGATGTAAGTGAAAGCGAATTTTTTAAAGATTTGAATTTGTTCGGTGAAGAGAAAATTGCTGCAATTGCGGCAAATACACAAAATTATGATAAGGCGGTCAAGGTCATAGAGCTTCTGTTGGAATAAAGTTGGGTTAATAAGACAAAAACATATGTAAGCAGGAAGGATCGGGTTGTCCTTCCTGTTTTTTTACTATACTTAACTCTCTTTATTTTGTTCTAGTAATATAATATAATATATTGTGTTAATAAGCAGGAAATTGCAGTAAGGTAGTAGGAATTTCATAAATAAACCTTCTGCTTCTTGTATAATAAGCTGTGAAGAGGAGGGAATATATGGCTAGTGAATTGATATTCAGAGAAGAAAAGAACGGTGAAGCAATAAATGTTGCTATATCCGGCGAGGTGGATATATATACGTCTCAAAAGCTGAAGGATAAGCTATACAGCCTGGTGGATGAGAGCAAATCCGACATTAGAATAGACTTTAAGGATTTGACATATATAGACAGCACGGGACTGGGTATTTTGGTCGGTGCTCTTAAGAAAGCAAGACAAAAGGAGAAAAACATTATAATATCCAATATGAGGGAAAACATTAATAAGCTATTTCTGATAACAGGATTGGATAAATTATTCATGATCGAGGGATGAGTTTTTCATCATATATGATGTGCACCCGGTGCAAGTTTTATGTGACGGCAATTTACAGTTTGGTATCGGCCAACCAATGGGAAAGTCGCACTATCCGGGCATTTTATTCTAGTTAAAGTATGCATCCGTAGTACTTGCAGATTTGAAAGGAGCGGCTAAGGTAATGAATGTAGATAAAAATGATATTGAGCTTATACTGCCTTTTAAAGCAGAGTTTGTGAGCATTGCAAGGCTTACATCTTCAGGGGTTGCCAATAGAGTTGGGTTTGATATTGAAGGAATTGAAGACATAAAGGTAGCTATTTCAGAAGTATGCAATAAGTTGGTCAAGGCAGGAAGCCAGATAGCCACCAGCTATAAAATAGTATTTAGAATCGGCGACAGGAGGCTGGATATCATTTTTGACTGCCCCGACAAGTCGTTAAAGTGTGTTTTTGATGAAGAAAATGACGCTTTGGGCCTATCCATAATAAATGCGCTGATGGATGACGTGGAATTGTGTCCGGATAAAGATTTCTTGCTGGCCATGTCAAAATCTATTGAGGAGAACAGTTAAGAGATGAAGGCTAACAATCATCAAACCGTTGCTGCGAACACTACCGATTTCAATGAGGTAAGTGAGGAAGCACTATTTTTAAAATACAGGGATAATCCTACTGTAGAGAACAGAAACGAGATTGTGAATAAATACCTGTATCTGGCTGATATCATAACCCGTAAATTTCTGAACAGGGGAATGGATTATGAAGACATATATCAGGTGGCGTGCATTGCGCTTATTAAGTCTGTAGAGCGTTTCAGCCTGGAGAAGGGTGTTAAATTCGTAAGTTTTGCAACTCCTACCATTATCGGAGAGATAAAAAGGTTTTTCCGGGATAAAGCTGCTTTGATAAGAATACCCAGGAGAATTTATGAAATATACCAAAAGGTGAACCATGCGCGGGAAACTTTGTCATATGAGCTGCAAAGGGTGCCGAGGGTTGACGAAATAGCAGAGTATCTCAATATCAGTGAAGAAACTGTACTTGAGACTATTGAATCGTGGAATGCATATAGCATTCAGTCCTTTGATCAAACGGTTTATTCCGATGACGATATAGAATTGCATGAGACTATAGGTGCTGAAGACAGCACGTTTGAGAAAATTGAAAACAGGGATTTCCTTAGACAGAGCCTGAATAAATTTAACCAGGCGGAGAGGGAATTCATAAAAATGAGATATTTTGGCAATCAGACCCAGAAACAGATTGCAGATAAGTTAGGGGTTTCCCAAATGTACGTCTCCAGGCTTGAGAAAAAGGTTCTGGAGCGCTTCAGGAAAATACTCGAGCAATAATCCGCTTAAACATATGTTTAAATATGTTTAAAGAATTATGTTAGTGGGTATTAATAACTGATGAATAAATAAGGATGGGAAGAACTTGTTTGCTTTGAAAACCTATGATACAAAAATACCCAGCAGTATAAGTTCTGTGGGCAAAACTGTATCAGAAGTAATAAACAGTCTTCAGAACGCATGCGGGAAATTGGATGACGACATTTTGTTTGATGTAAGAGTAATTTTAAATGAGCTGCTGCTAAATGCAATTAAACATGGTAACCAGCAGTGTCCGGAAGCATATATTAAAGTTACTGCAGGCATTTCCGGTGACAATAATGCCTTCTTTATAATAGAGGATCAGGGCCAGGGATACGACTATGAACTGGTGCGAAGCAGAAATAAGAATCAATGCTGCATGGAGAGCTTGTTTGATGCAAAGGAAACGGGAAGAGGCATAATGATTGTGGAGAGCCTTTGTGAAAAGATCAAGCATAATAGGAAGGGCAACAAGATAGTAGCAGTCAAAAAGATTTCTAAAGATTAGATTGTCATCGGATTTATGCCCGTTTTAGAAGCTTAATAAAGACGGGAAGGCGGCAGCAAACTTAAATAGCTTTACTAAATAACTTTATATGATAAAAGCACTTATCCAAGTGCTTTTTATATTGAGCAGGGATATCTCTTCTGTGGTAGGCTTGATAGAAGGCCAGGCAATTACCTGAATTCATGTGATAATTATGCCATGCATGGCTTTGTCACAGAAGGGGGGTGGTCTCAGTGAGTAAAGCTGGCTTTTTGGGTCGCCCCGTACAGGTAAAATTTACATACAGATAAATCCTTGACAGAGATAAAACTTGTGTGGTAATATATAAAAGCTGTCGCTGCGGCGGGCAACACAGCGGACTTGAACCGGGATGAGAAAACCGGTAAAAAGTTCAAAGAAAAAAAGTGTTGACAAAAGCGGGACAGCGAGGTATGATAATCAAGCCGCTTCGGTGAGGCGGCAAAAAATTGGACTTTGAAAAGTAAACAGTGTAAAGACAAAGGGAACTCGAAAATGAATTTGAGTTACGTGCTTATAAAAGCTAGTAAGTAAACAGAGCCAAAAGGCTTTTGAATAAAAGAAATCTTTTATTTGAGAGTTTGATCCTGGCTCAGGACGAACGCTGGCGGCGTGCCTAACACATGCAAGTCGAGCGGAGTAGAGTTCAACACTGAGTATTCGAGCGTTGGCAAAAGTTAAGCCAGCGTCATGCACAAACTACCTTGTTGATAGACATATTTAAAAGAAAGTTTTGTGCATCACGCTAAATTAAGTGCCTAACACAATGCTATGACTAAAGCAAGTCAAAATAGTATTGATAAGAGACGCCATACTTGAGTGCTGAGTGTTGGACTCTACTTAGCGGCGGACGGGTGAGTAACGCGTGGGCAACCTGCCTTGCACAGGGGGATAACACAGGGAAACTTGTGCTAATACCGCATAACATCACGGGGAGGCATCTTCCTGTGATCAAAGGAGAAATCCGGTGCAAGATGGGCCCGCGTCCGATTAGCTAGTTGGCGGTGTAACGGACCACCAAGGCGACGATCGGTAGCCGAACTGAGAGGTTGATCGGCCACATTGGGACTGAGACACGGCCCAGACTCCTACGGGAGGCAGCAGTGGGGAATATTGCGCAATGGAGGAAACTCTGACGCAGCAACGCCGCGTGAAGGATGAAGGTCTTCGGATTGTAAACTTCTTTGATGAGGGACGAAGGAAGTGACGGTACCTCAAAAACAAGCCACGGCTAACTACGTGCCAGCAGCCGCGGTAATACGTAGGTGGCGAGCGTTGTCCGGAATTACTGGGTGTAAAGGGCGCGTAGGCGGGGATGTAAGTCAGATGTGAAATACCATGGCTCAACCGTGGGGCTGCATCTGAAACTATGTTTCTTGAGTGCTGGAGAGGAAAGCGGAATTCCTAGTGTAGCGGTGAAATGCGTAGATATTAGGAGGAACACCAGTGGCGAAGGCGGCTTTCTGGACAGTAACTGACGCTGAGGCGCGAAAGCGTGGGGAGCGAACAGGATTAGATACCCTGGTAGTCCACGCCGTAAACGATGGATACTAGGTGTAGGAGGTATCGACCCCTTCTGTGCCGGAGTAAACACAATAAGTATCCCACCTGGGGAGTACGGCCGCAAGGTTGAAACTCAAAGGAATTGACGGGGGCCCGCACAAGCAGTGGAGTATGTGGTTTAATTCGAAGCAACGCGAAGAACCTTACCAGGGCTTGACATACAGAGGGATATGTCAGAGATGGCATAGCTCTTCGGAGCCTCTGTACAGGTGGTGCATGGTTGTCGTCAGCTCGTGTCGTGAGATGTTGGGTTAAGTCCCGCAACGAGCGCAACCCTTGTTGTTAGTTGGTAACACGTAAAGGTGACCACTCTAACGAGACTGCCGGTGACAAATCGGAGGAAGGTGGGGACGACGTCAAATCATCATGCCCCTTATGTCCTGGGCTACACACGTACTACAATGGCTACAACAAAGGGAAGCGAAGCCGTAAGGCGGAGCAAATCCCCAAAAGTAGTCCCAGTTCGGATTGTGGGCTGCAACCCGCCCACATGAAGTCGGAATTGCTAGTAATGGCAGGTCAGCATACTGCCGTGAATACGTTCCCGGGCCTTGTACACACCGCCCGTCACACCATGAGAGTCAGCAACACCCGAAGTCAGTAGCTTAACCGCAAGGAGGGCGCTGCCGAAGGTGGGGCCGATGATTGGGGTGAAGTCGTAACAAGGTAGCCGTATCGGAAGGTGCGGCTGGATCACCTCCTTTCTAAGGAGAACGGTCCGAATCTGATGGATAGCATCAGGTGAGGACGAATCTTCTGGTCGATACCGGATAACAGAAATGTTACCGGTTAAAGAGTTCCTTGTCTACACTGTTTAGTTTTCAAAGCCCAATGAGGTTTTGAAAAAAGAAAAAGTACTGGTTGACATTTAAGCGTCAATCATGTATAATAAGAAGTCCCTGATGGTTAATAAGCCGTCAGAGAAAATTGGATATAATAATATGGGCTCATAGCTCAGATGGTTAGAGCGCACGCCTGATAAGCGTGAGGTCGATGGTTCGATTCCATTTGAGCCCACCACTTTCTTGAATAGCTCAATAAGAGTTAGGAGAGAAGGAAAAAAGTACTGGTTGACATTGATATGCCAACCATGTATAATAATAAATCCCGGTTGATGAAGACTTAAAAAGTCAGAAGTCAGCCGAAGAACTTGCACTTTGAAAACTATATAATGTAAGTTGAAAATTGTTAGAACCGAGCAGTAATGCGAAGGTTATAGCAGTTTTCAGAAGATGAGAAGACAAGAAAAAATAAGGGTAACAAGTATCGAAAGGTATGCGTGACTCTTAGGAAGTCTTCACAAGATGGTTAAAAGACAATCACTTGAAGAGAACCGAAAGATATCGAGAGATCGTATCTAAGAAGGTCAAGCTATTAAGAGCATAGGGTGAATGCCTTGGCACCAGAAGCCGATGAAGGACGTGATAAGCTGCGAAAAGCTGCGGAGAGGCGCAAATAGCCATTGACCCGCAGATGTCCGAATGGGGGAACCCACCTGGGGTAAATGCCCAGGTACATGTATGTGAATACATAGCATACATGGGGGAGACGTAGGGAACTGAAACATCTAAGTACCTACAGGAAAAGAAAACAAAAGTGATTCCGTAAGTAGTGGCGAGCGAAAGCGGATTAGCCCAAACCGGGGTACAGCAATGTAGCCCGGGGTTGAGGACCGGCGGAATGATTCGGAGTATCTAGCAGAATGAGGCACTGGAACGTGCAGACCATAGAGGGTAAAAGTCCCGTATGCGAAAGATATGAAGACAGGCCGGGATCCAGAGTACCACAAGGCACGTGAAACCTGGTGGGAAGCAGGGAGGACCACCTTCCAAGGCTAAATACTAACTGGTGACCGATAGTGGAGCAGTACCGTGAGGGAAAGGTGAAAAGAACCCCGGGAGGGGAGTGAAAGAGAACCTGAAACCCTATGTTTACAAGCAGTTGGAGAGCGTTAAGGCTCGACAGCGTACTTTTTGTAGAACGGTCCGGCGAGTTATAGTATGTGGCAAGGTTAAGTACTAGAGGTACGGAGCCGAAGGGAAACCGAGTCTTAACAGGGCGACAAAGTCACATGCCATAGACCCGAAACCGGGTGACCTATCCATGGACAGGTTGAAGCGGGAGTAAAATCCCGTGGAGGACCGAACCACGTGACCGTTGAAAAGGTCTGGGATGAGCTGTGGATAGCGGAGAAATTCCAATCGAACTCGGAGATAGCTGGTTCTCCCCGAAATAGCTTTAGGGCTAGCCTCTAATGAAAGTCTAGCGGAGGTAAAGCACTGAATGGGCTAGGGGCCTTACCAGGTTACCGAACCCTATCAAACTCAGAATGCCGTATAGACGATGTTAGGGAGTCAGACTACGGGAGATAAGTTTCGTAGTCAAAAGGGAAACAGCCCAGACCATCAGCTAAGGTCCCAAAATCACAGTTAAGTGGAAAAGGATGTGGGTTTGCTAAGACAACTAGGATGTTGGCTTAGAAGCAGCCATTCATTCAAAGAGTGCGTAATAGCTCACTAGTCGAGTGAGCCTGCGCCGAAAATTACCGGGGCTAAACTGTGTACCGAAGCTATGGAAGCGTGTGTGTTCAATGGTGTTTCCTAAAGGCAGTGAAGCAAGGGGTAAGCTTCATCGAAATCAACCTTGATTAAATGAGTAATTGAAAAAGGAGATTTCGATAAAATTACACCAAAGGCAAAACTGTGTAGGAGATAGCATTGAACATACATGCTTGGTAGGGGAGCTTACTGTCGTAGGCCGAAGCACGATCGTGAGGACGTGTGGACGAAACAGTAGTGAGAATGCCGGAATAAGTAGCGAGAGTAAAGTGAGAATCTTTACCGTCGAAAACCTAAGGTTTCCTGGGGAAGGCTCGTCCGCCCAGGGTAAGTCGGGACCTAAGCCGAGGCCGAAAGGCGTAGGCGATGGACAACAGGTTGAAATTCCTGTACTACCGTCTCTTGTTTGAGAGAGGTGGGGACGCAGGAGGATAGGCTAAGCGAGTAACTGGAAAAGCTCGTCCAAGGGAGGTAGATAGTCCGGTAGGCAAATCCGCCGGACGTTTCGAAGGCCTGATGGGGAGGGAAAATAGAGTACCGAAGTAGCCGATTCCACACTGACGAGAAAAGCCACTATCGAGAGAGAAGGTACCCGTACCGCAAACCGACACAGGTAGGTGAGGAGAGAATCCTAAGACGAGCGGGAGAAGCGTTGTTAAGGAACTCGGCAAATTGACCCCGTAAGTTCGCGAGAAGGGGTGCCTGTAGGAATACAGGCCGCAGTGAAAAGGCCCAAGCAACTGTTTATCAAAAACACAGGTCTCTGCTAAATCGAAAGATGACGTATAGGGGCTGACGCCTGCCCGGTGCTGGAAGGTTACGGGGAATGCTTAGCGCAAGCGAAGGCATGAACTTAAGCCCCAGTAAACGGCGGCCGTAACTATAACGGTCCTAAGGTAGCGAAATTCCTTGTCAGGTAAGTTCTGACCCGCACGAATGGCGTAATGATTTGGGCACTGTCTCGACAACGCACCCGGTGAAATTGTAGTACTTGTGAAGATGCAAGTTACCCGCGACTAGACGGAAAGACCCCATGGAGCTTTACTGTAGCCTGATACTGGGTTTCGGTATTCTTTGTATAGGATAGGTGGGAGGCAGAGAAGTAGCGGCGCCAGCCGCTATGGAGCCGACGTTGGAATACCACTCTAAGAGTACTGGAACTCTAACCAGAGTCCATAAGCTGGACTTGGGACACTGTCAGGTGGGCAGTTTGACTGGGGCGGTCGCCTCCCAAAAGGTAACGGAGGCGTCCAAAGGTTACCTCAGCGCGGTTGGAAACCGCGCAACGAGTGCAAAGGCATAAGGTAGCCTGACTGTGAGAGAGACACCTCGAGCAGGTACGAAAGTAGGGCTTAGTGATCCGGTGGTATGAAAGTGGAATTGCCATCGCTCAACGGATAAAAGCTACCCTGGGGATAACAGGCTTATCTCCCCCAAGAGTCCACATCGACGGGGAGGTTTGGCACCTCGATGTCGGCTCATCGCATCCTGGAGCTGTAGCAGGTTCCAAGGGTTTGGCTGTTCGCCAATTAAAGCGGTACGCGAGCTGGGTTCAGAACGTCGTGAGACAGTTCGGTCCCTATCTGTCGCGGGCGCAGGATATTTGAGGGGATCTGTCCTTAGTACGAGAGGACCGGGATGGACGAACCTCTGGTGCACCAGTTGCATTGCCAAGTGCAGAGCTGGGTAGCCAAGTTCGGCAGGGATAAACGCTGAAGGCATCTAAGCGTGAAACCCACCCCAAGATGAGATATCCCATTCGAAAGAAGTAAGACCCCATGAAGACTACATGGTAGATAGGCCGGATGTGGAAGTGCAGTAATGTACGAAGCTGACCGGTACTAATAGGTCGAGGGCTTGACCAAGAAAAGAAGGTCTTTTAATAGTCTGAAAGTGAAGACAAGTCTTCGAAGAAAGCTTACATTATATAGTTTTGAGAGTGCAAGAAATTGCACAAAGTTTATAAAATTGTCAGATGCAAGTAGTGCAAGGAAGCCGACTGCTGAGGAACGGAATTTATGAAAGATAAATGAGTACCGGAGGCAGGAAGGCTGACGCAGCAATACGAAGCATATCACAATTTTAGATATCTGGTGGCAATAACGAGAAGGAAACACCCGTACCCATTCCGAACACGGCAGTTAAGCTTCTCAGTGCCGATGATACTTGGACGGAGACGTCCTGGGAAAGTAGGTCGCTGCCAGATTTATATCAGAACCCTGAGGTTATTCACCTCAGGGTTTTGTTGTATTGAGGCATAGAGAGATAATTTCAATTGTTTCATTACAGAAAGCTGCAGGCAAAAGTAATGGATAATAGCAGCGCAATAATCTTCTATTTTAATGAACAGAGTGGTCAATTTCTTTCATTCTTACTATAGATAAAGTTTGCTTTTCATAGGAGAGAATTCCCTTTATTTTATTATTTTAAATCTATGGTGAATTAATTCTACTGTAGGGGCAATTTTCACGTACTATTATAGTATGGTGTTAGTTTAAGAAATTACAAGGCTTGCAATTGTACGAAATTAGTATAATCAGTACAATATACCATGTAAAATAAAATTACAATTGACAAATGTATACAAGTATGTTAAATACTATAATAGATAAAATTGCATTGGTTCGATTTGCGCATTGAAAAATAAATAGTTGTATTAATAATAATATGTTAATAATAAAGCATAAGCTCACAGGATGCGGTAAAGTTTGAATTATCGAGAAACAGACTATTTCCATAAGGTCAATCTTATACCTGGGATAATAATAGATCAAAAATATAAGGTTCATCCACGAATTTTGTGCTAAGCGGTAATGCCCCAGCGTCAACTGGTAAATTCAAGGAATCACCTGATCAATTTTACCAGCGACTTGGGAGCTTAAAAATGTAAATTTCACTACATTTTATATAGTTTGGGTTAGGTAAACTCAATACGATAATTGTTCCAGTAATAATGGTTAGACCTAACCTATGTACCTTGAAAACCTACAAAAGGACTATGCACATTCAAGCTTAACCCGGATTTCGAAGTTTTTGTCATTTCGATATCCATAGGCCCGGCGTTTTATATTCTTAATCTTGTGATTGAACCCCTCAGTGGGTCCGTTGCTGATTTTGCAATCATAATAGTTAAGAATGTATTCTCGCCAGTGGTCAAGGGTTTGATTGAAGGATAGGAGCTCAGGTATCTGGCTTTCCTCAACCAATTCCTTGAAATAATCAATAAAAGCTGCGGCATTTTCCTTGGTATTGATCTTGAAGAACTTGCGGAATTCTTCCTTTATGGCAAAACATTCACCGAGTTCTGGGTATTCATCACATACTTTAAAAAGTCGGTTCATCTCATCAGCCTCAAGGTCTTCGAAGTTCTTAAGTAATGCCCAACGGATGCCGAATACCTTTTGTTTATCGCCTTCTTCCTTCCTGACTTTATTTTGAATGTGTTTTCGTGCATCGTCTACCTGGTCATGAAGCAACTGTGATACATGAAACCTGTCGATAACCGGTTTAGCATTGGGAAGGGTTTCGAGCACCCCGTTACAGTAACTCCTGCTCATATCCATGGCAGCAGCTTCGATATCATTCCTGAACTCTTCACTTAAGTGTTTGAAATAGGCTATTACATCTTCCTTGGTTCTTCCCCTGAACATGGCTATCACTGAATGGGTTTCAAGGTCATATACCGCAGTGTTATAATTGTGACCCTTTCTTCTTGCCAGATCGTCTATGCCGATAAACCTTACCTTCTTAGACGGCCTTGAATCAATTTCTTCCTGGGCATAGTGGTTGAAAATTCTCTGGCATTTACCATGACTGATACCTTCAAGTAGACATACATTTTCTATCGTGTTTTGTTTACACAGGTTGTAAATATATATTTCATAAGGTATCGTCTGGCGCTGGTATTCCCTTATAAAACTATACCTCAAGTCAAAGGGATGGTCAGGGTCGCATTTGCATTCCAAACGGAATATTGGCAACACCAAGACGGTTTTTGTACCCCATATAGGTAGATGAATATAGTCCTGAACCCTTACATCATGTATTGTTTCTGTTGTGCAACCACATTTCGGGCAAATTCCTGAAATGGTTGATGGCATAGCACAAACAGTAAATATGCCATTATTTACATAGGTATGAATAACCTTTAAGTCTTGAACACCAAGCATTTGTGCTGTAAAATCTAATATGTTATTCATCCGGTACACCTCCTTTGTGTTTATATTGGCGTATAATACTGTAAGGGAGGTTGCCGGATTTTTAAATACCTTTTACCAGGTATTTTCCAAGGTACTTTATGGAATTGTCAATGTGCCACAAAATTTATCGTTGAACCAAAAAATTTGATGAATTCATTGAAGGCGATTTCTATAATAACTATTCATGCTCAATTAAAAACTTTAAAAAAATATTTAAATGGTTGTAGTGCCGATTTGGAACACATTTGCACACCTTTAAAAACATTATATGATAAGCTTTATGGTGGTGAAAAAGATGAAAGCTGCTGCGGACAAGCAATTCAAAAAGCAACTTTATAAAACAGCCATCATATCCTGGATGCTAAACACTGTTTTTATTCCCATTCCATTAATAACAGCCAATATAATGAAAGAAATCGTATCTTTTGCTACCTCCGGGGATTTGAAGAATCTTCTAAATAGAGTAGCCTGGCTTATGGGTATCACAATAGGATGGGAGTTTTTTAAAGCGCCTACAGGAATAATGTTTAATAGATTAAAAGCCTTGTCGACACATAAATGCAAGATGATATTATATATTCAGTTTTTGTCGCAACCGTTACATAGGCTTTATAATAGTGAACATGGAGAAACTATTGAAAATCTGAACGATGACTTCAACACAATTATAAATAAAAAAATTGAATTGGTACCTGGATTGGGCTCGGCGATAATAAACGCCATAGCGTGCTTTTCTTTTATTTCCTATCACAGTCTTGCCATTGCCGTTATTTTAGTGGGTATATCGCTGGTTCAAATCTTTCCGCCTATTATTGTAAAAAGGTATTTACAGGTGAATTATGAGGAAACCCGGAAGGTTGAAGCAGATTTGACTGACTATATTATAGCAAGCTACAGAGGTTTCCCTACAATAAAGCTTTATAAATTAAAAGAATGGTATATAAGGAATCTGGCAACTATACACAAAAAATACATAAAGATCGGCAGTAAAGCGGAAATCACTGGTTCATTGGAAAGGACAATGAGTTCATTTGCGTCAAACATATTAAAGTATGGTTCCTATGGTATTATTGGAGCGATGGTGTTATGGAACAAGGCTTCACTGGAAAGTGGTGTTGCTGCTATTGCGCTTTCAGGCACATTTTTTTTCGCCGTTAAGGCGGTTTTTGATACTGTTCCCGCCATTACCGTATCGAAAGTTGCATCCAAAAGACTTAATGCATGGTTTGAGCCTGTTACAGCTAAAAATACCTTTTCCGGTAAAGATAATACAATTAAAATGAAAGAGTTTTCTTTCTCCTATGAGGATAAACTCATTTTTGACCGGGTAAGCGCCGAAATCTCCTTTAACGAAATCACCATTGTAAAAGGTGAAAATGGTATCGGTAAGTCAACATTGCTTAAATTGATTTGTGGATTGATTATTGGTTATGAAGGTGAGTTGTCTGTTGCAGGTGCAATACCTTCAGAGATGAAAGAGAATGAATTGGAGTCAAACCTTTTCTATTTGCCCCAGGAAGATGCAATATTTGATATGACTTTGTATGAACTATATACTATGCTGACAAATCAAGATGAAAAGAGGGTTCGGATATTATACAATGCATACAGGTTTGGGCTGACGGAAGAAACAATTAAAAAATCGATTATCAGAGATTTATCCGGCGGCGAAAGGAAGAAAGGTTTTCTGTCTATTGCATTAGGGCTAGACAGATCTTTGATATTACTGGACGAACCGACTAATTCCCTTGATGTTGCAGCAAAAGAAGTGTTCTGCGATATGATAAAAGAAAGAAGAGCTGGGGCTGTTATCATCACCCATGATGATGAATTGACAGAACTGGCGGATAAAATCCTAACGGTTGGAAACGGGGGATTCATATATGAAAAGGTTAATATATAAGGATTGCTGCAGGGCGATGCTTAAGCCTCTTGTAATTAGTTTATGCGGAGACTTGTCCATATATCTAGTTACAATATTGACCGCGAAAGTATTGGGAAACTTTGCCGACGCGGTATTTAAACTAGATATTGCCTATGCAAGGGAAAATATCATGCGGCTGTTGATTTGCATATCTCTGACAGTTTTTATCTTTCCTCTTCTGGAGTTGATATGCAATATAAGCATGCTAAAAGGTGCTCTTTTGCATGACAGGATCATATCTTCCCGGTTTCTCGACAAGGAATACAAAAAAGCCATGGCATTAGATGAGGGAGAAGTCCAGTACAGGCTGGAGAATGACCCGAATAATTTCAGAATCTATTGGATGGATATAGCGACCAAGATAATTGTTACGCTTATATCTGCCGTTGTGCTGCTGTTCAATACATTAAGCATAAATATATGGTTTGGTATCAGCACTATATGCCTTTCACTGCTGAAATTACTAGTACCTGCATTCGTACTTCATGTCGAATCAAAATTTGACAGGGAAGAGAGGGAGTATCTTACCGGTGTAAGAGCTTATGAAGCGGATATAGTACGGCAACCGCATATTGTAAGGTTATTTGCTCTAAAAAATGCATTGTGTTCCCGCCTGGATGAAAAATTCAAATCCTATTATCACCGGACTATGAAAAAAAGCATTACCTATAAGGAGATAAGCGGCAGCATTTCAAATTTGGTAAATACATCGGCTTCTTTAGTAATATTTATTGTTGGGGCTGTTATGGTGGCCAATAAAAGCATATCTCCCGGGTCGGTAGCAGAAATGTTCGGATATCTTGCCATATTCGACAACCTTCTTAACAATATTTCTGCTGTCGTAAAGGGAATACCCGTCATAAAAAACATCTCCGACAGGCTTATGACAATATATGCGGACAGTGAGGCGAATGGCGGCATCGACATACAAGACAATCTATTTCCAATAATAGTGGATAATTTGAGTTACTCCTATGATGAAAAAGGGAAAATTATTGACGGACTGTCCTTTAATATCCAAAAGGGAGATAAAATTGCTATTTGCGGCTCCAACGGCAGTGGAAAATCCACCCTCTTAAAAATCCTAAGCGGCCTGTTGAAAGATTATGATGGAAAAATCACTATTTCGAGCAGCGAGTTAAAAGAACTCAACCTTGACGCATGGAGAAGTTGTTTTGCCTACGCGATGCAGGATGTGTGCCTCTTTCCGGGGACTGTTTATGATAACATCCGGCTTGGAAATATCAATGCCACTGATGACAGAATCAAAAATCTCATGGATAATTTAGGAATCCTGTATTTAAAAGATATGGTCCTTGATGCTTCAGGCGGCACCCTGTCCGGAGGAGAAAAACAGCGGATTTCAATTGCGAGAGCACTGATACGGGATACGCCGATCATATTGTTGGATGAACCTAATAACAGCCTTGATGCTGACGGACTAAATTGGGTGTGTAAGTTTATAGAAATGTGGGATAAGACGATAATATATGTGTCTCATAACAAAAGATTGACAGCATGCGCCAATAAGGTAGTTCACCTTTAATTCTATAAAGAGGTGGAAATTTGTTACAACCTTTCCGAAGGGCTTCATATCCGCTATTGCAGGTTTTTGTGCTTTATAAACTTTTTTGAAAAATCCCCTTGCAAAAAAAATAATTATATAGTAGAATACTGTATGTTGTGACGTGGCATACGATGAAGTGGGAGATTGCTATTCAGAGAAATAGGGAACTTTCACCGAGAATGTCCGATTCAGAGAAACCGGGCGACAAGTCACTGTACATTTTGCGATATTCACGCTTGAAGTGTGTCTATGTATGAGTACAGCCCAGGTTAACTAGTCGTACAGGCTAAATGATTACCTGGGTTTTTATATAGCTTAATATGAAACACCCGGCATAGTGTACAGAAATTCTTGTTGTACGTGGCAAATTTAGTGTATAAGGAGGTTTACGTATGGCAAACAAACAGAAAATCAGAATCAGGCTGAAGGCTTTTGATCATCAGCTTATCGATCAGTCTGCAGAAAAGATTGTTGAAACAGCAAAGAGGACCGGAGCTAAGGTGTCGGGACCAGTTCCACTGCCTACTGAAAAAGAGGTAATAACAATCCTGAGAGCTCCTCATAAGTATAAAGACTCAAGGGAGCAGTTTGAAATGAGAACACATAAAAGATTGATAGACATATTAGTTCCTACACCAAAGACTGTAGATGCGTTAATGAGATTGGATCTGCCTGCCGGCGTCGATATTGAGATAAAACTGTAAAAAGGATGTTTGTCGTATGGCCAAGTCAGCAATCGCCAGGCATTGCCATAGGACAGCTCAATAAAAGGTCAAGTTCCCATTGCGCTGATGCGAAAATGTGAACCAATAACCATAGGAGGGAAAAGAATGAAGAAATTTATACTTGGTAAAAAGGTCGGAATGACACAGATATTTAATGAAAACGGAATCGCTTTGCCGGTAACTGTTATAGAAGCTGGACCGATAACTGTTGTTCAGAGAAAGACAACCGAAAGCGACGGCTATTCTGCTGTAAGGGTCGGTTTCGAAGGAGTTTCGGAAAAGAAGCTTAACAAGCCTGATAAAGGTATATTTTCAAAGACAAAGATATCACCGTTGAGATATTTGAAGGAGTTCAGAGTTGATGACTCCGATAATTTTGAAGTAGGACAGGAAATCAAGGTTGCTGACATGTTCCAGATCGGTGAAAAAGTTGATGTCAGCGGAATTTCAAAAGGTAAGGGTTTCCAGAGTACAATAAAGAGATTCGGACAGTCCGGTGGTAGAGAAACCCACGGTTCAATGTATCATAGAAGACCTGGTTCCATGGGTCCTAATACGAGCCCGGGAAGAGTTTTCAAAGGTAAAAAGCTGCCCGGACATATGGGAGCGGAAAGGGTAACTGTTCAGAATCTGGAAGTTGTCAAGGTTGACAGTGAAAGAAACTTACTGGTTGTAAAAGGAGCAGTTCCTGGTCCTAAGGGCGGTCTCCTGGAAATAAAGGAAACCGTCAAATCAGGTAAATAACGACTTGGAAGGGAGGATATAAAATGCCAAAAGTTGATTTGTATAACATAAATGGTGAAGTGATTGGTGATATTCAGCTGAAGGATGAAATATTTGGCGTGGAAGTTAACCAAAACGCAATTCACCTTGCGGTTGTAAACCAATTAGCAAATAAAAGACAAGGTACACAATCTACCAAAACCAAAAGTGAAGTAAGAGGCGGCGGTATAAAGCCTTGGAGACAAAAAGGAACAGGTAGGGCAAGACAGGGAAGCATACGTTCAGCCCAGTGGATAAAGGGTGGTATCGTATTAGGTCCCAAGCCCAGATCTTACAGATATACACTGCCGAAAAAAGTAAAGAGGCTTGCTCTTAAATCGGCATTAAGCTCAAAGGTTGTAGATAATGACATCCTTGTACTGGATAAATTCGGTTTCGACAGCATAAAGACGAAGCAGTTCGTAAATGTGCTGAAGAACTTGAAGTTGGAAAATGAAAGCGCTTTGGTGGTTTTGGCAAACAAGGATGAAAATGTTGAGAAATCTGCCCGCAATATACCGGGGATTAAAACATCCCTTGTAAATACGATAAATGTTTATGACCTTATGAAGTATAACAAGCTTATACTCACAAAGGATGCTGTTTCGAAAGTTGAGGAGGTGTACGCATAATGAAAAGCCCGGAAGAAATCATTAAAAGACCGTATATTACAGAAAAGAGCAATGAGGAAATAGCTAACGGCAAGTACACCTTTGTAGTTGATGTCAATGCTACAAAAACCGATATAAAAAATGCTGTGGAGAAATTATTCCAGGTTAAGGTTGTTCAGGTTAATACGGTCAATTATGAAGGAAAGACAAAGAGAATGGGTGTACATGTGGGACCAAGACCGGATTGGAAGAAAGCCATAGTAAAAATTGATACAGATCCTAAGCCGGAAACCTATAAGGTAAAAGGCGGCAAGGAAACTACAAGCAGCAAGAAGTACAAAACAAGTATAGAAGAATTCGGTATATCGTGATAGTAGATATAAGAGATATGAAGGAGTGAGAGTAAGATGGCAATCAAAAAGTATAGTCCTACTTCACCCGCCAGAAGGTTTATGACGGTTTCCACCTTTGAGGAAATCACTAAAAAGGCCCCTGAGAAATCCTTAGTGGAGCCTCTCAAAAAGAACGGCGGAAGAAACTCATACGGTAGGATCACTGTTCGTCACCAGGGTGGCGGAGCGAAACAGAAATATAGAATAATTGATTTCAAACGTAACAAGGACGGAATAAAAGCTAAAGTAGTAGCTATTGAATATGATCCTAACAGGACTGCAAATATTGCACTTCTCCAGTATTTAGACGGTGAAAAGAGATATATCCTTGCACCTGTTGATCTTAAGGTAGGGGATATAGTTGAATCCGGAGAAAATGCCGATATCAGACCCGGAAATGCACTGCCCCTCGCCAATATGCCTGTTGGTACCATTATTCATAACATTGAATTAAAACCAGGCAAAGGTGGACAACTGGTAAGAGCTGCCGGTAATGCAGCCCAGCTGATGGCAAAAGAAGGAGCATATGCTCAGGTTAGACTTCCTTCCGGCGAAGTAAGAGCTGTATCCATAAACTGCAGAGCAACTATCGGACAGGTAGGAAATTTGGATCATGAGAATGTTTCTATCGGTAAAGCCGGAAGAAAAAGATGGATGGGTATCAGACCTACCGTTCGTGGTGTCGTAATGAACCCTGTAGACCATCCTCATGGTGGTGGAGAAGGTAAATCTCCTATAGGAAGACCGAGCCCTGTTACTCCTTGGGGTAAACCGACGCTGGGTTACAAGACCAGGAAGAAGGGCAAGAAGTCTGATAAGTATATCATAAAGAGAAGGAATGCTAAATAATCAGCTTGACAGGGGATAAGTATGGAGCAGGTAACCGGTAACGGAGGAAATCCTGCAGCCATATGAAACCTGTGCCATATATGTCGAAAGGAGGATTTGTAAATGAGCAGATCGTTAAAAAAAGGGCCATATGTGTTACCTTCACTTCTTAAGAAAATTGAAGAAATGAATAAGGCCAATGAGAAAAAAGTGATCAAGACATGGTCAAGAGCATCGACGATATTTCCTCAGATGGTAGGACATACAATCGCAGTGCATGACGGAAGAAAACACGTGCCTGTTTATATAACTGAAGAAATGGTAGGCCATAAGTTGGGAGAATTTGCTCCAACAAGAACTTTTAAAGGCCACAGCGGTCATACCGAAAAGTCGACCGCACTGAAATAATATTTATTTGCGACTGAAAGGAGGAATCCTAGTTGGAGAAAAAGGTTAGATCAAAGGAAGAGCTTCTTAAGGAAAAGGATCACTTATTAGAAGTTTATAACTCTGAACATAGAAGGAACAAGAAGCCAGGCTTGCTCACAAAGAAGGAAAGAAAAGCTTTGGGTATAGGCAAGGATCAGGGAAAAGCAATACTGAGAAATGCCCGTATATCATCCAGAAAGGTTAAGATAGTTCTTGATCTTATAAAGAACAAACCCCTTGAAGAAGCTTATGCAATAGTAAAATTTACACCTAAAGCAGCATCGGAGATTTTGTACAAGCTCCTTAAATCCGCGGAGGCTAATGCAGTTAACAACAATGGCTTGAACAAGGATGTTTTGTATGTAGCAGATGCTGTGGCATCACAAGGCCCCACCTTGAAGAGAATGAGGCCGAGAGCACAGGGCAGAGGCTTCAGGATAAACAAAAGGACAAGTAACATAACCGTAGTATTAAAGGAAAAAAAGTAAAGGAAAAGGAGGTTAGAGGATGGGCCAAAAGGTAAATCCGCATGGATTAAGGATCGGAATCATAAAAGATTGGGATACAAAATGGTATGCTAACGATAAGAACTTCAGCGAATTTTTGGTTGAAGACTATAAAATAAGAAAATATATAAAGAAAAAACTTTATGCTGCGGGTATTTCAAGGATAGAAATTGAAAGGGCTGCAAATAAGGTTAAAGTTAATGTAAATACGGCAAAACCCGGATTGGTAATAGGAAAAGGTGGAGCCGGAATTGAAGAGCTCAGGAAAGAGCTTGAAAAATTGACAGGCAAGAGTATCCTCATTAACATAACTGAGATCAAGAATCCTGAGACAGACGCTCAGCTGGTTGCAGAAAGCATCGCTTCTCAGTTGGAAAAGAGAATCTCTTTCAGAAGGGCTATGAAGCAGGCAATGTCAAGGGCTATGAAACTGGGAGTAAAAGGTATTAAGACTGCAGTTTCCGGACGTCTTGGCGGCGCAGAAATAGCCAGAACCGAACATTATCATGAGGGTACTATTCCTTTACAGACTTTAAGAGCTGATATAAACTATGGTTTTGCAGAAGCAGATACCACATATGGTAAAATTGGTGTAAAAGTTTGGATATATAAAGGTGAAGTACTTCCAGCCGTTAAGAAGGATAAGAAAGCGGAAGGAGGAGAACAGTAATGTTAATGCCTAAAAGGGTCAAGCACAGAAAGGTTCAGCGCGGAAGAATGAAGGGCGTTGCCACCAGGGGAAATGTAGTTTCCAATGGTGAATTCGGACTTCAGGCTATGGAACCTGCATGGATAACCAGCAACCAGATTGAGGCTGCCAGAATAGCCATGACACGTTTTATCAAAAGAGGCGGAAAGGTATGGATAAAGATATTCCCGGATAAGCCGGTTACTCAGAAACCTGCCGAAACACGTATGGGTAGCGGAAAAGGCTCTCCGGAGTATTGGGTAGCGGTTGTAAAACCAGGAAGAATATTATTTGAAATCGCAGGCGTATCGGAAGAAGTAGCAAGAGAAGCATTAAGGCTTGCTTCTCATAAGCTTCCCATAAAGTGCAAATTTGTAGCCCGCGAAAAGGAAATGGGTGGTGAAGCAAATGAAAGCTAGTGAAATCAGAGAAAAAACACAGGTTGAACTGGAAAAAGAATTGAATGATTTAAAGTCTGAACTTTTTAAGTTGAGATTTCAGCTTGCTACTAATCAGCTTGAAAACCCAATGAAGTTGAGAGATGTTAAGAAATCTATCGCTCGTATAAAGACTATAATGCGTGAAAACGAGTTAAAGGGGAAAGTAAAGTAATTTTCGCCTGAAAGGAGGTAAACCGAGTGGTTGAAAGAGGCTTAAGAAAGACAAGAGTCGGCAAGGTTGTAAGCGACAAGATGGATAAAACAATCGTTGTGGCAGTCGAGGATAGCGTAAGGCATCCATTATATAAAAAGATAATGAAGAGGACTTACAAATTGAAAGCCCATGATGAAAATAATGAGTGCAGAGTGGGCGACAGGGTTAGAGTAATGGAAACTCGTCCCCTCAGCAAAGAAAAAAGATGGAGACTTGTGGAAATAATAGAAAAGGCACGGTAATTTACTGGAAGGAGGTATTAGCATGATTCAAGTTCAGTCAAGGCTGAAGGTTGCTGACAATACCGGTGCAAAAGAACTTATGTGCATAAAAGTACTAGGTGGTTCATGGAGAAAGTATGCAAACATAGGCGATGTCATAATTGCTTCGGTTAAAAATGCAACACCCGGCGGTGTTGTTAAAAAAGGCGACGTTGTCAAGTGCGTTATTGTACGTTCTAAAAAAGGAGTTAGAAGAGCAGACGGTTCATATATAAAATTTGATGAGAATGCGGCGGTTATAATCAGAGAGGACAAAAACCCAAGAGGAACCCGTATATTTGGGCCTGTCGCAAGAGAATTAAGGGATAAGGATTTCATGAAAATTTTGTCCCTCGCACCAGAAGTTTTATAAGGGAGGAGGCGGCTTAAGTTGGCTAACAAGGTTCATGTGAAAAAGGGAGATACTGTATACGTTCTTTCCGGAAAAGACAAGGGAAAGAAGGGTAAAGTTCTTAGAGTTATTCCTGATAAAAGCATGGTGATCGTTGAAGGTGTGAACATGTCCACAAAGCATGTTAAACCTAGAAATGCATACCAGCAAGGTGGCATTATCCATCAGGAATCACCTATAAACAGCTCCAAGGTTATGCTTGTTTGCGAGAGATGCGGCAAACCGACAAAGATTGGTAAGCGCATACTGGAGAACGGAGAAAAACAGAGGGTTTGCAAAAAGTGCAATGAAGTTATAGATGTAATAAAGAAAGCTAAGGAAGATTAAGGATGTTTTGAGAAAGGAGGTTATATATAGTGACAGTGGCAAGATTAAAAGAGAAATATACTAACGAAGTAATTCCGGCTTTACAAGCTAAATTTAAATATAAAAGTCCAATGGAAGTACCTAAATTGGAAAAGGTCGTTTTGAATATGGGTGTTGGGGAAGTCAAGGAAAACCCCAAGGCATTGGATGCAGCAGTGAATGATATGGCTATAATCACCGGGCAAAAGCCTGCTGTAACTAAAGCAAAGAAGTCTGTTGCAGCTTTCAAGGTAAGAGAAGGCATGAGCATAGGATGCAGGGTTACACTGCGCGGCAACAGGATGTATGAGTTTGTCGACAAGCTTTTTAATGTTGCATTGCCTAGAGTTAGAGACTTTAGAGGAGTTTCCACCAATTCCTTTGACGGTAGAGGAAACTACTCAATGGGCGTAAAAGAGCAATTGATTTTCCCTGAAATCGAGTACGATAAGGTAGATAAAATCAGAGGTATGGATATCACCTTTGTTACAACAGCCAAAAGTGATGAAGAGGCTAAAGAGCTTTTGAAGCTTCTCGGCATGCCTTTTAGCCAGAGTTAAGGGAGGGAATAACGCATGGCAAAGAAATCAATGATCATAAAGCAGCAGAGACCCCCAAAATTTAGCACCAGGGCATACAACCGGTGCAAAATATGCGGAAGGCCTCATGCATACATGAGGAAGTTCGGCGTATGCCGTCTATGCTTCAGGGATTTGGCTTATAAAGGACAGATACCCGGTGTTAAAAAAGCAAGTTGGTAATTCAATCGTTGAAAGGAGGTTAAGCATATGCAGATAACAGATGCAATTGCTGATATGTTGACCAGAATTAGAAATGCTAGTTCAGCAAAACATGAGTCAGTTGATGTGCCGGCTTCAAATATGAAGAGGGCAATTGCCCAGATATTACTGGATGAAGGTTATATAAAGGGCTTCGAAGATATTGATGACGGCAAGCAGGGTATATTGAGGATCACTTTGAAATATACAGCGAATAAGCAAAATGTAATAACAGGTATTAAGCGCATAAGCAAGCCCGGTTTGAGAGTATACGCTTCCAAGGATGAATTGCCAAAGGTTCTCGGAGGCTTGGGTATAGCGATAGTATCGACTTCCAAAGGTATAATGACTGATAAAAAGGCAAGACAGAACGGTGTTGGCGGAGAAGTTCTTGCGTTCGTATGGTAAGATATGATAAGCTAAAGGTTGATAAATTGTTTCTGAAAAGAGCAGCGGTGACTGCTCGGATGTGCAGTTATGACTGCTCATAATTTAAGAACTGGAGGTGCAACAAATGTCTAGAATTGGTAAGTTGCCGATAGCCATACCTTCCGGTGTGGATGTAAAGGTGGACAATAACAATGTAGTTACCGTAAAAGGTAGCAAAGGTACTTTGACAAAAGAATTTCACAAAGACATGATAATCAAGGTTGATGGCGGTTTTGTTACCGTCCAGAGACCAAGTGATGATAAAATGCATAAAGCATTGCATGGTTTGACACGCACTCTCATAAATAACATGGTTGAAGGTGTAACCAAAGGTTATGAAAAGCATCTTGAGATTGTCGGAGTCGGTTTCAGAGCTGTAAAACAGGGTAAAAAACTCGTTCTTACTTTGGGATATTCCCATCCGGTAGAAATGGAGGAGCCGGCTGGTATTACAGTTGAGGTTCCTGCACCAAACAAACTGGTAGTGAAGGGAATTGACAAGCAAGCTGTAGGAGAGTTCGCCGCAAAGATCAGGTCTAAGCGTGAACCTGAGGTTTATAAAGGAAAAGGTATAAGGTATGAAGGCGAAGTGGTTAAACTCAAAGAAGGTAAGACCGGCGGCAAAGGTAAGAAGTAGGAAGGAGTGAGATAAATGATAAAAAAGCCAAGTAAAAACGTTGCAAGGCTTAGGAAGCATCTGAGGGTACGCAAAAAGGTAAGCGGTACTCCGGAGCGCCCAAGATTGAATGTTTACAGAAGTTTGAAAAATATATATGCCCAGATAATTGACGATAAAAGCGGAAGAACACTGGTTGCCGCATCAAGCCTTGATGAAGCTTTAAAAGGAAAACTTCAGTACGGCGGAAATAAAGAAGCTGCTAGGGAAGTTGGAAAGCTGATTGCGCAGAAGGCACTGGACAAAGGTATTGAGTCAGTTGTATTCGACAGAGGCGGTTATATCTATCACGGAAGAGTGAAAGAACTTGCAGAAGGTGCAAGGGAAGCCGGCTTAAAATTTTAGTGAAAGGAGTGAAAGATATTGCAACGCATTGATGCTAGTACATTGGATCTGAAAGAAAAGGTTGTTAATATAGGCCGTGTAACAAAGGTTGTTAAGGGCGGTAGAAATTTCCGTTTCAGTGCCCTGGTTGTTGTAGGAGACGAAAATGGTCACGTAGGAACTGGAATGGGTAAGGCTGCTGAAATTCCTGACGCTATAAGGAAGGGAATTGAAGATGCGAAAAAGAACCTTATAAAGGTTCCGATCGTGGAAACAACCGTTCCTCACGAAGTAATTGGTGAGTTTGGTGCAGGCAAGGTTCTGGTAAAACCAGCTGCCCCAGGTACGGGAGTTATTGCAGGAGGTCCCGTCAGAGCGGTTTTGGAGCTTGCCGGAATAAGAGATATAAGAACTAAGTCCCTGGGTTCAAATAACCCTATAAATATGGTAAATGCAACTATCGATGCTCTTTCACAGTTAAAGACAGTTGAGGAAGTGGCTAGACTGCGCGGAAAGACTGTAGAAGAGATTCAGGGTTAGGAGGCACTTCAATGGCTAAGTTAAAGATTACTTTAGTAAGAGGGATAAACAAGGCAAAGGAAAAACAGGTTGCTACAGTTAAAGCTCTCGGTCTGAAAAAGATAGGAAGCTCTGTAGAACATGAAGATAACCCTCAGATAAGAGGTATGATAAATAAGGTTTCCCATCTGGTATCGGTTGAGGAAATATAAAGGAGGTGCAAATCATGAAACTTCACGAGTTAAAGCCTGCTGAAGGTGCAAAGAGGGCACCTTATAGGAAAGGCAGAGGACCCGCATCCGGAAATGGTAAAACTGCCGGAAGAGGACACAAGGGCCAGAATGCCCGTGCCGGCGGCGGTGTAAGACGCGGCTTTGAAGGCGGACAAATGCCTTTGTACAGAAGAATTCCCAAGAGAGGATTCAACAACAAGTTATTTGCAACTAAGTATGCTGAGATAAATGTTTCAGACTTGAATATTTTCGAAGACGGTGCGGTTGTTACTCTGGATGTACTAAAAGAAAGCGGACTTGTAAAGAAGGTTCTTGATGGCGTTAAAGTTTTAGGAAACGGAGACCTCACAAAGAAACTTACGGTACAAGCTGCTAAATTTACTAAGTCAGCTTCGGAAAAAATAGAGGCTGCAGGAGGAAAGGCCGAGGTGGTATAGTATGGGTGGTATGCTGGAAACAATAAGGAATGCCTGGAAGATTCCTGACCTGAGAAAGAAGATGTTGTTTACTATTTTAATGCTGGTTATTTACAGAATAGGAGCTCATATTCCTGTTCCCGGGTTAGATGCTGATGTGTTTGCAAGACTGGCTAGTTCCGGAGGCCAACTTTTTGGATATATTGATATTATTTCGGGTGGTGCCTTTCAATCAGCATCAATTTTTGCTATGAGCATAACACCATACATCAACTCATCCATCATAATGCAGCTGTTGACAGTTGCAATTCCTAAACTTGAACAGTTGGCCAAAGAAGGGGAAGAAGGAAGAAAGCTTATAGCCCAGTATACCAGATATGTGGCTGTCGCTCTGGGATTTCTTCAGGCCACCGGTTTGTATTTCGGGCTGTCCAGCGCAATAATTGGGGGAAGGTCAGTCATCAGCTATATTACAATCACTCTCACTTTTACTGCCGGTACGGCATTCCTGATGTGGCTTGGTGAGCAAATCACGGAGTCCGGAGTAGGAAACGGCATATCGCTTATCATATTTGCTGGTATTGTTTCCAGAGGTCCCCGGGCGGCCATAATTATTGCCAACTATTACACCGCTGGTACTCTCGGAAAAGGTTTTCTCGGTATATTAGCGATCATCGCTCTTGTAGCTTTATTTATAGCGGTTATGGCAGCTGTCATATGGGTGAATGAGGCTGAGCGCAGAATTCCCGTACAGTATGCAAAGAGGGTCGTGGGTAGGAAGGTATACGGTGGACAAAGCACACATATACCGATAAAGGTAAACCTGGCAGGTGTTATGCCGATAATCTTTGCCATGTCCATCACTTCTTTGCCTTCAACTTTGATATCATTTTTTGCGCCGAACTCAACAAACCCGATTGTATTATGGTTTAAGGATATTCAGCAGGGTATTGGATTCGCATTGATAAATGCAGTATTGATCATGTTCTTTACATTCTTCTATACTGTCATTCAGTTCAACCCTGTTGAGATTGCCAACAATATGAAAAAGAACGGTGGATTTATTCCTGGTATCAGGCCGGGAAGGCCTACTTCCGATTATATATCTAAAGTTTTAAACAGACTTACATGGTTTGGTGGTTTGTTTCTGGCTTTAATTACTATATTCCCAACTATATTCGGAGCAATATTCAAAATTCAAGGTATATGGTTTGGAGGAACTTCCTTGCTGATCTTAGTCGGAGTTGCACTGGATACTGTTAAGCAAATAGAATCACAGATGCTTATGAGACACTACAAGGGATTCCTGGAATAAAACTTTTAAAGAAGAGGAATGAAGACTCAAATAGGGGATATACATATTTGGATCTTCATTCTGTATTCTTGTTTTTATTGATTGTTTGGAGGCAGCTATGAGACTTATTATGCTAGGTGCGCCTGGCGCCGGTAAAGGTACTCAGGCAGTTATTCTGTCGGAAAGGTTTAATATACCTCATATATCTACCGGTGATATATTCAGGAGCAATATAAAAGAAGGAACGGAACTTGGCAAGAAAGCCAAGGAATATATTGATAAAGGTTTGCTGGTTCCTGATGAAATCACAATCGGCATTGTAAAAGACAGACTTTTGCAGCCTGACTGCAGGAACGGCTTTATATTGGATGGATTTCCAAGAACAATACCGCAGGCTCAGTATTTGGATAAAGCACTGGAAGATATGGGTATCATGTTGGACGCAGTTATCAATATTTATGTTTCTGATGACGAAATAGTAAGAAGGATGTCTGGCAGGCGTGTTTGCCCGAGCTGCGGAATGAGTTACCATACGGATTATAATCCTCCCGGAAAGAATGGGGAGTGTTCCGGATGTGGTACAGCAGTGGTGCAAAGGGAGGATGACAGGGAAGAGACTGTCATAAAGAGGCTTCAAACCTATCATGCTCAGACAGAACCTTTGATAGACTACTACGAAAAACAGGGAAAAATACTGACTGTCACAGGTAGGGATAAGATAGAGGATACTACCGGAGAACTGTTCAGCTCTCTGGATAGTTTCAGGCAAAAGATGTCTTCATAAGAAAGCAATAAGGTGTTGGAAGTATGATATCCATAAAATCAAAAAGTGAGTTAGAAATAATGAAAAAAGGCGGGAAGATTCTTGCCGCTGCTTTAGAAAAGGTGAAAGAGGCTGCGAAGCCGGGGGTGACAACCCAGGAGCTCGATAGCCTAGTAGAGCAGTTTATAATAAAGAGTGGAGCGATACCATCATTTAAAGGCTATGAAGGGCTTCCTGGCGCTGTCGACTTTCCGGGAAGCATTTGCGCATCGGTCAATGATGAAGTTGTCCATGGTATCCCCGGTTTAAGACAGTTAAAAAATGGAGATATTATAAGTGTTGACATCGGCGTATATTATGAAGGTTTTCATACGGATGCAGCTAGGACTTTTGCCATAGGAGACATAACCCCTGAGGCTGAAAGGTTGATTAAGGTAACTGAAGAGAGTTTTTTCGAGGGCATCAAACATGCGGTGAAAGGCAAAAGGATAGTTGATATCTCGGCAGCTATTCAGGACCATGTAGAAAAGAACGGGTATTCTGTAGTCAGGGACTATGTTGGTCATGGAATAGGCCGGGAAATGCACGAACTACCTCAGATTCCTAATTTCAGGACAAGAGAACGCGGTCCTCGTCTTGAACCTGGTTTTACGTTGGCTATTGAACCGATGGTAAATCAGGGAGGATACCAGGTAAAGCTGCTTAAGAACCGCTGGACTGTTGTAACTGCAGACGGAAGCTTATCTGCCCATTATGAAAATACGATAGCTGTTACCGATGGGGAGCCTATTATTCTGACTATACTTTAATGAGTGCATAGTTGGTTGAGGTGATTAAAATTGGATACTGTCCTAGGACAGGTGGTCTTCTCAAAAGCCGGAAGAGACGCAGGCAAAAGGTTTGTGGTAGTAGGCATTGTCGATAGCATGTACGTGCTGATATCTGATGGAAACCTAAGAAGAATTGAAAAACCCAAAAAGAAAAAGAAAAAGCATCTGGAACTGTCGGAAACGGTAATTGAAAGCATAGGCAACAGGCTTTTGACCGGGCAAAAGGTATCAAATGCAGATATAAGAAAAGCATTAGCTGAACTTGACGGAACGATGAATAGTTGATATGAAAGCCTATATAAAGGAGGTTTTTGGTTTTGTCCAAGGAAGATGTTATTGAGGTAGAGGGAACGGTAGTGGAAGCTCTGCCAAACGCTATGTTCGAAGTAGAACTGGAGAATGGTCACAAGGTTCTGGCACATATCTCCGGTAAGTTAAGGATGAATTTTATCAGGATTTTACCGGGAGATAAAGTAACTTTAGAGCTCTCGCCCTACGATCTGTCCCGAGGCAGGATAACATGGAGAGCCAAATAAGCGCTAATACAAAGTAACGTATAATAGCATGATTTGATACTAACGAGAAGGAATAGTCGAAGGAGGGGTTATAATGAAGGTAAAGCCATCTGTTAAGGTTATATGCGAAAAGTGTAAAATAATAAGAAGAAAAGGCAGAGTCATGGTTATCTGCGAAAACCCGAAGCACAAACAGAAGCAGGGTTAATGCGCAGGTTAGCGTTGCGGAATATGGTCGGCAGTTGACAACAGGCAAATTATTTAATATAATTTTAACTTGCTTGTTGTCAACTGCCGGCTGAAGTTGGCAGTTGACTAGAAACCTTACAGGCTTAAGTATTCAACATTCACAAGTAATATTACATCCGGGAGCGGCTGCATGATATAATGGGGTGCAAAATATTGTGCAACATTAATCATGTCCTGAGGTGTTTATTATAAAAACTACAATTATTTAAACTGAAAAGATGAGATTTTAACTTGGAGGTGTAAAAACTAATGGCTCGTATCGCCGGAGTTGATTTGCCCAGAGAAAAAAGGGCAGAAATTGGTTTGACGTATATATATGGAATAGGTAGGGCTAAAGCAAATGAAATCTTGGCTAAAACCGGCGTCAACCCAGATACAAGGATCAGAGATTTGACTGATGATGAAATTGCAAAGCTGAGAGAAGTTATAGACAAGGAATATAAAGTTGAAGGTGACCTCAGAAGAGAGGTAGCCCTCAATATCAAGAGACTTATTGAGATAGGATGCTATAGAGGAAGAAGGCACAGACTGGGTCTGCCTGTCAGGGGACAGAGAACCAAAACTAATGCCAGAACGAGAAAAGGTCCAAAGAAAACCGTTGGTGTACAAAGAAAGAAATAAAGGAGGTTGAAATCTGAATGGCGACAAAAGCTGCTGGTGCAAAGAAAACCACCAGAAAAAGAAGAGAACGTAAAAATATCGAACGTGGTGCAGCGCATATCCGTTCTTCATTTAATAATACAATTGTAACAATGACAGATACAGCAGGAAATGCAATATCATGGGCAAGCGCAGGTGGATTGGGCTTTAGGGGATCCAAAAAGAGCACACCTTTTGCTGCTCAGATGGCTGCAGAAACAGCAGCAAAAGCTGCTATGGAGCACGGCCTGAAATATGTAGAAGTATATGTAAAAGGACCAGGTTCAGGAAGGGAAGCTGCCATAAGAGCATTACAGGCTGCTGGTCTGGAAGTGAGCCTGATAAAGGACGTAACTCCCATTCCTCACAATGGATGCAGGCCTCCTAAGAGAAGAAGAGTGTAATATTCAGGTTGGCGTGTACAAGTTTGCGTCGATATAGGAAGTCAACGTCGCATATCGAAGGCACGTTATAAGTTCAACTTATTTTAAGAATATTTACGGATAGCCTTTCTTATAAGAAAAATGCTTATAAGAAAAGCTCAAGGCAGTACTACTCATCGTATAGCGGCTTTGGACCATGTGCCATTATGCAGCTTAAGGTTCGCCGGGTATATTGATGAACCTTCCGTAGATTATTCTTTGGTAATTTTGATATTAGCTACGTTCATTATATATTATATGTTTATGTAAGATGGTTACAATTGATGATGACAGTATGTGAAGCAGGTTTGTATCAGCAATTGTAAATTCATATCGTTGGAGGTGTAAATTTAGATGGCAAGATATACAGAAGCATCTTGCAGACTCTGCCGCAGAGAAGGGGAAAAGCTTTTTCTGAAGGGTGAAAGATGCTATACAAATAAATGCGCAATTTCTAGAAGAGCATACGCTCCCGGACAGCATGGACAGAATAAAAAGAAATTGTCCGAATATGGTCTTCAGCTTCGCGAAAAGCAGAAAGCAAGAAGATTCTATGGAGTTCTTGAAAGCCAGTTCAGAAAGTATTTTGAAATGGCATTAAAAACTAAAGGTGTTACAGGTGAAAACCTTCTTAAAATATTGGAAAGCAGACTCGACAATGTTGTCTACAGGCTTGGTCTGGCTATGTCTAGACCTGAAGCAAGGCAGCTCGTCAGACATTCTCATTTTACTGTAAACGGTAAAAAGGTAAATATACCTTCATATCTTCTTAAAGTTGGGGATGTTATAGCTGTTACCGACAAAAGCAAGAGTTCACCCAAATTTAAGGCTATGTTGGACGCAACCAACGGAAGACTTGTTCCAAAGTGGTTGGAATTTGATGCTGAGAATTTAACTGGAAAGGTAGTTGCACAGCCATCAAGAGAGGATATAGACCTGCCTATCAGTGAACACCTTATTGTTGAGCTATATTCCAAGTAATATCTGGTGGTTAGATGTTTTATCACCGATATTCTTGGAACAGCAACTGAAGTTAAATTTGAATTTATTATAGATAGACCGCATTGGATTTTATGAATCAGTTGCCCTCAGAAATTTTAAAGTTTACTTAAGGGAGGGTTTGTTGGTAATGGAAATGGAAAAGCCAAAGATTGAATGTGTAGCCACAAGTGAGGATAACACTTACGGGAAATTTGTTGTGGAACCTCTGGAAAGAGGATATGGAATCACACTGGGAAACTCATTGAGAAGGATACTTTTGTCATCTTTGCCGGGTGTTGCTGTAACATCAATAAAGATTGACGGTGTTTTGCATGAGTTTTCCACCATACCTGGAGTAATTGAGGATGTCACGGAAATTATCCTGAACATTAAGGAGATATCCTTTAAGCTTAACGGAGAAGGCCCCAAAGTAGTTTATATTGATGCTGATGGTGAAGGAGAGGTTACTGCCGGAGACATTAAAGCTGATGCCGATGTGGAGATTCTTAATCCAAATCATCATATAGCTACGTTGAATGGTGACCACAGGCTGTACATGGAGTTGACCATCAACAAAGGCAGAGGATATGTTTCCGCTGAGAACAACAAGCAACCTGGTCAGCCAATAGGTATTATTCCGGTTGATTCGATCTATACACCGATCAGAAAGGTCAACTATACTGTAGAAAATACCCGTGTTGGCCAGTTTACAGATTATGACAAGCTTACTCTGGAAGTTTGGACAAATGGAAGCATAAAGCCGGACGAGTCAATAAGCCTTGGGGCGAAAATATTGAGCGAACACCTGAACCTTTTCATCGATCTCTCAGATCATGCAAAACATGCTGAGATATTGGTGGAAAAGGAAGAGACCAAGAAGGAAAAAGTTCTTGAGATGACTATTGAGGAACTGGATCTCTCCGTAAGGTCGTACAACTGCTTGAAGAGAGCAGGTATAAATACGGTAGAAGACCTGACAAACAGGACGGAAGAGGATATGATGAAGGTAAGGAACCTCGGAAGAAAGTCTCTTGAAGAGGTACTTCAAAAGCTTGGTGCTTTAGGGTTATCGCTTGCACCCAGTGAAGAATGATTATGCCGCTATGACAAGCAGGCAGTATACTTAGCAAAAAATAACTAAAATACTGAAAATAAAGGCAATAGGGTAAACTAAATACCATTAGAGCAGAGCATGCATGTTTCAGATTTTATAGCTGACTGCTGCCTGTTGCCAGGATCAGGTAAGGGAGGGAATTTAATGGCACTACAAAGAAAGCTTGGTCGTCCTACAGACCAAAGGAAGGCGATTTTAAAAAGCCTTGTAACATCCTTGTTGCAGAACGGTAAGATCCAAACTACTGAGGCTAGAGCCAAGGAAGTTAAAAATATTGCAGAAAAACTGATATCGATTGCTGTAAGCGAAGTTGACAATTTTACTTCTAAACAGGTAAAGGTCAGCAAAGCAAAATTGGACAGCGACGGCAGGAAGATAACTAAAACAGTTACATCCAAGAATGGCAGAAAGTATGAAGTGGTTGACAGAGAGATAAAAACCGATATGGTTACTGTTGACAGCCCTTCAAGGCTGAATGCCAGAAGAAAGGCAATTAACTGGGTTTACAGAGTTAAAGACGAGAACGGCAAGCCTATAAATGTTGTTGACAAGTTGTTCGACGAAATAGCGCCAAAATATAAAGGAAAGAATGGCGGCTACACAAGGATATACAAGCTTGGACCAAGAAGAGGCGATGCTGCTGAGGTTGTAATTCTCGAATTGGTGTAAAATAACATAAGAATATTGTTTGCTATGGGATTAAGCGGAACTTGGTTCAGCATAATCCCTAATTTTATATAGACAGGTTATAGGAAAATAAATATGAGCGATAAAATGTTTGAGTTAAAAAATGTATCATATATATATAAATCGGATCAGGAGGCAATAAAGGATCATAAGGCCTTGAACAGTCTAAATTTGAAGATTGAAAAGGGACAGTTTGTTGTTATTATAGGCAGGAATGGCTCCGGCAAATCAACCTTTTCAAGGCTTTTGAATGCTCTTCTGATACCGACGGAGGGAACTGTCCTGGTAAAGGGAATGGACACCAGGGATCCCGACCGGCTGTGGGAAATCCGGAGGAGTGCCGGCATGGTGTTCCAAAATCCGGATAATCAGATAGTGGGCACAGTGGTTGAGGAGGATGTAGCCTTTGGGCCCGAAAATATGGGTGTTGAACCATCAGAAATCAGAAAGCGCGTGGACGAGTCCCTGAAAGCTGTGGGTATTTACGAATTGAAGAAAAATGCTCCCCATTTGCTGTCCGGAGGTCAGAAGCAGAGGGTGGCTATTGCCGGCATTCTTGCTATGAAACCGGAATGCATAATTCTGGACGAAGCTACTTCCATGCTGGACCCGGTAGGTAGAAGAGAAGTTATGGGAGTGCTGAAAAAACTCAATAAGGAAGAAAATATCACCATAATCCATGTAACCCATTATATGGATGAGGCAGCGGAAGCAGACCGGGTTATAATAATTGACAACGGCAGTATAGTGATGGATGGAAAGCCCGGGGATGTGTTTTCCAACGTACCGGGCATAAAAAATCTGGGTCTGGATGTTCCCCAGGTGACCGAGCTTTTTTATGAGCTGAATAAGGAAGGGTATAGTTTCCCCACAAACGTGCTTAATGTGGAGGATGCCGGCAGGGTGCTGGCTAAAGCAATGAAATCCCAATAAAACCATACGGGGATGGCTATGTTTTGCATAGCAAAAAGTGTATTGGGAAAATTGAAAATGTCGTTATAAGGATGTATTGACCGTAATTAACAACCTTATAGAAAAATAACGTGGGTTCCAGCCCATTGTACCGACAAGACGGCAGTGCTCCTTGTCATTCGGTTCTGGACGAACGGTAAACTCTTATACCGCCGCTTTTGACCACATCCTGGACATTGCCGTACCGGTCTGACATAATGTTCCTGAGGGTGGAGCCACCCTTGTTGTGAAAAGCGACAAGCCACAGGGAACCGCCTGGCCTCAAATGCTCATAGGATTGGTGGATCAGTTCGGTGTTCAGCTTTTTACCGGCGGCAATCGGTGGATTGGAAACTATATCATCAAAAGCTGCCTGAGGTAAGTTGCTAAAAAGATCGCTTTTTACCAGTTCAACCTCCAAATTGTTTTCCCGGGCATTCAAGGCTGCGTATTCAATAGCTCTGGAGTTTATATCACTTAATAAAACCTTTTGATCCGGAAACAGAGCTTTAATAAAAAGCCCTATGGCTCCATAGCCACATCCTAGGTCAAGCACATCCGTACCTGATGGTGAAAATGCTTTTATCAGGAGCTGGGAAGCCTTATCCACCTTTTCGGAGAAGGCGAATACACCGCTTACTGATTTAAAGTGCAGTGTTTTGTCCTTTATGCTGAATGAAAACTGCTTCTCTATTAATTTTGATGAAGGATTTTCCGTATAATAATGCTCGCTCATATCTCGCTCCTCTTGCAGTAATAATTATTTACCTGTTGCTGTATTTTACTGGTTATTTTAATATTGCTTTATATCTCATCTACTTGTATTATGATTTCATTATTATATAATTATAATGTTCTGTCCAGAGGTTTTGGTGGAAATAACCTTAAGGGAAAAGTAATTATTTGAATAATTTATGGAGGAATTAATGTCCATAGTAATAGATAATTTAAGCTATATATATATGAAAGGCACTCCTTATGAAAAGGTTGCTCTTTCCGGTATCAACCTTAAAATAGAATCAGGAGAATTTGTCGGTATTATAGGACACACCGGATCCGGCAAGTCTACCCTCATACAGCATTTGAATGGTTTATTGAAGCCTTCGTCAGGAAGTGTCCGAATAAACGGCATTGATACGCGGAATAAGGACCTCAAGGAATTAAGGCGGATTGTGGGAATAGTTTTCCAATACCCGGAGCATCAGCTGTTTGAGGAGACGGTGTTTAAGGATGTAGCTTTTGGCTTGCTGAAATATGGCATGTCGGAAGAGGAAGTGGATAGACAGGTCAAGGCTGCGATTAAAAATGTCGGACTGGATGAGAGTGTGCTGGACAAGTCTCCTTTTGAACTGTCCGGTGGGCAAAAGAGACGTGTGGCCATTGCCGGAGTCCTGGTCATGAACCCCAAAATACTCATTCTGGACGAACCTACTGCAGGACTGGACCCGGCGGGAAGGGACGAAATATTTTCTATTATCCGTCGGATGCATAGAGAACTTGGGATTACGATTATATTGGTTTCCCACAGCATGGAGGATATTGCCGAAATAGCGGACAGGGTAATTGTTATGAATAATGGAACCATAGAGATGGACGGAAGCCCGGAAGAAATATTTAGCGACCCGTGGAGGCTTGAAGAGATAGGACTTTCAGCGCCGCAAATAACATATCTCATGAAAAAGCTGAAAACTTTCATACCAGGAATAAATGACAAAATATATACTATAGAGGAAGCCAAAAAAGAAATTTCAAAGTATCTGGGGAGACTGAAAAATGATTAAGGATATTACCATAGGACAATATATACCCGGAGAGTCATATTTGCATAAAGCTGACCCAAGGACAAAAATCTTGCTGACGGTGTTTTTAATGGTGATATTGTTGCTTATTAACACTTATGCTGGCTTTGGGCTTTTTGTCCTGTTTACTCTTGCTGTTATTGTGTCCTCCGGAATACCTATACGATATACACTGAAGGGCTTGAAACCCGTGATGTTCATAATTATTTTTACTGCTTTGATAAACCTGTTTTCAGGGCGTGGGACTCCTATTTTCCAGTTTGGTTTCCTGAAGATCACTCATGAAGGTGTGGATATGACCATTAAAATGACCTTGAGGCTGTCGCTCCTCATAATGACGGCATCCCTTCTGACGTTGACCACCACTCCCATTCTGCTGACGGATGGCATAGAGAAGCTTATGAACCCTTTTAAGCGTTTTGGAGTTCCTTCCCATGAAATAGCGATGATGATGACTATTGCCCTGAGGTTTATACCCACCCTCCTGGAGGAGACGGATAAGATAATGAAAGCCCAGGCCGCAAGGGGAGCGGATTTTGACACAGGAAATCTGATACAGAGAGCCAAGAGTTTCATACCGGTATTGGTGCCTTTGTTTGTAAGCGCCTTTAGAAGAGCCGATGAGCTGGCCAATGCCATGGAAGCTCGATGCTACAGAGGAAGCGAAGGACGGACGCGCATGAAACAGCTGCAGCTGACGGGAAGAGATTACGGAATAAGCGCTGTCACACTCATATTTTCGGCAGCAGTGTTATATCTGCAGTACATGTAGTTTGCGAATAACTATTTATTTTGCCTGTAATTTATGATAATATACAGATATAATTTCAGCGGTGAAACCAAAAAATTAGTATTTTGGGAGGTATTTTATGTATTATATAGGAATTGATCTTGGAGGAACCAATATCGCTGTCGGCTTGGTGGATGAAGAAGGCAAAATCATCAAAAAAGACAGCACTCCAACCAGAACGGAAAGGGAGTATCCCGAAATAGTCAAAGATATGGCTATGCTGTCCCTGAAGGTCATCAAGGACGCCGGAGTGGATTTGAAAGACGTAAAATCAATAGGTATCGGAAGCCCTGGAACTCCGGATGAGAAAAACGGCATCCTGGTATATGCCAACAACCTCAGATTTTACAATGTGCCGTTAAGGGCGGAAATGCAGAAGTATATTGACCTTCCGGTATATATTGGAAACGATGCAAACGTAGCTGCATTGGCAGAAAGCGTGGCCGGTGCCGCAAAAGGATTGCAGAACTCTGTTACCATCACTCTCGGTACCGGAGTGGGCGGCGGCGTAGTTATCAACGGAAAAGTTTACAGCGGATTTAACTCTGCAGCTTCTGAACCGGGACACATGACCATAGTAGTAGATGGTGAGCAGTGCACCTGCGGAAGGAAAGGATGCTGGGAAGCTTATGCATCGGCAACAGCACTTATCCGTGAGACCCGCAAAGCTGCAAAGGAGCATCCGGAATCACTGGTTAACAAACTGGTAGACGGTGATCTCTCAAAGATTGATGCGAAAACAGCTTTTGATGCTTCTCGTCAGGGAGATAAGATTGGGCAGCAGCTTGTCGACCAATATATTAAATATCTGGCAGAAGGCCTGGCTAATATGGTTAACTTGTTCATGCCTGAAGTAATTGTTATCGGCGGCGGAGTCTGCAAAGAAGGCGAATACCTCCTGGCACCGTTGAGAAAGATGGTAAGGGAAAGAGTTTATACTCAGGAAATACCCCTTCCCGATATAAAAGTAGCCCAGATGGGCAATGATGCGGGCATAGTTGGTGCTGCCATGCTTGGTAAGGACTAAGAGCCAAAAGGCATCATAGGTGGGGCAATTCCACCGTTTATAGAATGGATGAATGGGCGGGATAATCCCGCCTTTTTGTTGTACATACTAGATGTATGAATGCAGAATTCAAAAAGGATATGAAAACAGAATAGTAATGCAGGGTAAGACTTATAAGGACGATATTTACCAAATCGGCCGGATTTGGGGCCGGTTTTGCATAACCGCATTACTTTACACAGTTTCAATCAGCTGAATTCAAACCAGTAATTTTTCGTATTACTTTGTAACAGCACTACTAGCACAATGAATTAAGTCACAGGGGTGTCAGACGCGTGCGCAATATTAAGCTGACAATAGAATATGACGGAACGAACTATCATGGATGGCAGAGTCAGACAAACGCAGTTACAGTGCAGGATGTAGTTAAAAGAGCCATAGAAAGTTTAACGGGGGAAGACTGCGACCTGGTGGGGAGCAGCAGAACCGATGTGGGAGTGCATGCTTTGGGGCAGGTAGCGAATTTTCACACCAATTCGGGGATTCCCGGGGAAAAATTTGCTTACGCATTAAACAACCTGCTGCCCGAGGATATTGTCATCAGAGAATCAGAAGATGTCAGCCCGGACTTTCATGCGAGGTTTTCCAGCAAGGGTAAAAAGTATAGGTATTTGATATACAACTCCCGTAAACCTTCAGCTCTTCTCAGAAATCGTGCTGCCTTGGTTCATCTGCCCCTGGATATTGAGGCTATGCAAAAAGCTCTGCCTTACTTTTTGGGAAGGCATGATTTTTCAGCTTTCAGAGCTTCCGGAAGCGATACTAAAACGTCGGAAAGGACCATCACCGGAATTTCCATTTCGGAAAACAGCAATGCTCTGCCCGGGCCATGCAGTAAGGATTCAAAGCTTATTGAGCTGGAGGTGTCCGGAGACGGATTTCTATATAATATGGTCAGGATTATTGCAGGCACATTAATATATGTGGGAAACGGAAAAATAAAATACGATGACATACCTGCCATTATAGAGAGCCGCGACAGGAGGAGGGCAGGTCAAACCGCTCCCGCCCATGGTCTGTATCTGGTGGAAGTGTACTTCTGACGAAGAAGGGTGGTGCTGCATGGGCATTATGGTTTACCTCCACCGGATGGAAAAAATGAAGCTTGCTTGAGCTTATCTCTATTTAAAAACGTAATACCCAATAAAGACTGCAAAATCCATGACTTTGTCTTGATTTTGGTTCTAAAAAAATGGTATGGCGGACGATTATACGTGAGATATTGATATAATATGGTTAAAATAGAGAGAAAGCAGGAGATAAATTAAGTTCTTTGCAAAATATCCTTGACATGTTATCTATGTCTATATTAAAATGTTAAGGTGTCGAAAGTTTGGTTCAATTCATTTACTACCTTATGGGAATTGTTTAAATATGTAGGTTTACACTGTAAAGTAGTAGCACTGAACTGAAGGTATTAAATTTTTATAAATATTCACTATCAGTAGTTTTGAGGAGGTTAGAGATTCCATGAAAACTTTCATGGCGAAAGCCGAAGAAGTTCAGAGAAAGTGGTATGTTGTCGATGCAGAAGGCAAACCATTGGGAAGACTGGCAAGTGAAGTTGCCAAAATATTGAGAGGAAAACATAAGCCCAATTATACACCGCATGTTGATACCGGTGATCATGTAATTATTATCAATGCTGAAAAGATAGTTTTGACAGGTAAGAAGCTTGATAAGAAATTATACAGGTATCATACCGGTTATCCGGGAGGTCTTAAAGAAATACCTTATCGCCATTTCCTGGCAAAGAGACCGGAGAAGGTGTTGGAAGTTGCAATCAAAGGTATGCTCCCCAAGAACAGCCTGGGAAGGGCAATGTTCAGGAAGCTTAAGGTATACGCAGGCGGAGAGCATAAGCATCAGGCACAAAAACCAGAAGTGCTTGAACTCAACATATGATTTGTGAAGGGAGGAAAGAATGATCATGGCGAAGGTGCAATATTACGGAACTGGTAGAAGGAAAAAATCTGTAGCGAGAGTAAGACTTGTTCCCGGAGATGGGAATATTATCATAAATGATAGAAGCTTGGACGATTATTTTGGGCTCAATACCCTTAAAGTTATAGTAAAACAGCCTTTGGTGCTGACAGGTACTGAAAGCAAATTCGATGTAATATGCAAGGTTGTAGGCGGAGGCTTTACCGGTCAGGCCGGTGCTATAAGGCACGGTATATCAAGGGCTCTGCTCAAGGCTGACGAAGAGTTCAGACCTACGTTGAAGAAAGCCGGTTTTCTTACTAGAGACCCAAGAATGAAGGAAAGAAAGAAATACGGTCTCAAAAAAGCGAGAAGGGCACCTCAGTTCTCCAAGAGGTAATTCTTTTGTTTATTTACACTCGAGTTTGTTCAAACTTACAAAGTTTGTTTGCGAGTTTACAAAACCGTCATAGGTATAAAAACCTTTGGCGGTTTTTTTGTGTTCAAAAATAGATATAGAAATAAATAAAAATATGCTAAACGGACGCAGTTGTAATCCCTCGTAAGCCTGTATAATTCGTATGTGTAGGTGGTTTCGATATTTCCTCCCGTAGGTTATACCCTGCGTATGAATACTCATTACCTTCCACGAGCAAACTTTGTCATTCTTCACTGCTCACGAGCAAACTCGCTTGTAATTTTCTCATTTTTTATATCTTTTTTTATATTTTTTAAGGTAATAAAACCCGAGAGCAAACTTTGTCTCTCAAAGTAACTTATGGGCGAGAAGCATTGCAACAACTACATTTCATCACGAGCAAACTTTGTAACTACGTGAGCAAACTTATTTGTAACTACACATAGTAATAAATAAAAAATGAAATAAAAATAAGGGTAAATCTCAGAAAAAAATTTCAAATAAACAAACGCCAATATTCAGCCGTTTAATAAGTTTTCTATATAAAATAAAGCATTATCCCTGTTGAAAATCCCAGTATACTACGTTAACATCACATCCAAGAAGTGTGAAAGAAAGGAAGGTTTATATGGCCAAAAGAGATACTTCTTGGACTATGGCAAAGTATAAAAGATTCCTGTCTGAAAACCGTGGTGCAGGGGAATTAGCCTCCTATAAGCCCTGGTTATCTATACAAGACTTCCCGTCAAAAGGCAGGGTTTCACGTATAAAAGGCTGGAAGACAAACAGAATACATCATTTCTTTTCAGATATTCAAACCAGATGTTTCTACATGTTTGAATGGGATGATGAAATAGTAGATATTAGAGAACATTATCCACTTTTAGATTTAGTAGAGGTGGTAAAAGACAATAAAGACCTTAAACAAGAGTTTTTTATTAATAGAGAGCCTCCATATATACTAACAACTACATTTCTACTAACTTTACGAAATCACAAATATATTGCAAGGACAGTAAAATCATCGAGTGAGTTAGGGAAAAAGTCCGTGTTGGAAAGACTGGAAATAGAAAGAAGATATTGGGCAGCAAAACAAATTGATTTTGGCATAATTACCCAAAAAGAAATACCTACTAAAATGGTAAAAAACATAGAGTGGATACACTCAAGTTTGTATACCTATGAAGAAAGAGGCTTAACAGAAAATTCATTAGAGAATTATTGCAACATTCTAATTGATAAATTTAGAGATAATAAACATTCAATCAGAAAAATAACTTCTGACTTTGATAAAGAAAATAATGTATCAGATGGAACAGGCTTATTCATTTTTAAATACCTTCTAGCATCTAAACATATTTACATTGATATGAATGAATTAATAGATATAACAGAAAGTCGTCCTAAAATTATTATTGATTGGTGTTTCTGCCCCGGATAAATGTCCCGGAGTTGCTCAAGTTGCGTGACCGTTTGCACGTATGCTAATATCTTCCTGGAAGAAAAAAAGGAGGATATGATAAGAGCTTTGAATATATATGTTAAGTGTTCCAGCACCTAACCCTCAAAGCCCTTTAACACATTTGTAATATGATAATAGCATATCTGGGGCGGAATGTTAAGGAGTATCGCAGAAATTGTTTAAAATTTTTGGAAAGGCTGGAGTTGATATGCCCGAAATGCGGCGGGAAAACAACCTTTCATGACAGATATGCACGTCATGTGCATATGGGCGAGGAAATTGAATGGATTAACATATTCCGTGTAATCTGTAGCAAGTGTGGGAAGACACATGCAATCATACCGGATTTCATCAGGCCGTATAAGCATTACTCGGCTTGTGATAGCGAGCTGGTCCTTCGGGACCAGGAGGACGGTATACCTCTTGAGGAGATTGAGACTGCCGCCAGCATATCCACATTAAGGCGGTGGGTAGAAGAATTCAGGCAACGGGGGCGGCAAGCTGCAGGAGCATTAAGAGCTATACTGTACAGGTATTATGGCAAGTTTGTCAATGAGCTGGAGATGATAGAAACAAAGGTATTCCACATGATTGAGCGGCTGCTTGGGTTACTGCCGCAGATAGAAAGCAGCCATCTTGCCATAGGTGAAACGAATATGTGGCTAACAAATCATCTGGCAGGAGTATTTGTATAGAAAATTCCCACATAGTTTGCGTAGCTGTCCGGAGTTCCCTTCTGATAGGCTTTAGGAAAAAGCACAGGAGGGATCGAAATGATAAACAATGAAGTATTGGAAAAAGCATTAAAGAAACATGAGATCATATCGCCGCTATTGCAGCCGGATCTGGATGAGGCGGAAAAGCGGAGAATACGGCAGGAGATACTTGAGAGGGAAGGAATTTCGGAAAGGACACTTCGGAGGTATCTTGCAGCGTACCGGGAGAATGGTTACGAAGGGCTATTACCAAAGATACGAAAAGATACAGGGCAACAAAGAGCGATATCTCAGGAAATATTAGATCGGGCAATCGAAATAAAACAGGAACTGCCGGAGAGAAGTGTCAGGAGGATCATAAAGATCCTTGAAGGCGAAGGGATTGTCAAAAAAGGAAGTGTCTCCAGAAGCACCTTGTCCAGGCATCTTTTGAAGATGGGCTTTGGTGCAAAAGACTTCAGAAATGTTCGTATAGAAGGAACGACAGCCCGCCGGTTCGTCAAAAACGGAAGGAACACATTGTGGCAGGCAGATATCAAATACGGTCCGTACATACCGACTGCCGACGGCGGTAAGAAACGGACATACATGGTGGCATTTATTGACGATGCGACGAGGCTGGTGTGTCATGCAGAATTTTACGACAATCAGAGGCTTCCGATATTGGAAGACAGTTTTCGCAAGGCAATATTGAAATACGGCAAGCCGGAGGCAGTATACGTTGACAATGGCAAGGTATTTATCTCGAAATGGTTCAGAGTAGCATGTGCAAAGCTGGGAATCCGTCACATGAACACAAAGGCGTATTCTCCGGAGAGCAAAGGCAAGATTGAGAGGTTCAATGCCACAGTTGAAGAGTTTTTCCAGGAGATATCGCTGGAGAAAGCAAAAAGCCTGGAGGAACTTAACCGCAAATTTCGGGTATGGCTGGATGAAGGGTACAACGGGAAGCCTCATAGCAGTTTAAAAGGGGTTTCTCCATCGCAGGCGTATGCAAGTGATCCAAAGAAGGTGCGGTTTGCAACTCCTGAAGAATGCCGGGACGCATTTTTATGGGAAGATACAAGGAAAGTTGACAACACAGGCTGTTTCAAGCTGCAAGGGATAGAATATGAAGCCGGAATCGAATACATAGGCAAAAAAGTGGATGTGCGGTATGATCCTTTTGATATGAGCCTTCTGGAGATATGGTACAATGGTGAGCGCCGAAAGACAGCAACCCCGCTGAAGGTTGGGGAATACTGCTCAAAGGTTGAAAAAACACCAGCAACGAAATCGGCGACTCATTCACGGCTATTAAAAATATATGAGAGCGAGAATGAAAAGAGGCAAAAACGGCAGACCGGAGCATTAACCTTCAGGAGCATGAAGGGCGGTGACAGAAATGTTTGAGCAGTACTACAACTTTCTGCACACGCCGTTCACCCGGGATATACCGGAGAAGCATTTGTATAGCAATCCGGAGCTGGAAGAGGTCTGCAGCAGGCTTGAGTATGCGGCCCGGAACCGGTTGTTTGCAGTGATAACGGGAGATGTTGGTACAGGAAAGACCACAGCCATAAGGAAGTTTGTTGGGGCGCTGGACAGCAACCGGTACAAGGTAATGTACATAAGCGATTCGGCGTTGACACCGAGGAATTTTTACTGGGAAGTATTGAACCAGCTGGGATGTGAAGCGAAATTCTACAGGAGCGATGCAAAACGACAACTAACGAGAGAGATCAGCAACCTGATTGAAATACAGAGACGTATTCCTATAATCATCACAGATGAGGCACACCTACTTTCAAGGGAGATGCTGGAGGAAATCCGGTTTTTACTAAACTTCAGGATGGATTCGTATAACCCAATGAGTTTAATCCTGGTAGGCCAGAGTGAGTTGAAGGACATCCTGAAGAAGCAGATATATGAGGCAATATGCCAGCGAATAGATATCCGATATCATATGATGCCATATGATCGGCAAAGAACCGGTGAATACATAAGAAAGCACCTGGAGTATGCAGGAGAAAGCCGGGAGATATTTACGGATATGGCGGTAGACGAGATATATGAATATTCTCATGGAGTACCGCGAAAAATCAACCGGGCGTGTACAGCTTGCCTTTTACATGGGGCACAGGTACAGAAAAAAATCATAGACGATCATGTGGTAAGGCTTATTGTTGAGGAAGAATTGAACTGGTAGTTAATATGCCCTGTCCGTATACATCTGCGGACAGGGCTAATGAGCAAAACTAGCGGTCAAAAAGAATGAGCAGATTGCGGTCAAAGAGGCCGAACAGCGACATGATTGGGGTGCTAGGTATGCTTCCAATCAATAGTGTAATCTTATACGAAACAAGTCAAGGCAAAATATATTACCGAATACTGTATTACTATAAAGATATCATCTATCTAATTGATATTTATGGTAACTCAATGCCTATTACAGTTTCAGAAACATTTATTCAGAGTGGGCTAAATGATGGCACTATACATGTTTTGGAGAATGAACCATATATGATTATCAAAGATGAAGAGGCTATCCCACCTAAACATAAGGTCATAAGAGATAAGGCATACAATGCCATTAAAGACATTGTTACTATTGAACCTGACATTTACATTGCCGGAGAGAGGGTTAAACTTGTCAGAGAATACGTTTATAATGTGCATGAAGCAACTGTAATGAGATATTTAAAACGGTTTTGGCAGAGAGGTATGCACAAAAACTCTTTACTTCCTGATTATCATAATTGTGGCGGGAAACAAGGAAACAAGGAAAAAAATAATACTTTTGTCATTACACCCGAAACGATAAAGATTTTTAATACAGCACTTAATAGGTTTTATTACAATTCTTCAAGAAAGACTTTAACATTAACCTATGAACTTATGATCAAGGAATACTTTAGTGATAATGGAATAGTAAATGAAGCCATTCCTACATTAAGACAATTCAGGTATTGGTTTAATAAGGAGAGAAACATTAAAAAAGAAGTATCTACCAGGCAAAGTGCAAAGCGATATGAATTACAACATAGGGGGTTAACAGGCTCTTCTACTGAAGAAGCATTTGGACCGGGAGCAATATTTCAAATAGATGCAACAGTAGGAGATGTTTATTTAGTATCCCAATATAATCGAAATTGGATTATAGGAAGGCCCGTTATATATACTGTTATGGATGTATTTTCACGTTGTGTCGTAGGAATTAATATATCTTTGGAAGGTCCAAGTTGGATTGGGGCCAGTATCGCATTAATTAATGCTGCGTCAGATAAAGTATCCTTTTGCAGGAAGTACGGTATAGAGATTGGCAATGATGAGTGGAATTACTGCAGCACCCTGCCTGAAGCAATTATTGCCGATAGAGGAGAATTGGAAGGGGAAAACATAGAGTCATTAATATCAGCATTTGGAATAAAAGTATTAAATACCAGCCCTTACAGAGGTGACATGAAGGGGATTATAGAGAGGTATTTTAATACTATAAACCAACATACCAAGCCTTTCATGCCTGGTGCAATTAAAAGTCAATACCGTGAAAGAGGAGAGCAAGATTACAGACTTTCAGCAACCCTTGATTTAAGGCAGTTTACTCAAATCATAATAAAATGTGTATTGTATCATAATAATCATCACTATTTATCTAACTATACCCGAAGTGAAGATATGATAGCAGACGGTGTAGAACCTATACCCAAGTTAATCTGGGAATGGGGTGTTGCTAATAGAACAGGAAGGTTAAGAACTGTTGATGAAGATTTATTGAAATTAAACCTACTGCCAAAAGATAAAGCAACTGTGACACAGCATGGGATTAAATTTAAAGGGATGCTCTTTGGTTCTAAAACCTCATTAAAAGAACGTTGGTTCGAGAAAGCAAGGAACAATGGATCTTGGAAAGTTGACATATCATATGATCCAAGGGATATGAGTTATATTTATATCAAATATGAAGATGGGAGAAAATTTGATAAGTGTTTTTTATTAGAACACCAGTCAAGATACAAAGAAAAGCCCATTGAAGAAGTAACATATCTAATGGAATATGAAAAAATGCAGGCTAAAGCCTCAAAAAAAGTAGAATTGCAAAATAAAATAGACTTATTAAATGACATAGAAGAAATCATTGAACAGGCAAAAGAAGAGACAAAAAATGAAGTTGAAGAAGGCATAAGCAAAAAGAGACGCATTCAGAATATCAGAGATAATCGCCATTTTGAGAAGCAGCAGGAGAGGAAACAAAATATTATCGAAATAAGACCAGAAGAACCAAATATAGTAGTTGAAGAAAAAGCCTATGGTGATGCCGAGCAAAATTTGGTCGAATTACTATTAAAGGCACAGAAGGAGGGAAAAGATCGTGCTGGATTTGATACATAATGCCCAATACAAAGAGCAGATTATTTCAGAATATAAAGGTAATCCATTTATAGAGGCATTGCCTGAAATCATATCTTCTGAAGAGGTAGTATCAAAGTTAGCAAATTTTCCTCCCTATAATAAAGAAGAAAGACAGTTAGATAATCAATACAGAGCCCATTTAGTGGGACGTCTATATGATGTCTTTCAGCCACTAGCGATACATTTAGATTTAGAAAGTAGAATCAGTAGAGTTATAAGACAGGGTTATGTAGCAAGAAATGTATTGGATAAGTCCTTTGTTTCAAACAATTATCGCAGCACCGCAGGCTCTTTTACTTTACTTGGAGTATCAGGTATGGGGAAAACAACAGTTGTGAACAGAATATTATCCATGTATCCACAAGTAATCGTTCACTCTAAATACAAAGATAGCCCACTTTCACGATATCAGGTAGTATATTTAAGGCTTGAATGCTCTTACGATGGAAGCATTAAAGGACTTTGTCTATCATTTTTTAGTAAGGTTGATGAGATATTAGGGACAGACTATTATTCACGATTTGGTAGTGGTAAACTTTCAGTGGATAATATGCTCGTTGCCATGAGCAATATTGCTAAAAGTATTTCATTAGGGTTATTAGTAATTGATGAGATACAAAATCTTAGCAAGTCTAAGTCTGGAGGAGCCGACAGGATGCTGAATTTTTTTGTTACTCTAGTCAATACTATTGGCTTACCAGTATTATTAATAGGAACTCCTGAGGCTATGGGAGTATTGCAAGGGAAGTTCCGACAGGCAAGAAGGGGTTCAGGGCAAGGGGATTTGGTATTTGAAAGGTTAGATAATGATATTAACTTCAAACTACTTGTAACCGCAATATGGGGCTATCAATGGACGAAAAGGCCTACTGCTCTGACTGATGAATTAATAGAGACCCTATATGATCAATCCCAAGGAATAATTGATATAACAGTGAAACTTTATGCCCTTGCTCAAACAAAGGCAATTTCAAGCGGGATTGAGACAATAACACCTGAATTAATTAAACAAGTGGCTGACGAAAGTTTAAGGCTGGTAAAGCCAATGCTAAATGCATTAAGGACAGGTAATGTAATGGAAATAGTAAAATATCCTGACATATATACTGGAAACATTGATTTAAGTTATGAATTGCCTAATTGGAATAGGTTTGTAATACCTACCACATCCAAGCCACCTACAGTAGAAAATAATGAAAAGCCAGTGAAAGTTAGAACCAAGAAGGTGCCTCCAAGTGCAGAAAATGATATTAGAGTTATGGTGCAGAATAAGGAGGAAGATCTAACTGCTTATGATATATTGAAAAATCATGGGTTAATTAAAGGATTTGAAGTTATATGATGACTTTTTTTCCTACACCGTATCCAGATGAAATACTATATAGTGTTTTTGCCAGATATCATGAAAAAACTCCAAATTTTAATGGAAGTGAAACTGCCAGGGATCTGTTTAATGTAAAGCGTATAGTTTGTAGCCTGGAATTCCCAACATTATTAGCAAATTTAGTCCGAAATATGCCCTTAAACAGTCCTTTTGATGTAGATAGGCTAATACTTGAACATACCTTATTTCCGTATTATACAGTCTTTTTAAGCCTTGAGAACAGGGGAATAATAAGACGGTATATGTTGCATGGGGATGTTGAAATATACAACAAAATAACAGGAATAATAAACCCACTGGCTGAAAATAAATTTCTAAGATTTTGTCCAAAATGCAATAAAGAAGATATGGAAAGATATGGCGAATTATATTGGCATAGGGTTCATCAGATAAGAGGCATCTATATTTGTCCTCACCATAAAATACCTATTTATAATAGCAGTGTATCATTTGAGGACAATAAATATAAATATATAGCAGCAACGGAAAGAAACTGTGTTGTTGAAACTGAGGTTGTGTATGAGCCAAAGACCTATGAAAAATTACTGATTATTGCAGAGGATATGAACTGGATTTTGAATAATCCTGAAATTAAAACAAACATAAAAGAGCAGTATCTAAATCAGTTAAAGATATTAGAGTATACTACAGTGAATGGAGGTCTACGCCAGAAAAATCTTATTACTGATTTTGAAACCTTTTGGGGCAGTGAGATACTTCAGATGACTCACAATACAATTAGGAAGACTAATAACAGTAATTGGCTTTTAAAAATGGGATGGAATAAAGCAACTATCGAAGATCCATTAAAACATATATTATTTATGAGATTTTTAGGTCTATCACCAGAAGTGTTATTTAATCAAAATGTAGGGTACCTACCTTTTGGGAAAGGACCATATCCGTGTTTAAATCCTGTTTGCAAACAGTATAAAAAACATATAATTGAGAATGTAGAAATAAAAAATAATTATAAAACCAAGAGTCCAATAGGATATTTTACCTGTCCGAATTGTGGCTTTTCATATTTGAGACGTGGACCTGATACGAAAAAAGAAGACAAGTATAGATATTCTCGGATTGTGGATTTCGGGGATTATTGGAGAGAGGAATTAATACGGCTATTAAAGTATAACAGCGTGCCAACGGTTGCAAAATTAATGGGGACAAGCCATACTACTGTTTATGATTATCTAAAAAAACAAAGCATACAACAGAAAACTTCCAAGTAAAACAACCAACCCCCTTCATTAACTACCTATGAAGGGGACAAAAAGAAGTTTAGACCATGCTACTATCCATTAGCCAAGAGAAATTTGGGATTTCTCTTGGCCTTTTTTTTACCTTTTATAAAACATTATCTTGGGTATCTATCAACCTCCTTTACTTTTTTAAACTATATTTTCGGTAGACACCTCCCATCACACTATTTAATTTACTAAAATTCAATTAATATGCAAAAACAAAAGAAAATAGATTTACTATAAGTTAATTATAAAGCAACATTTACTAAATGTCAACAATAATAATGAATAAAAGTAAAATAATTGATAAAATAATAATAAAATTAATTGACAATTAGTAAAACTTGTTATATTATATACTCAAGGAGGTGATAGATAATGAGTTTTGACTTAAGTGAATTTATTAGAATAGAGATAGCCAAAAAAAATATAAAAGCAATTGATTTAGCAAATGCACTAAACAAATCACCATCTTATATCAGCAAGATGCTTAAAAACAACATTATTCCAGATTACGAGGACTTAAAAATCATAGCCAAAATACTAGACATAAATTATCCTTTTTTACTCTTCCAAATAGGGATCCTTGATGAATCAGATATAAAACATATAATTGCCTGCAATACTCTTAAGGAATACTTGGGAGAATTACTGAAAGTAAATGATATGGAAGAGGAAAAGGTTAATGCTTTTATTAACTTCCTTGAAACCAATAAGGAAAATTTGAATGATAACTTAACTGACGAACTACTAAATAACGTAAAAGATGCATTAGGGGAGAACTTTATCTATCCAGATTATGCAACCCCTTATACCGAGGATTCCTATTACGGATTAAAAAAAATAAGGAACCTTAGGCTAGCCACTGGGGAATATGTGAGAAGTAAGTTCAGGAAGTTGCCTTTATATACTGCACTAAATAGCGGACCAATAACAGGTAGAGATATGGGATTTGATTTTAGCCTTTTAAAGGAAGAAATAGAACCAGATAGTGAAGTGGTGTGGTTTAAGCCTGATGATAAGGAGTACTGCTACCTTGTTAATCTTGGACAATACAAAGATAAAGATAAAATACTTTTTGAAAGGGGTGATGCAATATACGTCGGTAAATATAATTATCAGGAAAAAACCATGGTCTTAACTGATATTATGAATGCAGTTTCAAGGGAAGAAGATGATACACCTATTGTTCTAACTGATACTAAAAGCATAAGGATTATTGGCAAAGTTTTATTTGAATTTAAAGCAGGATAATTAGGTTAAAAATTGTTTATAAGAAAAAACTGAATACAAAAAATCAAAGCATACTAACAGAGCAAACCTAGTCAAAGGATATTTAATCTTTGGCTTTATTTCCTGTTAGTATTTTTGTTTTTTAAGAAAGGAGAGAAGAAATATGTGTTATTCATTTGATGGAACGATTCTTGAGAGAACGTATGCAAATAATTTTGTAATGCCAATTTATATTGATGAGACAACTATAAAAGGTTTTCACTTTGAGTATGTTGCAGAAATACACATACAAGAAGTTGGATCAACCATGATAAGAACAGAAAACTTTTTAGACTTAATGAGTCTAGTAGAATTTTTTATAAACAAACATTCTAATCTGATATCAGAAGAAGCATTAGAGAAGTTTAAAAGAGATGAAAGGAAAATATTGACTAATGCTATTAACAAAACAAAGGAATTATTTGAAATTGAGATATCCAAGTTAGATGAAGCAGAGAAGTGGTTTATCCACACTTTTCTATTTTATATTCGATATGACACAATTAAAAAAAGATTTTCTGAAAAATATGCGAATCTCCTATATGCAAATCAACAAATATAGCAGATGGTGGAGATTTGCGAGAAGGGAATATGTAAGTCGGAGGGCAAATGGTTATAAAAAGCCCTCCCCAATATAAGAAGGGAGGTGACTTAAATGACAAGAAAAAATGGCCGTAAAGAGCCATGTATGGATGTCTATTTTAGAGATGACTATATCGAAATAAATCCCTATACAGGAGATGAAATGGGAGTTATTAATCCATATACAGGAGAAATGATTTCCTCAAGAAAGATGAGAAGACGTATCAAATACTGCAATCCTTATGGATATGAAACTAAAGGATTTGAACCTTATGAATAAATAAAATCAGGGGCAACAATAAAATCACTAAAAAGACTTAATATAATATAAAAATAGAATCCTAATAAAGCACGTTTAAAACACATACGAAAATACTTAAACACAGCATGCCCCTTTGTTTAATAACAAAGGAGGCATGAAAATGATGATTAAATTATGTTTAGATACTCAAAAGTTTAGTAAGAAGCCGACAGAAGAAGAGATTGCAAAAATAGCAGCACGAATTGGATGTCATGTCAAAGAAATTTCTGTAAAGGATTTTGCCAAAAGCATAATAATACCAAATGGCAAAACTTATTCACCATCGGTTTTTAAGGATGGGCAGAGAAGTATTAAGAACTGGATAAGTCAACAAATATTTGTTGTTGATATTGAAAATGATTCGCTGGAAAATGTGTTAGATACTTGTGAAAGGGTAAATCTATTTCCTTCATTTATATACACGCCCTTTAATTCAGATAGTGGGTTTAAAATGGTTTTCGTTATGGATGAGGTGATTCAGGATATCAGGGTTCGCAACCTAGTAATTAGATCACTGTTGGAAGTTTTTCCACAGTCCAAAACAGAAACAAGGGATCCTTCGAGAATAATATACGGTGGTAGGGAAGTTATTTATGAAAACTTTTCATATGTAGAATCAATACCGAATCTTATATTTGCTGCATGTTCAGTAATTAGAAATAGTACTAATGCATCGAGAAACATGTATAATTTTTGCAGAGATGTTGGTATTGACATGGAGAATGGTTATCCAAAGTTTTTTACGTTTCATGATGAAAAAGATATGCCTGAAATTAATGATAGCAATGTTTATGTATCAATGACTAAAAAGTGTAAGTCTTTTATTAATAATATATATAAAAGTACACTTTTTAGTCATATGGGGTATGTAATCTATTTCTGTTACAATAATACGCAGGATTGTTTTTTTGAAAAGGAAAATGACTTTGCCCCCCGTTTTGATATTAAGAAGGAAAATACTGAGACATATCTTATAAAGGATTACCCCTTTGAAAACCTATATAAAAATTGTCGATTATACCGGGAAGCAATAGATGGCGAGTATTGGTTACACCATAATGAAATGTTTGGCCTCATGTCCAACCTTTTGAAAATAAAAGGTGGAGTAACGAAAGTAGATAAGATTCTAAACAGCCGTGAAGAATATAAGGTGAAAAACTATAGTTGGTGGGTTATGAAGAATCAAATTCTTAAGGGTAAATATGCTCCTTCTAGGTGCGAAAGTTATTGTCCATTTATTAAAGACTGCAAACATGGAATTAATATGATAGAACAAGGAAAATTATTCAAGGGAAGAATTCAAGTAGTTGGTAAAAGAAAAACTAAAAGTATAGAAGAGGCAAGAAAGGAATTATCCAATATTGTTAGTGAAATAATTGCCTCTCCACAAAAGGGGATTTATGTTATAAAGGCACCAGCAGGGTTAGGGAAAACTGAAGAATACATAAATGCAAGTATAGATAATAAATTGACGATAGCAGTACCTACACATAAATTAAAGGATGAGGTAAGCGACAGATTGGCAAAAGCAGGAGTACATCATTATGCTGTCCCCCAACTTCCTGATATTGAACCTGAAAAACGCAATAAGTTAGATAGGCTCTATGATACAGGATCCTTTAAAGGAGCAAATATGTATTTAAGACAATTAGCAAAGGAAAATGAAGTAATAGCAAAATATATTAAGGACTTGAGGCGAGTAAAAAAATCTGAGAACCAAACTATCTTAACTACTCACCAAAGAATTTTTTTTGAAAAGGACTTTAATGATACACTAATAATAGATGAAGATATTGTTCTAAATGGAATGTTCCCAATTTCATCTATGTCAATACAAGACATGGTTATACTTAGCCAACTGGTGTATTTAGATCCGGAATTTTCGCCTTTAAAGAAGTTAACCGATTTTATGTTTGAGTTAATTACCAAAACACCTGAAGGAGTAGTACTAAAAACACCGAATTATTTTATGCTTTGTGCAAAAGAGATTGAAAAATTAGTTGTAAAAAATGACCTTATAACAACAAATATACTGGGGTTTTTAAACTCAAGTCATTTTGTCAAAGTGACAGGGAGAAATGGTAATGAGCAGATACTTTTTATAAACAAAAGAGATTTGCCTGATAAAAAGGTTATTATTTTTAGTGCAACTGCCAATGAAAAGATTTATAAAATGGTTTTCGGTCAAAATATGAAATTTTATGATATTGGGGATGTGGAACACATAGGAGAGATTTGGCAAGTTCCTATAAGGGCCTTTAGTAAATTATCTATTCATAGAAATAAAAAAGAAATGATGGATATTGCAAATGCTTTAATAAATAGATATAACCCCGATAGTAAGGTTATCACTTACAGCGGTTATTTTAATGATATAAGTGAACCAAGCATATCATTTTGGAATAGTGCGGGGCGTGATAATCTAAAAGGACAAAATATCACTGTAATAGGGACTCCCCATATTAACCCCTATAGTTATCTTCTATTTGCAAGTGCTTTGGGTCTTGATGTAAGGCTAAATGAAAGCAAAGTAATGTATCAGCCTGTTTCAAGGGGAAACTATAACTTTTACTTCAATACTTACAGCAGCAATGATTTATTACGGGAAATCCAATTTTATATGATAGAGTCTGAACTTGTCCAAACTGTAGGAAGGGCTAGAACTATAACGGAACCTTGTAAAGTTCTGGTCTTAAGTAATTATCCCGTTCCTGGAGCAGAGTTCATTTCATTAACACAAAGAGAGGTAAAAGAATATATAGGAATATAGTTTAATTATTTGGAATTAATATAGTCCCCAAGGTATCAGGGGACTATATTAGTTATTCAGGGCTTCAGTTTTGCTAAAACATTTTTTTAGTTCTTGTACAAAATCGAAAGTTCGATCCCATAGAGCAAACAACATTTCTTTTGTTTCTTCAGGAACTTCATCAATTTCCATGTCTTTCAACTTAATATAGGTTTTTTCAATCCATAGCCTTTCGTCTTTGATGGAAGATAGATTTTTTCTAGTATTTAAAAGGCTTTCAGGTGAGTTAATCTTTCTGTCACAAGCCTCATTAATGAGATAATTATAGTAAAAAACTGAAGTGAAAAATTTTCCGCTTAGAATAATGGCGTGGAAATACACATCTTCATCATCATTATCATAGAAACCAGAATTAATAAGTTTTGTAACCCATAATATACTGCGAACCAGTTCTTCTTGTTCCCAATAATCGATTTTTAATCGTTTCAAATACCGATGGAAGATTTTTTTCGCCCTTTTATAAGTCTTGTTATAATACTTGATAAACTGTGCCCACTCTTTTTCAGAATGGACAGAGAAGCCTTCACCTGTTTCTATCTGATCTATCAAATCCTGCATAGATGATAATAAGGTAATGCAAGTTTTTAGGATAAAGAAATCATGTGAATCATAATCTTTTTCAGTTAGGTTGCTATTGAGTATAGCATTTTGCAAATCCTCTAAATTCACTGGAAATGCCAAAAACATACCTCCTTTATTTTTTTAGTGTACATCATCCTATCATAGATAATGGAGGATATCAACGATTATATGTAAATATTTGGGGCTCCATTTACCGTTGATGCATGCTATAATATGAGCAACACTCTCCTTTCAAAGTTAATATAGATATTAAACCCCTGCAGATTGTTTTTGTAGTGATGCCTTTGGCAGATAATCCGGAAAACAATGCAGGGGTTTTTACTTTTTGGAAAGAAAAAACCAGATAAAAATTTAGGGAAAAACAAGGAATCCAACATCATTTGTTCAAATATAGCATGACAAATTTTATTTACTCTAGATAGTTAGGGAAAATGCTGCGGGTGTTCTAAACCTGTAATCATTTTTCCTTTTATTTTACGCAAGAAAGGAGGATACAAAGACATTGTAATTACTTAAGGAGGTGACACCTTATTATTAAGAACCCCACAGGAACTAAATGTTATTGCAAGTTCTTGTGGGGAACCATTAATCAAAAAAATAGGAGGGAAAATCTATGGGTTATATTATAGGAATAGACCACGGGAATAAGGCAATAAAGAGCATTGTTAATCAGTATAATTCGGGCTTCACAGTTTCAGGCACCATGCCTATTACAAAAGAAAGACTATTGGAATTTGAAGGCAAGTATTACTCCATTTCGGGTGAAAGGTTTCCTGTAATACTTGATAAGACTGTAAATGACAACTTTTTTATTCTATCATTGCCTGCCATTGCAGAAGTATTAGAGAAGAAGTATCAAGGGGTTAAAAAAGGAGAAATCATTTTAGCATGTGGCTTGCCTATTATGTATTACGGGAAGCAAAAGGATAAATTTAGGGAGTATTTTATAAGGGATGACGTATCATTTACCTTTGGAGAGAAGCAATATGAAGTGTCGATTAAAGATGCATATGTATATCCCCAGGGCTATGCAGCAATAATGCCTCACTTTAACCACTATAAGGATGTATCAAGACTTAATATTGTAGATATTGGTGGGTATACCATTGATGTTTTCACTGTTGAAAAAGGGCTTTTGAACATTAAATCTTGCATTAGTTTAACTACTGGGATTGTAACTCTACTAAATTCAATAAAACAGGATATCCTCTCTTTAGGGATAGAAATACATGAGGAACAGATTGAAGATACAATTCTAGGAGAAAATATCTCATTTTTTCAGAATGAAAATATCAAATCCTTAATTGAAGAGAAAACACAAATATACGTTGAAGAATTATTGGATAAATTGAAAGAGTATGGCTTTGAGATGAAAATAAATCCAACTATATTTGTTGGAGGAGGTTCAATGCTTTTGCAGAAATACATTGAAAACAGTCCTAAAATAGGATACATGGAAGTTTTAGATAGTTTTGCAAATGTAAAAGGCTTTGAACTTTTAGCAAAGCAGGCAGTTAGTAGGGACAGGTGATGTTCTTGGATGAAATTAAAAGATTGAACTTATCTTTTAACTTACAAAGAGAAAATGATCGGATTGCTTACAATATTATCAGGTCAAAAAGACAGAAAACAGCCTATATTATCAAAGCCATATTAGCCTATGAAGGCGTCACCCAAGAGGAGAAAGAACTAAAAAGGATTAAAAGGGCACTTAGAGAAGTTTTGCAGGATATGAATCTTACGGCAGACAAGGATTGTTATTTTACAGAAGAAAGTCAAATACCTGATGAGGTCTTCCAAATATTTGACAGAATCTAAAAACTGGCCATTAACAGGCCGGTTTTTTTATTTAGGAGCGGAAATAGCAATTAGGATCATGATATAATGGAGCAAAAAAAGGAGATGAGAAAAATAGAAAAATGGTTTATAGAAAAGGATAAAATACTAATATTCCCCAATGGACAAACTATACCAAGCCATTTAAAATATTGGAGAATTTTATGGTTTAATTTATACACTGGAGAAGACTTTTAGTCATTGAATTAAAAAAGGATAGTAGGATTATGGCATATCAGGCATGTAAGACAAAACAAGCGTTCATATCGTAAAAATAGCGACATCAACAAGAACATGTGTGATTGTAGGAGGTGATATTAGTTCAAGGTTTTAATAATAACGTTTATTATTTCAATCTTCCTTATAGTAAGTGCTTCCATACAACTTTATAATATGTTAGGAAATAAATCTTTAATAATTTTTGGTCTGGCAACTATATCATTAATTAGATTGATAAAAGTAGCATTAGAAGGTGAAAAAACAGATAAGTAATAGTATTGTGCATCCACAATTATTAACAGATATTAACCAATAATAATCATTATTAACCATTATTACTGATTGTTAACCATTATTAAATCTTAATAAGTTTATATAAACATGTTTCATAACGGTTAATAATGGTTAATAACTGCTAACAATAGTTAATAACCATTGTTAGTGGTTATTAATGGACATAAACTGTTAAGGGCTATTACTAACATTTATTAATCTTCTGAAGCATATTGGAGTTGATTTTCCAAATTATTTAATTCGTGCCGAAAAAAATCGCCATAGAGGATGACTATGCTATAAGTAAAATAAATAAAAAGAATAAAATAAAAAGAAATAGAAAGAAATTGATATAAAATCACAACAGGGTTATATAGGGTTAAATCAGTATAAATCGGTTAAAATAGACTTTTTTAAAATAACCATTTTGTTTTTAAACGTAAAACGGTTATTTTTTTTACTCAATTTTCGATGTGCTCCTAAAATAAATATAAAATTAAATCAATGAAAAACCTACAAAAATAAATAAAATAGATTTAATAAGGAAAAAGGAGAAAAAAATAGAATAAAGGAGGTAAAAAATCTAATGTTCTGTAATCGTAGGAATTTATATGAAGAAGAGTAATTTTGGTGATTATTAAAATGTCATTTTAAAAATTCCAGCAATAAAAAAAAGATTGCTGGAATTTTTTTATTAAAAAGGGTATAATCATAATTAGTACATTGCAGATTGGAGGGATTTTTATGCAAGACATAAAAAGAAGAATTTATGAATTAGCGAAGAAACATAAATCAGCAGTTAATGTAGAGATATTAGCAGATACGCTTTTTTATAGATTAACTATTATTCGCTTAGGAGAAGAGGATAATAACATGTGGTGGGAATCTTGTATATTAAGTGAAGTAGGCAGAAGAAACTTAGAAAAATTCTTCCCTAATACTTTCTATAAACAGCGATATGACATTGCAAGGAAAATTATTGTTGAAAAAGAGAATAGAGAAATTCCTGAAAAAAGATTTATTACGTTGTTTAATTTTGGATACGAGTTTGAATCCAAAATATTTACTCCGTTTATTAATGAAGTTACAAATTCTGATGGTTGGCAAGAAGTACTAGATATGATTGAAAATATTAAGGAAGAAAAGTTTACAAGTCCATGGGCTAGAGAGTTTTTTAATCTACCTAAACTTCCAGTTTATACTCTTAATGATAAAAAGACCGTAGAATTAGGCAGCATAAGCGAAACTTTTTATAGGAATAAAGAAAGTTTTGATGATACAATAAAATCATTTATATCAATCTATGATTTATGTACCATAGGAAGAGTTGTAATTCCATACTATAAGAGAAGGATGGCTATATAATGATATCAAAGGATTACAGAGCGAGCATTAAAGTAGTAGGTACTGTTTTACCAGATGCAAAACTAATATTAAAAAAGTACCTTGAATTAAAAGATTTAGAACTTTTAAGAAAAGAGGTACTTGAGAATAATTTAATATTAAAAACTTCAAGACGGCGAGCGGAAACGATATTTTATGAGTTAAGAAAGAGATATTTATATGATCAATTAGATGGATATAATGAGAATTCATTTATCTATTTTTTGAAAAAAATTGATTCAGATAGTATTATTAATCTCCTTCTATATTACTATTTGTGTAAAGAAGAAAGAATTATATACGAATATATTGTGAATTTAGTATATGAAAAATATAATAATGGCTCTCTAGGGATAAGTTCAGCAGATACTACAAAGTTTATTTTAGATATTGCTAAAAAAGATGAGAATGTATCTAAATGGTCAGAAAGAACCATAAATGATGTTCGTTCAGGTATGATGGGAGTATTAAAGGAATTTGGTTTTATAAATAGTAGGATAAGACCTAGATTTAATAAGCCATTTATTCCTTCAATTATTTTTTACTATGTTTTATATATGAATAGAGACAGCATTAAAACTATTGAAGATGTATATAGATGCAAGGATTTCCATTTATTTTTATTGTTAGAAAATGACATTAATATATTGCTTGAAGAGGCATATAGAAATGAAGTCTTAGATTTTGGTAGAGATGAATCTAGAACTTTAATATATAAATATAAAGATATTAAGGAGATAATAGATGACTATGTTAATGGAGAAATACAATAAATTAATAGAGTTAATTAACAATGATAACCTTGCTTGGGTGAGACATTCGGGAGTTCCTTTTGTCATTTGTCCATATAAAAAAGAAGAACATAAAGATGTTATATATATAATAAACAAATTACAACAGGAAATAGAATCATACCATATAGAATTAATAAATATGGAACAACTTATATTTGACTTTATAGAAGAGTATGAGACCATAGATGGCGTTATCGAATTAGAAAGGTCAAAAGAAGACATTGACATGGTTGAGGAATTAGGTGAGTTTTTATTAGAAAAAGTAAGGTATTACTTTATATCTAAGGCAAAAGAAATAGGTCCTAAAGGAAGAATATTGGTAACTAGGGTAGGAGCAACGGCAGTATATTTTAATTTTATAAGATTACTTTCTTATTTAGAGGGAAGGGTACATATTCCAATAGTTTTCTTTTATCCAGGAAGTTATGACAGTTTTTCAGTAACCTTACTAGACAAATATAAAGAAACAGCCCTTAGGGCTTTAATAATATAGGAAGGGGTTAAGAACATGTTGATTAAAGATCTATTTAGAGATTCTATAGAAAGATACATAAATCCAGTAATTAAAGTACAGGAAGACGATATTAATGTGGCTAAACGGGAACTACAAGAGTATGTTATTACAGACCAGTTAAGAGAGCATTTTAAGGAATGTCTAGACAAATACCTTAATGATAAAAACAAGGTAGGATATTGGATTTCAGGATGGTTTGGTTCAGGTAAATCACATTTCTTAAAGATTTTTGGTTATCTATTAGAAAACCATCAATTTGATGATTGTACTGCTGCAGATATATTTATCAGAAGAGACGAAACTAATACTTTAAAAAAATATATAGAAAAAATAAATGAGTCTTATAAAACTACAGTAGTAATGTTTGATATTTTAGAAGAAGCAGCAAAACTAGAAGGTAAAGTTGAACCTATAGAACAAACTATTTATAAACAATGGTTAAGTAAAAGAGGATTTTATACAGGAAAACTTTGGGTTGCGGAGATGGAGAAAGAATTATCAGATGAAGGAAAATATGAAGAATTTGTACAAACCATTGAAGAAATAAGTAATAGGAAATGGGAGGATATTAGGCCAACAAGGATAGGCCAAAACTATATTCAAAGAGCATTAGTTAAGGTATTACCAGAACAAATTCCTACTGAATCAGTAGCGAAGGATTATATTGAAGATCTTCAGAGAGGAAAGAGTATTTCTGCGTCAATTTTGGCAGATGAGTTATTGAAGTATGTTGAAGAACTAGATAAACAAACTGGACTAAATAATAGATTGTTTGTAATCGTAGATGAAATAGGGCAGTATATATCAGCAAACCCAGAGGTAATAGGATATTTACAAGCCATAGAAAGTACATTTGCTAGAAAGGGCAAAGGGAAACTTTGGATTGCAGTATCTTCACAGAATAAGTTGGAACAATTAACAGAGCAGTATTTGAAGACTGAGGATGAGGTAAACAAAGTAATCGATAGATTTGAAGTAAGAATACATTTAACTCCAGAAAACTTAGACAAGGTTATAAATGAAAGAGTTTTAAAGAAAAAGCCAGAAGTAATAAAAGATATAGACAGATTATATGAGAGAAATAAGGGAAAGTTATCATCTATTTTAGAATTCAAAGATTTCAAAAAGTATATGCCTAAACTAAATAAAGAAGATTTTATAAATGCTTATCCTTTTCTGCCTTACCATATAAGGTTGATTCAGCCTATTTACTATAATGTTATCTCTAATTCAAAAGTTAACAAAAAACTAGGCGGAACTAATAGAAGCATGATTAAAGCAACTCAAGGTATTCTTATTGACAGTAATATTAATATGAAAGATAAGAATATTGGTGAATTAGTAACTTTAGATATGTTCTTCGAACAAGCAAAAGAATTTATAGACGATCAAATCCAGATAAGCATTAAAGAGGCAGAACAACTGGATCCAAACAATGGAGAATTATTAGTAAAGATTTTAAAAGTGCTTTATTTATTAGACAATGATGATAAATTACAAAAGGACGTAGATACTATTGCAAAATTACTTATTAACAATGTAGATGCTGATTTTATTGACACTTTAGAAAGGGTTAAATCGAGTCTAGATATCTTATATAAGCATGGCTATGTAGAAAGAGATGCACACGGAAACTATAAGTTTATATCACCTGAGGAACAGAGTTTTAGACAAGAAGCCATTTCAAGACTAAAAGAAATTGGTGTTAGAGATGTAAATAAAAAAATAAAAGAAGTAATTGATGAATTATTTACTATAACAAGAATAAATTACAAAAATATTAGACCATTTGATATACAAATAACTATTGATGATGAGGTTAGGAATAGCAGAGGTTTAGTATGCCTTAATTTGAATAGTGTGATGCAATCCTCGGATGAGTTAAGAAAACAGCAGCATCTTTTGAAAAGTATTGGAGATAGCAGAAATATTTATTGGTATGCAAAGTATGACAGCACAATAGACGAAGACATGCAGCAATATTTAATCTTTAATAAAATAATAGATGAATATAGAAGGAAGTGGGGGTCAGACGAAGATAAGAGTTATTTCTTAAGAAAAGAAGAACAAAAAAATTTAAAATTATATGAAGATATAAAAGACAAGATTAAAAAGTCTTTTATAAATGGGACTTATATATATCAAGGAAAGGAATTCCCTATACCAAATAAAAGTGATTTAAAGTCCATATTTGAAGATATTTCTAGTCTAGCAATACCAAAGGTATATCATAGGTTTGATGCGGTAGGAGTCAAGATAACAAAAGAAGATATTCAGAGTATTTTTAAGGGAAATCAATTGTCTATTGACTTAAGTGGATTAAATCTTATACAGGATACCAATGTAAATGCAGAGTCTGCTGTATTAAAAGAAGTTTTAAATGAAATAAAAACACTAAAAAATAAGTATGGACAGTGTGTAGGCAAAGATTTGTTAAGTGTATTTGATAATGAGCCATATGGCTGGGCCTCGGAAGCAGTACGCCTTTTTACAGCGTTATTATTTAAAAATGGGAACATAGAACTTAATTATGAAGGCAAAGATTTTCTTGATTATAATCAATCAGGAGTAAGAGATATATTTGAAAATGAACCTAATTTTAGAAAGGCAATTTTTAAATTGGCAGTAGTAGTTGATGCATCCACTAGGCAAAAATGTCAGGATATTTTGATGAGTATGTTTAACAAGAAATCTGAAGATACACTTGTTGAGTTATATATAAATACAAGAAATGTATTGATAGACTATAGAAATAATATCTCAGCAATGAAAGAAATAATATCTAGCAATGATTTAGCATTTAAAGATTCAATAGATAAGTTAGATGAAATTTTTAAAACCATATTGAATTCAAAGACACAAGGTGAAACCATAAATAACTTTGTACAAAAAGCATCAGAATATGAACCTTTACTATCAAAGTATAAAAAGTTGAAGAATTTTATTGATAATGGAAACTTAAAAGAATATAAGAAAATGAAGTATTTCTTAACTAATGTATGGATAATTGAATTAGACCGTAATGATGAAAATATAGAAACTAAAGAAAAAATATTTGCTCAAATAATGAATGATTTAAAGAGTGAATCATTTGTAGATTCATGGCCTAATGTTAGAGATAATTTTTATAAACTCTACGACCCATATGTAAAAGAATATATAAAAACGCATGAAACTCTGTATAAAGTTTACAATGAGAAAATTGAAGAAATGAGAAAAAATAAGAGTTTCTTAAACCTAAAAAGTGAAATAGCAAAAGGATATATATTAAGTGTATTGACTGATAAACTATGTTCTCATAGTATTTCTAAATTTGAAGTTCCATGTCCTAATTGTAGAACCTTTATTAGGGATATGAAAACAAGTATTGATGCAGTAGATGTTTATTATGAAAAAGCCATGAACAAGTTATATGAATATCTTAATAAACAAATTGAGGAAGAAAGAAAAGAGAGTGAGGTTGAAGATCCACAACCTGTAATTAAGCATATTAGTACAAGCAGTTTTCCTAAAAATGTGCTTCTTAGAAACCCAAAATCTGTAAAAGGTTATGTAAAAAGAATTGAGAAACAATTAATGGAAGAGATTAGTGCTGGGAACAGCATAATGATCGAATAAGGGGTGGGTTCATTGAATTCAGAACAAAAAAAGGCTATTAAGTCTACTATATTAGAGTGCCGGGATATATTAGAAAAAGATATAGAACAGGTTTTAATAAATTATGGTATCTATATAAACAAAGACTGGGTCAATTTAAGGGATTTGAAAAACTTAACTGAGGAACAAGAGAATAATAGAAAGAATATAGAAAAGGCAATTGAAAAACTTGAAAAAGGTGGATTTAAGAGAGATAAAGCAGTTATAGAATATATTAAGGAAGTATCATATACCTATCTAAATCGCCTAGCAGCACTTAGAGTTATGGAGGTAAGAGGACTTATTGATGAGATTTTAGTACCTCGAGTTGAATATGGTAATAAGTCATTTATTAATTCAAGATTCTATGAGGTTGCTAGAGAGTTTTGTAAGTATGAAACGGATGGTGGATTAGGATACCTATTAAATATAATGTTTAATGAGATCAGTGAGGAGATAAAGATCTTATTTAATACAGAGGATGAATATTCTTTTATAACCCCATCAAGTGCAAGTTTATTAAAAGTAATAGAACTTTTATGTACAAATATTGATGAGGATTCATGGAGACAAGATGAAATTATAGGTTGGATTTACCAATATTTTAATGATAAAGAAAAAGATGATGTATTTGATAGACTTTACAATAAAAAGCAAAAAATTTATGTAGAAGACATTCCTGCTGCAACTCAATTATTTACGCCAGACTGGATAGTTGATTGGATTGTAGATAATTCATTAGGTTCATTATGGGATGAAATAAAACAAGGTAAAAGAGAAAATAAAAAAGTAGAAGATATTAAACTATTAGATCCCTGTTGTGGAAGTGGTCATTTTTTAGTAAAGGCTTTTGATTTGTTTTATGAGATGTATGTAGAGGAAGGGTTATATACGAAAGAAGAGATACCTTATAAAATACTTGAAAATAATTTATACGGAATAGATATAGATTTAAGAGCAGTTCAGTTGACAAGTTTAATATTATTTATAAAGGTTAAATCATCCTTAAAAGAAAATGGATTCAATACAAACACTAAGGGCAAACTTTCGGTTAACTTAGTATGTGCTGATGCTATTCTATTAAATGGAAAGAGACTAGAAGAGTTAAAAGAAAAACATAAAGATAATAAGCCTATATTAAAAATGATAGAAATTATTTATGAGGAATTTGAAGATGTTAGACTAAAGGGAAGCCTTATCCAACCAGAGAAGAAGTTATTTCCATTATTTGAAGAATATAAAAATAGGATTGCTTTGAGAGAATTAAGTAAGGTAAAGAAGACTAAGAAAAATCAAACTAAAGGGCAACAAAATCTATTAGAAGAAACAAATGAAATTACTTTTTCAGAATATAAATCTCAAAGAAATTTTTCAAAAGAAGAAAGAGAACTAATGATTAGTTTAGATGCGATTTATAGTGAGGCTATTAGAGCAAATGATATATCAAGGCAGTTGTTTGCTAGTGAAGCAAAAAAATCAGTTAAATTAGTGGATATATTTATGAAACAATATGATGTAGTTGTAACGAATCCACCTTATATGGGGAAAAGAAGTATGAATGATAAATTAAAAAATTTTATTGATAATGTTTATAAAGATTCTAATAATGATTTATATTCCGTATTTATTGAAAGATGTATTTCTTTAACACGTGTGAACGGCTTTATAGGGATGATAACTCAAAACACATTTATGTTTATAACAACATATAAAAAAGTAAGAAATTTGATTTTAGATAATACATGTATTAGAGAGTTAGTACATTTAGGACCAAAGGCATTTGAGGATATTAGTGGAGAAAAGGTTAATACAGTAATGTTTATATTAGAGAAGGGGACTTCTAACGTAAATAAAATAGGTAAATATATAAAACTAGATGATATAAAGTTATCTAGTAGAAAAATGCAAGTTTTAAAAGAGGCAGTCAATAAAGAAAAAGATGAAAGAGTATTTCACATGAGTCAAAGTGATTTTGATTTAATAGAAGGTAGAAGTTTTGTTTATTGGATGGATAGTGAAATTAGGGATATATTTAAGACATATAAGCCATTAATTGAATATGCAAAACCAGTTGTTGGTTTTCAATCAGGGAAAGACGCATACTTTTTTAGATACTTCTGGGAAGTAAAAGAAGAGTCTATTGGAAATAGGTGGTTTCATTGTGCTAAAGGAGGAGAATTTGGGAGGTACTATAAATCACTACCGGAAGTTGTTTTATGGGAAAATAACGGTAAAGAGTTAAAGGAGTTTAAGGGATCAGTTATAAGAAATGAGAGTTTTTATTTTAAAAGAGGTATAAGTTCATCACTTTTAGGTGGTCTAAATTATAGTGCTAGAATTTTACCTGATAACTATTTGTTTAATGTAACCTGTGTTAATGTATTTCCTTATAATTATGATAATTTTAATGTACTGTTAGGAATATTGAATTCAAGTTTATCAGTATATATGTTAAATCTAATTAATCCAACCTTGAGCATTACACCAGGTACTTTATCAAAATTGCCAATCACTATTCCTGAAAGTGACGAAAAGAAGGAAATAGAAAATTTGACTTTAACATGTATAGAAATACAAAAGAAATTAGTATCTATCGATGAGACATCTATTATTTTTGAAGGACCTTTTTTAAATAAATATAAAAGTGTTAATCTATTTGAAGTTTTAATAAATGAAATATTAGAAGAGTATTTATTAAATGAAGTTTTAGATATAAATTCTATTGTTATTGATAAGTATATATTTGATTTATATGAAGTCTCTGAAAAACTAAGAGAAAAGGTATTATCTGAGTTAAAGCGTTTACCGTGCAAAGAAGAATATTTATGTCATTTCAAAAAAGAATCAGCAAACCACGAACATATAAATATAGAATTGCACGAAAAAATATTGGATTATTTAACTAAAGGATACTCAATCTATGATATTGCTTTTAAATGTAACTTGGATATTAAAAGGTTGTATGATTATCTTCTTAGTAAAAAAGTTTATACAAATGTGCAATTAAACAAGAAACTTAAAGATGTTATCTCTTATTTTGTAGGTGTAATTTTTAATAGATGGGATAATTTTGAGGAAAATACAGATGGGATTTTGCCATTAGATAGTTCCATATATTTAGAAGAAGACATTATTGAAAAATTATACAGATTAATAATATTGGAATTTGGTGAAGAAAATGCTGATAATGTTATAGATGAAGTTGAAAGAATCTTAGGGACTTCAATCCATAGTTATTTTATGGGTGAATTTTTCAATGATCATGTATTAAGATATAAAAAACGACCAATATATTGGCATATTTGCAGTCCTAAAAAAACATTTAACTGCTTCTTATATTATCATAAACTAGATAATGATACCTTATACAAAGTTAAGAGTATTTATCTTAAACAGATGATAGATAGATATGAAGAGGACCTAAAGTATTATACTAATCAGTTAATTGAGGCAAGGACTAAAGGTGATAAGAGTAAAGAAAAAGATTTCAAAAATAAATGTAGCGATTTAGAAACAAAGTTAGAAGACTTGTATATTTTAGATAAAAAGATAATGGAGATATTGCCATACAAGCCTGATATAGATAAAGGGGTATTATATAATATAATACCTTTAGAACCTATACTTGCAAGCCCTATATCAACTAAGAAAGAAAGAGAAGACTACTACAAAGAGGTAGGAAAGCAATGAAAACACCATTTTATAAATTGATACAAGCAGATATAAACGAAAAATTTAAGAACTCAAATATTGTCATATGGTATGATTGTAAGAATGAATTCTTACAGGAATTTAATTTATATGATGAGCAAGGAGTCAATAAAATTGCCTTTGAAGGTAGTTTTATTGAACTCCGCTATAAAATACTATTGGCAGATAGTGAATTATCGAAAAAATGGCTTATATATTCTAATGTAGAGAACCGACAGGGATTTCTAACCGAATTTGAATTTTTTGGAGATACATATATTGCATCAGTAAAAGATATTTTAGAAAGATATTACAGGATAGATTTTGGTCAATTCGACATATCAACACTAGAAGAACGTTTACATATACTTAAAAGACTATGGGATATAATCCCTGAAAATGTTATTAGAAGTTTAAGCCAAGAAACGTTAGATGATATTGTCTTAACTAACGGTTTTGGATATGTTGATATTAGTAAAGAGTATACAATACTTAAATATATTTGTGAAACAGATAAGTATGATTCAATACTTGAAGAAGCAAAAATCAAAGATAAATTTTTTGAGTTTCTTTCTTTGGAATATGGAATTAATGTGTCTGATTTTAATTCTAAAGATAAAATTGCTAAATACATAGCAGAAAGTTTATTTCAAAGTGAGTTAATACAGAAAAGTAGAAATAAAGATATTAGACCTTTTGGAATTGAACTAAATACAAATAAAATAATGAATTGTGTGCAACTTCTTGAAACATGGGCTAATCATGATATCTATAGAGAAAAATTTATTGAATACTCTAAAAGGGTATCAGAAAAATATATGATTAATGTACTTAATGAAATGGAATTGGACGAGTTATTTGCTATTGAATATTTATATGGTATAGAGGAAATTTTATATAAAAAATTAGAGATTCAGATATTTAAAGATGTTCATGATTCTTATTTAATAAAAGAGAGTCTATTGGAGTATTTAAGTGGCCAATATGTAAAGGAAGAGAAAAAAAATTATCAATACAGTGATATCGAAAAAGGTATAGATATAGAATCACTAAAAACGCAATTAAAAGATTTAAGTGTATTTATAGATATTAGAAGAAGATATTATTTTTCAAAATCAAGGATATTTAATAAATGGAATATCCTTAATAATATATTTCAGTTAATAAACATGCTTTATAAGTTTGAAGAAGAGTTTAAGACAATAACTAGTAACATGGATAATATAATTTCCCTTTATGAAACTAATAATTGGTGGAAGATAGACTTATTGTATAGAAAAGTTCAAGAAGATTACACTTTGATTGATGATTTTATTTCACGACTTCTAAATTTTGTGAACAAGAAGTATTATTATCAATATCTAAAACCTTTAAATGAAGAGATATCTAATATTATTGAGAACAGACACAACTATGAGTTTAAAACAGATATACAACTAGACTTTTGGTCCAAATATGTATCGAATTCCAATAAGAAAACAGCAGTAATCATAGTCGATGCAATGAGATATGAAATGGGTAAAGAGATGTTCTCAATGCTTAATGAAATAGAGAATAAAACAATTGTACCGCTTATTGCATCAATACCAACAGTTACAGAATTTGGGATGGCTAGTTTATTACCTAATGGCAATACAAAACTCATCATCAATGAAGAGAATGACACGATTAAAATAATGGATGGAAACTTTAATTATCCATTAAATAATAAATCTGAACGCATAAGGTTTTTCCTAGAAATATCTTGTGGCAACGGAGTAGTTAAAAAATTAAATGAAATTATAGATATTCCAATGAATAGTTTAAAGGGTGAATTTGAAAATAAGGATAGAATATTAATCTTTTCGAATGAAATTGATGAGGCTGGTCACATTGAAGATTGCAGTATCCAAATGTTTCCTGGATTACTCAATAAGATAAATAGTGCAATAAAAAAGTTAGTGCAGATTGATATCGAAAAGATAGTTGTTGTTGCTGACCATGGTTTCATATTAACTTCTGGATTAGAAGAATGGATGAAAGTCGATATTCCAAAAGATCTGGACAATATTGTGAAAAAACGAAGATATACTATTTCAAGAAATAGAGTAGAAGGAAATTATATAAGTAAAAGTGCTTATTCTGTAAACTATAATGGAGATCTTTATTTTAATTTTCCAAGAGGAATAAATGTATTTCCAGTTAGTGGGGGAATTAAATTTCACCATGGAGGAATATCGCTTCAAGAATTGTTAGTACCTGTAATAGTTATAGAGAAAAAAGACGAAAAAGTTATAGAGGTATATAATCCTGAAGTTATAGAACAAATTAGTTTAGTGGATATTGGATTAGATATAGATTTTACGCAAAATAAGGTAAAAGATATTCCTATATCAGTTAAAGAACAAATAAAAGACTATATAGATAAAAGTAATTTAAATAAAAAAGAGAAAAAGGTTTTGGAATTATTCTTAAAAGCATCTTCTTATACAGATTCTGAGATACAAGAAATATGTAAAGAGGACGGTATTAAGTTTGTATCTCAATCAGTAATGGCATTTATGCAGGAGTTCATATCCAAACTTAATAAAGAAGGATATGATTGGATAGGGTTCAAAGTTGTCGGTATGTCAACATATGAGTACTATCTGAAATAGAGGGAGGTTATTAGATGGATATAAACATAGGGCAACAAATTTTAAGGGCCTTACACAATGGTAGTGTCCCAGCATATGAAAGTGCAAAATATATTATGTGCGGTCATGAAGAAGAAAGGGATGCAATATTAGAAGATTTGAACTATATAAAATTCAAGCCGAATGGGAATGCACATTCGGGATTCAAAATGATATATGGACCATATGGAAGTGGCAAGTCTTTCTTATGTGAAGTCTTAAAAGAGGAAGCATTAAAGTACAATTTTGTTGTTTCAGAGATAGTAATATCCAAAAATACTCAATTACATAATTTCGAAATTATATATAATAAATTAATGGTTGGAATGCGTACAAATGAATTTAGAGAATTCTCTGCATTTAGAATAATAATTGAAAGTTGGATCGAAAGAGAAAAATCTGAGATTATAAGAAAATATAATTTAAATCCAGATGACAATGAAGAGGATGAAGAAAAACTAATAGCAAGGCTTAAAGATAAGGTAACGTTAGAACTTGCAAAAGCGAACACAACTAATGTTTCAATTGTTAATGCAATTGTTTCATTTTGCGAAGGACTTTTGAGCGGTGATAATAATTTAGCACAAAAAGCACTTGCTTGGTTTGCTGGTGATACAAATATACCTTCTGATATTAAAAAGAGTATAGGAGTTAAAGGAATAGTAGATAAGGGAAATGTATTTGAATTTCTTAAAACATTGCTTTATATAATAGAAAAATCAGGGTATGCTGGTTTGTTTGTAATAATAGATGAAGTTGAGACTGTAAGAAAAGAAAGGAAAGACATAAGGTATCAGGCTTATGAAAATTTAAGATTGCTTATCGATATGGTTAGTAAAGATAACCTACCCGGTTGCTACCTTCTATTTACCGGTACAGATGAATTAATAGAAGATGAAGAAAAGGGCATAAAAGAACATGACGCTTTATATACAAGAATAGAACCAATTAAATTAGGTGATATCCGAATACTAGAACAACCTCTTATTAAATTAACAAGATTTAATACAAGTCAATTAATTGAAATTTCTAAGAAGGTTAGGTATATTCATGGAGTTGTTTATGAATGGAACCCTGAGGATAAAATATCAGATGAGTTTATCCAAGAATATGTCCAAAGATTTACCAATGCATTTGGAAGAGAAGTAAGTATATTGCCCAGGACTTTTTTGCGAAATTTTGTATTTATTTTAGAGGCAGCAAAAAAAGAACCTATGAGTAAAATAAAAGCACTTTTAAATATTAGTGAAGAGCAGGTAGAAGAAGTTAATAAGCAGATAGAATTATATGGTAGGGAAGTCGCTATGGAGATGGAGTTATAATGGAATCTAGTTATTTTTTATTAGATGAAAAAATTCAAAATGGAATCAAAGATATTCTAAAGTGGGGGAGTTTAACACCTATACAAGAAGAGACTATTCCATGCATTCTTAATGGAGATAACTGTATCTTAATAGCACAAACTGCTGGAGGAAAAACAGAAGCAGCATTTTTGCCTATTATATCTGAAATCTACCAAGAAAAATTAAAGCCAATTTCTGTAATTTATATATCTCCTATTAGGGCACTCCTTAATAATCAAGAATTTAGATTAAAAAGACTTGGTAAAATCGCAAACATCGATGCATTTAAATGGCATGGAGAAGTTGATTATAGTGATAAGAGAAAATTTAAAATAGAACCTAAGCATATAATAGCAACGACTCCGGAATCACTAGAGGTTATACTCATGTCAGATTCCTATGCTTCAGAAGAATTATTTTCAAATATAAGATTTATAGTAATAGATGAGGTACATTATTTCGCAGAAAACTATAGAGGGGCTCAACTGTTAAGTATTATTGAAAGGATACAAACTTACTCTAAGTATGATATTCAGCGGATAGGCTTATCTGCGACCGTAGGTAATCCAGATGAGATTTTAGATTGGATTTCTGGGTCTAGCAAAAGAAAGAAATCTGTTATTAAACCAGAAAGTAAAGGGAAAAAATCTAAAATATTAATTAGATACTTCGATGAATTCAGTGAAGATACGGTTAGTTGTCTCCTACCTGAGTTAAGAGGCAAAAAGGCATTATTTTTTTGTAATAGTAGAACCAATAGTGAAATGATGTCTAGAATATTAAAGAATTTGAATATAAATGCAAAGGTTCATCATTCTTCAGTTAGTAAGAACTTAAGAGAAATATCAGAGGATAAACTAAAAAATACTCCGGGGGAAATGTGTTTATGTTGCACCTCTACTATGGAATTAGGTATAGATGTAGGTGAACTAGATGTAGTTATGCAATTAAACAGCCCTTCAACAGTGGCATCATTTAGACAAAGAATGGGGAGAACAGGCAGAAGGGAAGGAACCATATCACATTATGAGTTTTGTGTGGATGAAGAATTTTATTTAATAAATGCTATTGCTATTGTTGAATTAGCAAGAGAAAAATGGGTGGAGTCTGCTTTAATTCCATCAGCGGCATATACTGTATTATTTCAGCAAATATTTTCTATGATACAACAAAAATTTGGTTTAAGGCATTCATACCTAAAAGAGATAGTAGAAAAATCAAATTCATTCAGAAATATAAATGAGGAGAAATTATTAAACTTTATTCAATACCTTATAGAAAAGGAGTATTTAGAATTTAGCAATTGGGAATATTTACTAGGCAAAGAAATTGAAAAAGAATACGGTTATAATTTTTTAATGAACTTTATATCTATATTTGAAACTATACCTGAATTTTCAATAATATATAAAAATAAAGAGATAGGAACTTTACAATCTTGGTTTGTTTATTCACTGCTAAAGGAAAACAAGACATCTAATTTTATATTGGCAGGAAATACATGGCGAATAGATAAGATAGACTATGATAAATACAGAATATATGTACAAATATCTAAAGACGGTGGACTTGCAGTATGGCTTGGCAGCGGAATGGTAGTATCTTATGAAATAGCCAAACAAATGCTAAAAGTGCTTAATAGTAGCAGTGATTATCCATACATCGATATGAAATCTAAATCGGTATTGAAGAGTGTGAGATTAGAGCATTCCGCACTCTCTATTGATTTAGATGAAATTCTTATAGATGTGGTCAAGGATGGATTTGATATATATACATATGCAGGGCATAAGGTGAATTTTACTCTTGGATTAATAATTCAACATGAGTTTGGGCTTGAGTTTAGTGTTTCTTATAATAAACTTAAGGTTAGAAAAGCGGAAAAAAATATTAGTGAAAAACATATTTTAGATTTATTCAATAGATTTAAAACAGATACAGATAAATTAGAAGAAATTATAGAGAAGGCACTAATATCTTCTAATTTCGAAAGCCATTCTAAATTTTATAAACATTTACCTAGATTTGCACAAATAGAAGTTCTTAAATATGAGTTAGTAGATATAAAAAACACAGTAAAAGTATTAAAAGAATCTAAAATAAATATTGAGAATTTATATGACAGGTTATAAATTATAAAACCACTAAGAATAAAGGGGGATTTATCATGCCTACATTTAAAAATTTAAAAGATTTAGAAAATTATTTAAAGAAAAATCCCAAAATTGTACTTGAGCAGAATATAGGTAAAGTAATTGAATATGAATGTCCTGTATGCAAATCGACACAAAAGATAGAAATTATTTCCTCAAATAAAGGAAAGTGCAAAAATTGTAGCAGAGAAATTGAGATTACCATGGTAATAGAATAAATATTGTTCAGTAATTATTAATTAATTGCAGTATAATGAAAAATCAAAGTCAAAGGCAGATTTAGCCCTTGGCTTTTTATTTTTATTGTAGATTGTCGCTGTTCGGCCTCTTTGACCGCAATCTGCTCATTCTTTTTGACCGCTAGTTTTGCTCATTAGCCCTGTCCGCAGATGTATACGGACAGGGCATATTAACTACCAGTTCAATTCTTCCTCAACAATAAGCCTTACCACATGATCGTCTATGATTTTTTTCTGTACCTGTGCCCCATGTAAAAGGCAAGCTGTACACGCCCGGTTGATTTTTCGCGGTACTCCATGAGAATATTCATATATCTCGTCTACCGCCATATCCGTAAATATCTCCCGGCTTTCTCCTGCATACTCCAGGTGCTTTCTTATGTATTCACCGGTTCTTTGCCGATCATATGGCATCATATGATATCGGATATCTATTCGCTGGCATATTGCCTCATATATCTGCTTCTTCAGGATGTCCTTCAACTCACTCTGGCCTACCAGGATTAAACTCATTGGGTTATACGAATCCATCCTGAAGTTTAGTAAAAACCGGATTTCCTCCAGCATCTCCCTTGAAAGTAGGTGTGCCTCATCTGTGATGATTATAGGAATACGTCTCTGTATTTCAATCAGGTTGCTGATCTCTCTCGTTAGTTGTCGTTTTGCATCGCTCCTGTAGAATTTCGCTTCACATCCCAGCTGGTTCAATACTTCCCAGTAAAAATTCCTCGGTGTCAACGCCGAATCGCTTATGTACATTACCTTGTACCGGTTGCTGTCCAGCGCCCCAACAAACTTCCTTATGGCTGTGGTCTTTCCTGTACCAACATCTCCCGTTATCACTGCAAACAACCGGTTCCGGGCCGCATACTCAAGCCTGCTGCAGACCTCTTCCAGCTCCGGATTGCTATACAAATGCTTCTCCGGTATATCCCGGGTGAACGGCGTGTGCAGAAAGTTGTAGTACTGCTCAAACATTTCTGTCACCGCCCTTCATGCTCCTGAAGGTTAATGCTCCGGTCTGCCGTTTTTGCCTCTTTTCATTCTCGCTCTCATATATTTTTAATAGCCGTGAATGAGTCGCCGATTTCGTTGCTGGTGTTTTTTCAACCTTTGAGCAGTATTCCCCAACCTTCAGCGGGGTTGCTGTCTTTCGGCGCTCACCATTGTACCATATCTCCAGAAGGCTCATATCAAAAGGATCATACCGCACATCCACTTTTTTGCCTATGTATTCGATTCCGGCTTCATATTCTATCCCTTGCAGCTTGAAACAGCCTGTGTTGTCAACTTTCCTTGTATCTTCCCATAAAAATGCGTCCCGGCATTCTTCAGGAGTTGCAAACCGCACCTTCTTTGGATCACTTGCATACGCCTGCGATGGAGAAACCCCTTTTAAACTGCTATGAGGCTTCCCGTTGTACCCTTCATCCAGCCATACCCGAAATTTGCGGTTAAGTTCCTCCAGGCTTTTTGCTTTCTCCAGCGATATCTCCTGGAAAAACTCTTCAACTGTGGCATTGAACCTCTCAATCTTGCCTTTGCTCTCCGGAGAATACGCCTTTGTGTTCATGTGACGGATTCCCAGCTTTGCACATGCTACTCTGAACCATTTCGAGATAAATACCTTGCCATTGTCAACGTATACTGCCTCCGGCTTGCCGTATTTCAATATTGCCTTGCGAAAACTGTCTTCCAATATCGGAAGCCTCTGATTGTCGTAAAATTCTGCATGACACACCAGCCTCGTCGCATCGTCAATAAATGCCACCATGTATGTCCGTTTCTTACCGCCGTCGGCAGTCGGTATGTACGGACCGTATTTGATATCTGCCTGCCACAATGTGTTCCTTCCGTTTTTGACGAACCGGCGGGCTGTCGTTCCTTCTATACGAACATTTCTGAAGTCTTTTGCACCAAAGCCCATCTTCAAAAGATGCCTGGACAAGGTGCTTCTGGAGACACTTCCTTTTTTGACAATCCCTTCGCCTTCAAGGATCTTTATGATCCTCCTGACACTTCTCTCCGGCAGTTCCTGTTTTATTTCGATTGCCCGATCTAATATTTCCTGAGATATCGCTCTTTGTTGCCCTGTATCTTTTCGTATCTTTGGTAATAGCCCTTCGTAACCATTCTCCCGGTACGCTGCAAGATACCTCCGAAGTGTCCTTTCCGAAATTCCTTCCCTCTCAAGTATCTCCTGCCGTATTCTCCGCTTTTCCGCCTCATCCAGATCCGGCTGCAATAGCGGCGATATGATCTCATGTTTCTTTAATGCTTTTTCCAATACTTCATTGTTTATCATTTCGATCCCTCCTGTGCTTTTTCCTAAAGCCTATCAGAAGGGAACTCCGGACAGCTACGCAAACTATGTGGGAATTTTCTATACAAATACTCCTGCCAGATGATTTGTTAGCCACATATTCGTTTCACCTATGGCAAGATGGCTGCTTTCTATCTGCGGCAGTAACCCAAGCAGCCGCTCAATCATGTGGAATACCTTTGTTTCTATCATCTCCAGCTCATTGACAAACTTGCCATAATACCTGTACAGTATAGCTCTTAATGCTCCTGCAGCTTGCCGCCCCCGTTGCCTGAATTCTTCTACCCACCGCCTTAATGTGGATATGCTGGCGGCAGTCTCAATCTCCTCAAGAGGTATACCGTCCTCCTGGTCCCGAAGGACCAGCTCGCTATCACAAGCCGAGTAATGCTTATACGGCCTGATGAAATCCGGTATGATTGCATGTGTCTTCCCACACTTGCTACAGATTACACGGAATATGTTAATCCATTCAATTTCCTCGCCCATATGCACATGACGTGCATATCTGTCATGAAAGGTTGTTTTCCCGCCGCATTTCGGGCATATCAACTCCAGCCTTTCCAAAAATTTTAAACAATTTCTGCGATACTCCTTAACATTCCGCCCCAGATATGCTATTATCATATTACAAATGTGTTAAAGGGCTTTGAGGGTTAGGTGCTGGAACACTTAACATATATATTCAAAGCTCTTATCATATCCTCCTTTTTTTCTTCCAGGAAGATATTAGCATACGTGCAAACGGTCACGCAACTTGAGCAACTCCGGGACATTTATCCGGGGCAGAAACAGTAGATGTAAAATAAAAGGATAAAAAATATAGATATATATATGTAATAAATAAATCTCAAGTCTAGAAGTTATAAGAAAGTGATGGTACACTGTACACGCTATAAGAAAGTTAAGGAACAGGAGGGAATATTATGCATGAAATTAAGGATTTAGACACTTTAGAAATATCCAAAGTACTTTTAGAGACTTATAAATGTATTCATGGATTTGGATTTAATGGCCATTTTATATCACTAATGCCAACAAAACATTATTATTATTATTTAGCCTATAAACATAGGAACAGTCTTGATGAACACAGGCTTTTTAAATCTGTGTGTATTGTAAAATAAAAGTACAGCAAGTTGCCACGTAAAAGTGCAGCAGCTTGCCAAACAAATTTGAGAATATTTTACAGTAAATATTAATACAACTTTCACTGCGGTTGATTTCTATCGTCAACGGCAGGCATATTTAGCTATTCATGATTTTGATAGAAGAAAAAAACATTGCCAGCACCCAATTAAAAATAGTACCCTTTAGTTGTCAATGCTAAGGGGGTACGGAAAGGATGCTAACAATGGCTGATATTAAGTATATCAAAGATTTATCGGATAAGAAAGGCTTATCCTTACGAGAAATTTCAAGAATAACCGGTTTTAACTTCAGAACTGTCCAGAAATATGTGGATAAGGATGATTGGTCAAAACCATTAACCAGAAAAAAGAACAGCAAAAGTGTACTTGACTCATTTGCAAAAACTATTGATGAATGGCTGGAAGCCGATTTAAAGGCACCAAGGAAACAGAGACATACAGCCAAAAGAATATATAATCGGCTTAGTAAGTTATACAAAGATGAATTTACTGTATCATATCGAACTGTTGCCAGATATGTAGCAGAAAAGAAACGAAAACTATATGGAAGCAATGAAAGCTATATCCCGCTTTATCATCCTGCCGGGGAGGCGCAGTTAGACTTTGGAATGGCAGAATTTGTGGAAAACGGGATTCGATATGAAGGCTGCTATGTGGCCATGTCTTTCCCATACAGCAATGGCGGTTACATACAGGCCTATAAGGGAACCAACATTGAATGCCTGCTCCAGGGTATGCAAAATATATTCAATCACATGGGACGAGTTCCCACCTGTATATGGTTTGATAACGATAAGGCTGTTGTAAAGAAGATATTGACTAACGGTGAGAGGGAAGTTACAGACGCATTCAACAGATTTCGACTGCATTATGGTTTTGAGAGTAATTTCTGCAATCCCGACAGTGGGCATGAAAAAGGGCATGTGGAAAACAAGGTAGGCTATTCAAGAAGAAATATGCTGGTTCCGGTGCCGGAATTCAAAGACCTTCAAGAATTTAATAAGAACCTGCTGATCGAATGTGATGAAGATATGCATCGTAAGCACTACTTAAAAGATATCCTCATTAAAACTCTGTTTGAACAGGATAAGAAAGCAATGAAACCTTTGCCAAAAGCTGAGTATGAGATCTACCGTCTTGAGAAAGTGAAGTCCGATAAATACGGGAAAGTGAACTTTGAAAACAGAAAATACTCTGCCAGTCCTGAGCATGCTCAAAGGGAGCTTTTTGTGAAAGCCAATGCTTTCAATGTCTGGATTCTTGATGATCAGTATCAGGTTGTTCAATGGCATAACCGATTATATGGAAAACAAAAAGAATCTATGAAATGGGAACCCTATCTGGTACTGATGAGTAACAGACCAAATGCCATAAAATATACCGGCTTTTTTCAGCAGTTGCCCCAAACATTGCAGGAGTACCTTTCTGGCTGTGATTACGAGCAAAAGAAAGCTACCCTAAGAATGCTGAAGAAGATGGTTGCTAACAGTGAGCTTGAAACAGCAGTGGATGCTTTTAACTACTGTGTTCAAAAAGGTATACAAGACTTGGATAGTATATGGGCCCGTTATTACAGTATGGTCTTCGCAAATGCTCCCATACCTGATATTGTTGTGAAAGATGAAATCCCTTGTCTGTCATATGAGGTGAATAACTCAATCTACGACGACCTGCTTGAGAGGGGGCTTCCTCATGCATGAACTAATTGCTGCCTACTGTAACACTCTAAAACTTGGCTCAAGAATTGCCAAGAATTATTCGCAGATTGAGGCCGAGACCCATGAGGAATTTCTTGCTAAGCTTTTGGCTATGGAAATAGAGGCCAGAGAACTCAATCGTAAAAATGCCCTGCTGAAGCAAGCGCAATTTGATGTCTTGAAAACCTTTGGAGACTTTCGGTTTGAAAAGATGAGTATACCCAATACTATCGATGTAGAAGCTATTAAAACAGCTTCTTTCGTTGACAAAAAGGAAAACCTGATTCTCTATGGATCTGTTGGGCTTGGGAAAACTCACCTGGCTACGGCAATGGGTGTGGAAGCCTGTAACCGTGGGAAAAGGGTAAGGTTTTTCCGCACATCTTCACTTGTTAATCAACTATTGGATGCCAAAGCTGAAGGAAGCCTTAAACGTTTTATGAAGCAATTGAATAAGGCAGATTTGATTATTTGCGATGAATGGGGTTTCATTCCATTTGAAAAAGAGGGAGCGCAACTTTTATTTCAGGTTATATCAGACTGTTACGAACGCAAAAGTCTAATTATTACTACTAATTTAGAATTCAGTAAATGGAACAGTATTTTCTACGATGAAAAGCTAACAAGCGCAATCATTGATAGAATTATTCATCACAGCCACTTAATTGTATTTGAAGGTTCAAGTAATCGTTTAGAGAACTCCTTGATGAAAGTACGATAAAAATTCATACCTTATATTAACAAAATTGGATTGCTTGGGTGCTGCATTTTTCTTGTCATTTTGATGCATTTCTAGTTGACAAAACACATAAATCTGTTGAAGTCAAGGAATCATATGAAGAAGGTGAAATTAAAAATGCTTTATTGGAGATTAGAAAAGAATATGGCCATGACCATGAAAAAAGTGAATATGATGAGGATTACAAGGAACTAATAGATTATCTGATAAGTAGATGAGATTAGGGGATTTAGGAAATTGTTCAAAATATTGCTGCCAAAAAATTTGACAGAATGAGTAGTTTGAAATATCATTATAAGTGATAATAAAATAATCTTAAATCAAAGTAAACTAACATAGCAAATTTGCCCGGAAAAGAGGGTTTTGCCGTGTTAGTTTTTTGTTTATTTAGAAAGGAGAGATGTTTTAATGAGAAGGGTTAATGTTTATGAAAGTGAATTTTGCAATAAGATTGTTGCCAGAGTAAAATATAATGAAAAATTAGATTACTGGAATGGACGTAACTGGGGTAATGGAGGTTTAGGAATGCATAAAGGCATTACCAAGTTAAAAGACGGCAGGTTTGTTATTATTATAGGTTCTCAAATTCAAGGCTCAAAAGACTATGCCTATATAGTAAGTAAAGAAGAGGCACTACAGGAAGTTTTAGAGTCAGGTAATGTGGAACTATTAGAAGAGCAAAAATTTGCTGAACTAAAAACTCTGTATGAGAAATTATGTGATTTAGAAGAAATTGATGAGGCAGAAACTACTTCAGAGCAATGAAAAGGTTATAAAGGGTTATGTAGGGAGTCGGGCTATAAGCCTAGACTCCTTTTTAAATTGCAACTGCTTTTGTAGATTACACTAATTAATATTTGTAATACTTAGTTTACAAGGAGATTGGGCTAAAAATTTTTTCAACATAATATAAATTATGCTGCCGAAGGTCCTGACTTTTGTTTCTAAAGGCGGTAACATCAATATATAAATTCAACATAATTTACGGGAATTTAGAAATATGATTGGCAACATAATTTATGGAGGTGAAATTTTGTTAGAGGCATTCAAAGATTATTTAACATTACGAGGAAAAAGCGAGAATACTATCAATAGTTACTACCTGCATATTAAAGGTTACTATCAATGGTATTTGGAGTCCTTTGGCAGAGAATGTTCGGTGCTATACCGGGAAAACATCTTAGATTATATCAGTTATCTTCGTAATATTAAGAAAGATACTGGTAGAACAATAAATTGCAAGATTAGTGCATTGATAAAGTATAATGAATTTTTGATTGAGAAAGGAATACAGCAAGACCAAGTAGTTTCAAAGAAAGATAATATTAATGTACAGCAGACATATGCAAACCCTTCGGATATAACTAAACAGGAAGTAGATGCTTTTAGACAACAACTATTAGAGAATGGGCATCGAGATATTTATTGTTTGGCCACATTATTAGCATATGCAGGTTTAAGAATTAGTGAAGCACTTAATATTCAGTTAACAGACTTCAATTTAACAGTTGGAGAGTTAAAGGTTAGGGGTAAGGGAGATAAAGATAGAGTTGTTTATTTAAATGATAAGATTATTAATAGTATAAGTGAGTTCTTAAGAGTGAGAGAAAGTGAAAGTCCGTATTTATTTGCAAATAGTAATGGTAAGGTAATTCATAGGTCAACAATTAATAAGATTTTCAATAAGTATAGCGACAAGATCACTCCTCATACATTGCGGCATTTTTTCTGCACAATTGCTTTAGAAAGTGGGATGTCAGTACATGAAGTTGCTTATTTAGCAGGTCATAGTAATGTTCATACTACTCTTCTTTATTTAAACCCAAGTAGAGAATCAATGAGAAACAAAATTAACCAATTATAAGATAGAATAAAAGTATGCTATTGTTTAAAACATAGCATATTTTTATGTAGCGAAATATAAACAAGTATTATATAATATTTTAAAAGATAAGTCGATACTAAATATTAGTGGTGCTTATTGAAAATGATGTCCTATTAATAAACAAATAAATATATATTTAATTTATTCAGAAAAACTGCTGATGTCTGCTTAATAAGGTAGATGCTAGGTTATATATTTGTAAGAAGATGGCATAATGATATTGAAGATTATTTATTTTTATTACTGCATAAGAAAAAACAATCATATTTTCTAAGAAAGGGGTGAGAGTAATGGCGTCAGGAGAAAATCTAGAAAAATTGTTTAAGGCTTTTAAGGAAAATAATCAAGTTGAGTTTTCTAAAGTAGCGTACGATATTATAGAGGAAGAAAAGAAAAAAAATCATTACTTGCTTGCTGACAAATTATCTAGAATTTTGTTTGATGATAATTGTACTTTATCAATATATAAAAGCAGAAATATAAATAACAGACAATTGCCCACAGATAAAGAAACTGGCTTTCAACTCCTAGAAATGAAGTTTTCTAAAGTTTTATTAGATGATATTATTCTCACCTCTGATAATAAAGAGAAAATTAAAGATATAATTTTAGAATTTAAGCAAAAAGAACTACTTCAAACATATAAATTAAACCCAAAAACTAAGATTTTATTTTGTGGGCCACCAGGATGCGGCAAAACTGTTACAGCAGAGTCAATAGCAAATGAATTACAGTTACCGCTGTTATATACTAGATTTGATAGTATTATATCATCATATTTAGGTGAAACTGCAACTAATTTAAGAAAGGTATTTGATTTTGCCAAAGAAGGAGAATGGGTGTTATTTTTCGATGAATTTGATTCAATAGGTAAAAGTAGATCAATTGATTCAGAACATGGAGAACTAAAAAGAGTTGTAAATAGTTTTTTACAGTTATTGGATAATTTTTCTAAGAACACTATGGTAATTGCTGCAACTAACTACGAAACTATAATTGACAAAGCACTTTGGAGAAGATTTGATGAAGTAATATATTTTGGTATGCCTAAAGAGGATGATATTGAGAAATTTATTAGATTAAAACTTAGAAATTATTATCATAAAGAGTTGAATATTGAACGTCATTTAAATAATCTAGTTGGATTATCATATGCCGATATAGAAAGAATATGTTATGAGTCTATTAAAAAAATGGTATTAGATGGTTTGGACAAAATTAATGATTCATTATTTGAAAAAATAATCCTAAAAGAAAGAGATAGACGGGAATTGATAAAAAAATCAATGGGTTAATTGATTGTTATGAATTGTTGTAATAGGGTGATGAAAAATGGATCATATAAGATTTACTAAGGTAAATATTGAAGATAGGGAAAGAAAAAAGAAACGTGGATATGGGCCTCCACCGCCTACAAAGTATAATGTTGAACAAGCAGACTTTCTTAAGAACGCATTAGATTCTCAAATTAAAAACACTTTGGATAAAAGTGAAAAGTTTGAATTTCAGCCCTACTTAGTGATGAAATTAGAATTAGAACCAGGATATACTTTACAAGAGAAAGATGAAGATAAGTTAGAATATTTTGGCGTTAAAATTATAAACAAAGAAACTAAAGAGATACAAGTGTTATTCTCAGATGACTTGAAACTTGCTAATTTTAAGGAGGCATTAGAAAATTACAAAAAAGGAATAATTGCTAAAACTAAAATACAACATGAAGATTTGTTCTCTATTATAAAAAGTATAAGTGGATGGTCAAGAGAAGATAGAGTAGGAGATAATGTCATATTAGAAGATTTAAATAATGGAGACTACATAGATTGTTATTTGTGGGTTTTTGATACAGTAGACAAGTCTAAAGAGAAAATGGAAGAGTTTAAAAATTTTATATCTGCGAACGGTGCAAGGACTTGTGATACTTATGTTGGGGAATCCGTTGTAGTAGCAAGGGTTCAATTAAATAATGATATATTAGAGAAGATATTAGAGCATCCCCTTATTTATAAAGTAGAGAATATACCAAAGTTTTATATTCAATATCAAAAGATTAAAGAAGTAAAAGAAATGTCTATAGATGATATAAACTTTGACACTAGTAACTTAAAACCAGGCAAGTCAAGTTCTATATGTGTTATTGATAGTGGCATTTTTATGCAACATCCATTGTTTAGAGGAGTAATTGGCGATTCTAAGACATTTTATTGTTCTGATGATTATATAGACAATTCAAATGACTATAACGGACATGGAACAGCAGTTGCATCAATTTGTGAATATGGAGACTTTCAATATAATGATGATTTTGTTCCAGAAATTTTTCTCTTCAATGCGAAGATACATGATGGCGGATATAAAGACACATTAGATTTATGGATTAAGGAAATAAAAAGTGAATTAGGAGATTTATCTCCAAATATAAATGATGCAATATTGTTATTTTGTGATAAAGAAATTACCTTTGAAGAATTACTATCATATTTTCAAAAAGAGCAACACCCTTATCTTAAGATGACATACAGTAAATATACGAATTTCTATGAAAAACTAATTCCTAATCAGATGAAAGATATAGTAGAATATTTCTATAATGGGTATGGTTGTAGAATATATAATTTATCACAAGGAGATAGTAAATATATTTTTAATGGTGGTAAACCAAAGGCTTGGGCTTGTGTTTTAGACGAGTTACAAAATAAATACGATATTGTTTTTGTTGTATCAACTGGAAATTTTACATATGAATTATATGATGATTACAAAAATATAAAAGAAACTTATCCGAACTATTTTTATAAAATGAAAGAATGCAAACTAATTGAACCAGCAAATTCTGCTAGTTCAATAACTGTAGGTGCAATTTCAATATCCGATGAAATTATTAACTCGCCTGAAAGACTAACTAAATTAAATATTACTAGAAAAAACGAAATATCAAGCATAACCCGGATAGGCCCTGGAGTTATGAATGCAATCAAGCCAGATTTTATTGCTTATGGTGGTGATAGGGGAGTAGAAATTTATTTCTCTGATAGATATGAACCTACTAAAAATGTAGGAATATCCAAATTGTTGTTTAACAATGATAATGAAGGATTATTTACTTGGAATATTGGGACAAGTTATGCTGCACCATATATTTCTCATATACTTGGCCGCATTTTAAATAGGTATCCAGATGCATCTAATAATCTATTGAGGTGTATAGTAGCAAGTTCTGCGGCTATTCCAGAAGAAATAATACAACAAGTCCAAAATGTAGTAAATAGTGAAAATGAATTGGGAAAAGAGTTTCTGCACCAAAACAGAAATAATTTTAATAAGGTTTTATATTATAGTGTTGGTTATGGATACCCTAATATTGATAAATGTTTAGATTCATTTGAGAATAGGGTAGTGCTTATAGCGGATATGAAATCCGATGATGAAAAGATAAAACCTGATAATATGCATATATTTGAAATTCCATTACCAAAAGAATTTAGACAAGCAGCGGGTAGGAAGAGGGTAATTATATCTCTTGCATTTAATCCTCCAGTTAGAAATACAAGATTGGATTATATAGGGGTTTCAATGGAATATAGGCTTATAAAAGGTGTAAGTATAGATGAGGTAATAAAAGCATATGAATCGCAAAAGGGTAAAGATGAACCGTTTTTAATAGATGATAAATATGTGTGTTCTTTAGAACCTGGTTCTAATTTAAGAAGTGCAGGCACACTACAAAAATCTGTTTATGAATTTTCTAGAGATATAAATTTTAATAATAATGATAATTTATATTTAGTGGTAAACTCAAAAATGAATTGGTCAAATCAACCTCAAAAATATGCTGTAGTTGTAGTTTTGGAGAGTGAAGATGAAGAATTAAGAATATATAATAAAATAAAAGAAAGAATAGAACAGACTATTACTACAAGGATTAGGGTATAAATGCAATCATCAATTAAAAGTTATTATCATTTTTAAGTGTACTTCTTCTGAATAATGATATCTTTTGATAATGCAATTAAATGTTCTTTGTTTATTTACACTCGAGTTTGTTCAAACTTACAAAGTTTGTTTGCGAGTTTACAAAACCGTCATAGGTATAAAAACCTTTGGCGGTTTTTTTGTGTTCAAAAATAGATATAGAAATAAATAAAAATATGCTAAACGGACGCAGTTGTAATCCCTCGTAAGCCTGTATAATTCGTATGTGTAGGTGGTTTCGATATTTCCTCCCGTAGGTTATACCCTGCGTATGAATACTCATTACCTTCCACGAGCAAACTTTGTCATTCTTCACTGCTCACGAGCAAACTCGCTTGTAATTTTCTCATTTTTTATATCTTTTTTTATATTTTTTAAGGTAATAAAACCCGAGAGCAAACTTTGTCTCTCAAAGTAACTTATGGGCGAGAAGCATTGCAACAACTACATTTCATCACGAGCAAACTTTGTAACTACGTGAGCAAACTTATTTGTAACTACACATCTTTGTCGATTTATCTGCAAGCCGGTTCAAAATTGCAGGTTTACTTATCAGAGAAACAAAGCGTCGGGTTGGAAGCAATCCGGCGTTTTTTCATGCGAAAAACTGCATTTGCAATATTACAATATAGCTTATGAAATTCTCATAGCTTATGGAAATTTCATTTTTCGCAATAATTCCTTCATGATGCTGTTATCAGAGCTTGTCACATACTGGTGGGCAACCGGGACTTTTTGTTTTGATTTTTTCCAATCCTATGATATAATTTATTACGAGTTAAAAAGGGTCTCCTGCCATACAGAAGGCAGTACCGATTGTTTGGCGGCAGGCGATGGGCAAATCATCTGCCTTTTGGAAATAGCGAGATGCGATGGCAAGAAACCACCACCGTTGATACGCCTCCGTTGATATTAAGTTGGACAGAAGCGTTTAACCTATGCTTAACGCTCAAAAGAACAGAGTATTTTCAGAGCGCTTGAAAGGTGCTCTTTTATTTTATAAGTTTTAATTATACTAACAGTATTCAGGGGGTCATTATGTTACTTGTAAAAAACGGAAAAGTGCTGACCATGGCTGGAATCAGCTACGATAACGGATATGTTTTAATCGACGAGGGAAAAATAATCAAGGTTACCGGAGATTATAAAGAGATTGAGGATTTGTTGAAAGATAAGGAAAATACTGAGGTGATAGATGCCGAGGGGAAATATGTCCTGCCAGGGCTGATCGACGCCCATTGCCATGTGGGCATGTGGGAAGATGCAGTGGGATTTGAAGGCGATGACGGCAATGAATCAACCGATCCTGTAACGCCTCAGCTTCGGGCAATTGACGGAGTATATTATGCCGACAGGGCATTTGTGGAAGCCAGGGAAAGCGGTGTTACCACTGTTGTAACCGGACCAGGCAGTGCCAATGTAATCGGAGGTCAGTTTGCAGCTCTGAAAACATATGGCAGGCGCGTGGAAGAGATGATCCTGAAAGACCCTGTGGCTGTCAAGGTGGCTTTCGGAGAAAACCCTAAAACAGTATATAATGAAAAGCGCCAGACTCCGATAACCAGAATGGCTATTGCAGCCATCCTCAGGGAAAATCTCATGAAAGCCCGGGAATACAAGAAGCAGCTGGAAGATTATGAGAACGACAAGGAAAATTATGATAAGCCTGAGTTTGATATAAAGATGGAAGTTCTCAAAAAGGTCCTGGATGGAGAAGTTCCTTTAAAAGCGCATGCTCACAGGGCGGACGATATACTGACAGCTATAAGGATTGCCAAAGAGTTCGGAGTAAAATTATCGATAGAGCACTGCACTGAAGGACATTTAATAACCGACATCCTGATGGAGGAAGGGGTATCGGCCATCGTCGGGCCTCTGCTTACGGACAGGTCCAAAATAGAGCTGCGCAACCAGAGCCTCAAAGCACCAGGCATTCTTTCAAAAGCAGGAATTCCGGTTGCCATAATGACGGATCATCCTTGTGTGCCGGTGCAGCATTTATGCCTGTGCGCTGCTTTGGCGTCCAGAGAGGGCATGGATGAGGAGGAAGCTTTGAAAGCCATAACCATTAATGCAGCAAAGATAACAGGTATTGCTGATAGGGTTGGAAGCCTTGAACCTGGGAAGGATGCAGATATAGCCATATTTGACGGACATCCCTTTGAACTTAGGACACATGTGGTTACCACGATAATCAATGGCAAAATCGTATACCAGAGATAGCGCAGTATGGGATAGAAGGAGCGAAAATGAAGGAATTCAAAACTTTGACGGAGAGGGAAACTGCTGAATTAGGCAGAAAGCTGGGAGGAATTTTAAAGCCTGGTGATATTGTTTGCCTGAATGGTGATCTCGGTGCGGGGAAAACAGCATTTACAAAAGGCATAGCTGAAGCCCTGGGGGTGGAGGGATATATCACCAGTCCTACCTTTACTATAGTTAATGAATATCATGGATTCAAACCTCTTTACCATTTTGATGTCTACAGGATTGCCGATCCTGAGGAAATGTATGAGATAGGTTTTGAGGAGTATTTAAACGGTGATGGCATTGTGGTGATCGAATGGTCCGACCTGATATCGGAAATTATTCCTCCCAGGCATGTGAGGGTTGAGATAAGAAAGACTCCGGAGGATCTCAATGCTAGGCTCATCCGAGTGGAGTTTATCGGAGAAGATTTTGAAGGATACGAGAGCAAACTGGAAATATAAAAGTACAAATTGGAAATATAGGCGGCAAGGGATTGCCGCCCGTTTAGACGGAAGGGAAGATCATTGTGAAAGTACTGGCAGTGGATACATCAGCTGAAGTGGCTGCTGTGGCAGTTATGGAGGAGTCCCGGCTTTTGGGGGAATATATTATAAATCAGAAAAAGACCCATTCCCAAAAGCTCATGCCCATGATAAAAGAAGTATTGGACAGCCTGGAGCTTAAGCCGGGCGATATAGATTTGTATGCGGCTTCCAGCGGGCCGGGTTCGTTTACCGGTCTCCGGATTGGTGTCACCACTATAAAAGCAATGGCATATGCGGCAAATAAGCCCGTTGTCAGTGTGCCAACGCTGGATGCTCTGGCATATAATATACCGGTGCCGGAGGTATTGATATGCCCTGTGATGGATGCGAGAAACCGGCAGGTCTATACAGCTCTGTATTCATGGGAAAAGGGCAGGCTTGAAAGGCTTACGGAATATATGGGCATACCTGTGGAGGAGCTTGTAGGAATTATCAAGCAAAAAAACAGGAGAGTGATGTTTAACGGAGATGCTGCCCTGCTTTACAGGAACTTTTTCAGCAGCGAATTAAACGGAAACTGTGAGGTGGCTCCTGTCGGTATGCTCCTGCAGAAAGCATCTTCCGTAGCCCAGGCGGCTCTCATAAAAGCATCGGAGGGATTGACCGAAAGCTGCTTTGACATGGTACCCTTTTATTTAAGAAAATCCCAGGCCGAGAGGGAATATGAAAAGAGAACAGGCAGTGCGGAAGGGTCGAAGGTATGATGGAAGTAGAGATAGTTAAAATGACCGAAGAACTCATCGATGACATCATGATAGTAGAAAACCTTAGCTTCAGTGTTCCTTGGTCCAGGAATGCGTTTCTCGAGGAGATAAAAAACAACAAGTTTGCGGTATATATTGCCGCAAAAGTTGGTGGAAGAGCTGTGGGATATGCCGGAATGTGGAAAGTGCTTGACGAAGCTCACATCACCAATATAGCAGTGCACCCGGAGTTCAGAAATGCAGGCATAGGGAGCCTTCTTATGGAAACGCTGATCGATATGGCCAAAAAAGAAGGCATTACCAGCATGACTCTTGAGGTGCGGAAAGGAAACATTAACGCCCAAAGGCTGTATTTCAAGTATGGATTTACGGTGGAAGGAATAAGGAAGGGATACTACTCCGATAATGGAGAGGATGCCCTGATATTATGGAAAAATGACCTTTAGACTATTTCCAGCCTGTCGCCCTGGGTTGTTCCTGTTTTCTTGACTGTTCCGGAAGGCACCTCTATGACACTGCGGGCATTGAGGATGACGGGGGATATTCTCCAGGGCTGAAGATTCTCAATAACATGAAGCGCAATATTGTTTTTGTCAATAAAGATGATATCCAGAGGCATCCGCATGAAAAACGTGTGGATGGAATTGCACGGAGTGATAATTAACCCTTTTCCGGGGGGTATCTCCTTTTTGCCCATCAATCCCAAAAAGCGTCTTATAAAAGTATCAGCGATACTGATTTCGGTGCATATCACCTGCTGTTTTGTGGCATTTATTATTTTCATTTTTACCTCCTAATCTGATTCTAACAAGTTTTTACAAAGAGTCAAGAAGACCTCATTTCTGCTGGAGGGAACCATATGTCACCTTTATATCCCGGTTTAATTCGCGTAATTTTCAGACATATTTCTGATTTTAAAGTAAAATAAATATGTAATGTAAGTGAACTGGGATGGAGGTGAACAGGCAATTGGAAGTGTCCGATCTTGAGCTGGTGCAGCAATGTCTTTCAGGTGATAGCGATGCCTTTTCGGAAATCATTGCCAGGTATAAAAAATTGATATATAGTGTTGTTTATAATATGATGCCTGACAAGCAGGAAGTAAACGATATAGCTCAAGAAGTATTTATAAGGATTTATAAGTCCCTCGGTCGGTATAATCCTGAGTATAAGTTTTCCACCTGGTCGGTCAGGATTGCTACAAACTTATGCCTGGATATGCTGCGGAAGAAAAAGATAAATTCGGTACCTATTGAGGAAATAGGGGACACTTCCAGCAGCACTGATACACCTGAAGCCAATTATATAAAAAATGAGCGAAGCAGGCAAATACGGAAAGCGATTGAAGAGCTTCCTGAAAAGTATCGTGTTCCGATTATACTTTTCCATCAGAATGGGCTTTCCTATGAGGAGATTACTAAGGTTCTCAATGAACCCATGACTATCGTAAAAAACAGGCTCTATCGCGCAAGGCTTATGCTGAGGGAAAAATTATCAAGCATTAGGGAGGAGGAGGTTTTATGAACTGTGATGCATATAGGGATTTGATGATGATGCATTTTGACGGGAATATAAATGATGTGGATTTTGCCCGGTTAAAACAGCATATGAACGCCTGCGCAAGCTGCAAGAGCGAATTTATGCAGTTGGAAAGCATACTGAACAGTCTTGAAGAAGGCGAAATTGCAGAGCCTCCATCGGATTTTGAAAGTCAGGTAATGACAAGGATTAAGACACTGGAACAGAACAAAAACAGAAATATAGAGGCTCTCATTTACGGGATTCCGATACTTATTATCATTTCCCTGCCTGCGATCCTGCTGTTCAGGTTTTCCGGAAGCCGCATCCTCGATATGGCAATCAATGCTTTTGAATACCTTTTGCCCTATCCCGGAGCTTCAGATGTGATAAACAAAATAGTTGCTTTATTAAGCATTCTTGCGTCGAGGATGGAGAAAACCATGATTCAGCTGGGCATGGGGTTTATCAAGGCAAACCAGGAAATTATAATTGGTCTTATTGCAGTGCTGTTCGTGGTTGAATGGATGTTTGTGGCCCTTGTAAAAAGGAGCTGGAGGAGAGCGGCGGAATGAAAAATGGAATGAAAAAGTTTATCATCGTAATGGTTGTTCTTTTTATGGTGGTTGTGAATGTTCCCGTCCTGGCAGCCAACGGATGGGAATTCATCGACGGAAGGGACAGGATAAACTTATTGGGTAATACGACGGTTGATGAAAATACATCGGGAGATGTTATTGTAATAGCGGGGAATGTAGATGTAGAGGCCGATGTCGACGGAGATGTCGTGGTGGTGATGGGCAATCTGAATCTGGATGCGGCGGTTTCCGGCGATGTAATCACATTGATGGGCAAGGTTACGCTTACAGACAAAGCCAGGGTTATGGGCGATGTGGTAACACTGGGTTCTGTGGATAAAGCTGACGGAGCTTATATTGAAGGGGAGAACAGCCTCATTAAATTTGGATATATCAATATAAACAGCCCGGATATGAACTTTCTGGCCATGCTTAGATTTGTCGTGCTGTTTTTTTCACTGGTGCTGCTTTTGATTTTCGGACTTGTGGTGATTTATTTTACATCCCAGAGGTTTATAGTCATTGAAGCCGGGATAGAATACGGAACGGGTAGGAAGTTTGTAATAGGCCTTCTGGGGCTTATTGCAAGCTTTATTATAACAATTTTGTTCTGCTGGACTTTGATCGTGCCCTTGGTCTTTTTGCTTTTAATGCTGCTGGCAAAAGTTGCGACCTGCGTGTATATCGGGAAAATGGCACTTAAGGTGTCCAATGCCCGCCTGAACATATATATTGAGTTCGTCACGGGAGCAATAGCAATTATGCTGGCAGAGATTTTACTGTTTATGCTGATTCCTCAGGAACGCGTGATACAAAGCATATTAGCAGGCGGGTTATTGAATATTGCTGTAAACTCACTAGGAATCGGCATATTAGTTGACTCGAAGTTTGGCAAAAGCACCATTTAAGAGATTAAAAAATGTTGTCAGGTTTAAAGCAGTTTTAAAAAATTTATCGGTTATATTTGCTGTAATTTCAAGGATTGTTTATGCACTGGCAAAATCTAATAGACTTCGGATGATATGCCTGAAAAGGCTGAAATCCGGGTCTTTTGTTTTATTCAGGTCTTTTGCCTTGCAAGAGGCATGTCTTTATGTAATTTTTTCCTGATAAAATTTCCACCTTTAATTTATCCGATTGCTCCATCAAACATTTAAAAGTTAAGAAAATTTGCGCTACACTTAGAAAATTAAACATCGAATATAAGCTATTTTATCACAAACAATATTTTTGCGGAGGTGATAAAATGGACGAAAAATTTGAAAAAAATGCTGAAAGCAACCAGGGAAATATAAACTCTGGCACGGCAGCAGCTCATGATTTGCAGCAGGCAGGACAAGCACAAAATGCCAATGAATCTCAGGTGGCCGACAAAGCCCAGGAAGACAATAAAATTCAGCAGGCAGCAGAGGCACAAAACGATAATGCAATAAGCAATGAAATCCAAGGTTCGGTTGAAATACAGGAACATTCTCAAATGCAAAATGGAAATGGAGGCCAAGACGCCAACAAAGTGCAAAATACCTCCGGAGAACAGAATGTAAATGGAGCCCAGAGCACAGGTGAAGTCCGTCAGAACAATTTTACCGGACAGAATGCCGATACTGGTTTGACGGAAAGAAACAGCGTAAATCTTAACAGAAGTGAGAACAGGCTCAATAGTTTTTTCATGAACAACAGAGGAGATGTGCGTACTGATAGAAGCGGTGCGGCAGTGTTTGCCGACACAAGGGCATTGGTAGTACTGGGTTGGATATGCGCAGCTCTCAACTTTTTAATATCGCCCCTTTTTGCAATACCGGGAGTGATTTTTGGAGTAATGGTAAACCGTGAAGCAAGAGGGCGTGGAAATGCCATCGTCGTCACCAATATAGTTCTGGCAGTATTAGGAATGGTACTAGGCTTCTTTTTCAATATGGTGCAGTATTGAGGGTATTGAAAATACAGGGCTGTCGGGAAGAAAAGCATCTTCCCCCAGCCTTTAGCTACTTAAGAATGCCAGATGATTGAAGCAGAAGGGAGGTATAGCTGATATGGGCAAAAAAACTCTGCTAGTGATTCCATTGCTGTTGTTTTCCTTTGCCTTCGCATCCTGCAAATCCCGGGTAGAAAAGCCTGATGACCAGGAGGAGGACAAATCTTATCAGAACCTGGAGAAGCAAGATATAGATTTCAGCAATATCAGCAATAACAGTAATGATATGGGCATTAAAGTTGAAAACATTGCCGGTGAAAATACTGTTAATATAGAGAAAACCATAAAGGAAAACGTATATTTGGGAGAAGAGAATTTTGGAGGCTTAACGGAATCGGAAGCGAAGAAACGTCTGGAGGATAAAGCAGCAAAGATCAACAAGGAACCGGCAAGCGCCGTGTTTGACAAAGTTACGTGGACAGTTGAAAAGGAAGAGGTATACGGCAAAAAAGTAAATGTACAGAAGACTCTCCAAAAGCTCTTGGATGCACCAGCAGGGCAAAAGGTGGAGCTTGTGGTGGATAAAGTAAAGCCTGACATCACCTCAGAGCAAATAGAGAAGAACGTGAAAATTATAGGAAGCTATACAACGGTGCTGCTGGACGCGTCGGAATCGAGGGTAAACAACATAATGTTAGCATGCGAAAGCCTGGACTATGAAAAGGTGCAGCCTGGAGAAGAATTTTCATTCAATGGGGTTTTGGGAAAAAGAACAAGAAGCAAAGGGTATGAAAAGGCACCCATAATAAAAAGGACCAAGGATGGTCCAAAAAAGGCATATGAAATAGGAGGAGGCATATGCCAGGTTTCCAGTACATTATATAATGCCGTTAGGGAATGCAAGGGCCTTAAAGTCACTGAAAGGCATACCCACTCCAAGAAAGTGAAATATGTGCCTAAGGGAAGGGATGCAACGGTGGTTTATGGCTATATGGATTTTAGATTCGTAAATAATAGAAAGCACCCTGTGATGATACGGACTTACCTTAAAAAGGGTAAATTGACGGTGAATATTGTGGAAAATAGAAATTGATCCGAAGTGGTACATCGGGCTTTTTGCTTTTACTATGCTTTTGGAATGAGGCTGCTTCTTCTAGGTGTGCGCTTCCGGAGAAGAACCTGTCAAAAAGTTTTCTGCGGTGTGGGCTGGTATAGAAAAACACTAGCCTAACCCGCCCGACTCTTTTTGATTTTTTCCAAACATTAGTCATGGATTTTTTATTTTAGAGTTCGTTATATGTGGTTTTTCTGGTATAATAAATGTAAGTCTCACATATTTATTTGAAGCAGGAAACCTGCGATTTTAGTCGTGGGATGTTCATATATGCTATAATTCGCGATACACAGGAAGTTTAGGAGGTATATAGAAAAGATGATTACCAGAGAAATTACATTAACAGGCCGGCAGGGATTGGTATCAAAACCAGCTGCCATATTTATACAGAAGGCCTCAAATTACAAGTCCAGCATATGGATTGAAAAGAACGAGAGAAGAGTAAATGCGAAAAGTCTTCTGGGGCTGTTGTCCTTGGGGATAGAAAACGGCAATAAAGTGACAATTATTGCGGAAGGCGAAGACGAGCAGTTTGCTGTCAATGAACTGGAAGAATATCTGAAGGCCATTGACCAAACTTGAATCAATATGTTTTTGGAAATAGCTGCCTTGCTTGCAATGGCAGCTATTCTTTAATCAAAATATGAGAGCGGTATCGGTTTTGCAAGGGGTATATCAGCAGGATGTATAATAGGAGTGATCATAATATTCGATATACAGGAAGAACTTAAAAAATTGCCGGATAAACCCGGCGTTTATATAATGAGGGATGAAAACAGGGAAATAATATATGTAGGTAAGGCTGTAGTATTAAAAAACAGGGTAAGGCAGTATTTTCAGGCTTCAGCCAACCATTCTCCCAAGACCAGGGCAATGGTGTCAAGGATAAAGGAATTCGAATATATTGTAACGGATTCGGAGCTTGAGGCCCTTATATTGGAATGCAACCTGATCAAGAAATATAAGCCCAAGTTCAACATATTGCTTAAGGATGACAAGAGCTATCCCTATATAAAGGTTACAATGAATGAAGAGTATCCCAGGGTATTGATGACCAGGAGAATGGTGAGGGACGGAGGCCGGTATTTCGGGCCTTATTCCAATGCTACGGCCGTAAAGGAGACTATTGACCTTATTAAAAAGCTGTTTCCAATAAAAACCTGCAACAAGGTGTTTCCAAGGGACATAGGTAAAGAAAGACCGTGTCTCAACTACTATATCCATCAGTGTCTCGGACCATGCCAGGGCAATGTGAGCAAGGAAAGATACAGGGATTTGATGAAGGATATATGCAATTTCCTGGATGGTAAACAGGATGATATAATAAAAAGGCTTGAGGAAGAAATGGCACAGGCTGCGGAAAACCTGGATTTTGAGAAAGCCGCCAGCATAAGGGATAAGATAAACAGCCTTAAGCATATAGCCGAAAAGCAGAAAGTCGTTTCCACATCCATGAACGACCAGGATGTGGTTGCGTTTGCCAGGGATCAGACCGACTCATGCGTGCAGGTGTTTTTTATAAGAAGCGGAAAGCTCATAGGCAGGGATCACTTTATTTTCGAAGATTCCGGGGATACGGAAGACGGCGAGCTGATATCCTCATTTTTGAAGCAGTTCTATGCTCAAGCTGCGCATATACCAGCGGAGATAATGATTCAGACGGGTATTGATGAGGGTGAGGTTATCGAGAGTTGGCTTAGTGAAAAAAGAGGTGGAAGGGTGCGCATCAAAGTCCCCCAGAGAGGGGAAAAGCACCATCTTATGGAGATGGTATCAAACAATGCGCGCATCGAACTGAACCATTTCCGGGATAAGGTAAGAAAGGAAGACTCCTATGCCAGTGAAGGGCTGGACAAGCTTAAAACCTTGTTGGGTCTTGAAGCAAAGCCTGCGAGGATTGAAGCCTATGACATATCCAATACGGGTTCAACAGAGATGGTAGCTTCCATGGTGGTATTTGAAAAAGGACTGCCGGCGCCTGGGGAATACAGAAGGTTTAAAATCAAGTCCCTGGACAGGCAAAACGACTATGGGAGCATGCAGGAAGTGATAACCAGAAGGTTCAGGCATGCTGAGAAGGAAAGAGATGAGCTCAGGAGAGAAGGGATAAATGCTGAAGCCGGCAAATTTACTAAGCTTCCGGATATTATTCTGGTTGACGGCGGCCTCGGACATGTAAATGCGGTCAAGGAGGTCATGCAGGAGCTGGGCATGCAGATACCGGTATTTGGTATGGTCAAGGATGACAGGCACCGTACCAGGGGCTTGGTGGCACAAGATCGGGAAATCGATTTGACTAAGGATATTTCAGCCTTGAGATTTGTAACGGCAATACAGGATGAAGCCCATCGTTTTGCGGTGGAATATAACAGAAGGCTGAGAAACAAAAGGTATACCGGCTCGGTTTTGGACGAGATCGAGGGAGTGGGGGAAAAGAGAAGGAAAGCCCTCATTAAACACTTTGGATCGATAAGCAAAATAAAAACAGCGGGAATTGATGACCTCGCTGCTGTTGACGGCATCAGCAAAGCAGTGGCGGAGAAAATTTACGAGTATTTCAGGAAGGCATGAGATATATGAAGCATTGGCAAGGATTCGGCACCGGCATAAATGCTCAGGAATGCTGAAATGTTCTTTATTGCAGCCAACCTTGACAGCTTGGCTGATTTATATTCCTATGATTAAAAGCGGTGCCGCTGCCTTGCATGCCTTGAAAAGGAGTTTGCCAATGGCCATATACGCAATTTCGGATCTACATCTTGCCAAAAGTATCGATAAGCCAATGGATATTTTTGGCCAGAGGTGGCAAAACTATATGGAAAAGCTGAGCAATCAGTGGGAGCAGACGGTTTCCCAGGAGGATTATGTTATTATTCCGGGGGATGTATCGTGGGCTACTTATCTCGAACAGGCCTATGAGGATTTTAGTTTTATTGACCGGCTCCCGGGGAAAAAGATTATTTCCAAGGGAAATCATGATTATTGGTGGACCACATTGTCAAAGCTTGAGAAGTTTTTGCGGGATAACAACTTTGCCAGTATTTCATTTATGCACAACAACAGCTTTGATCTAGGGGAAGCCGTGCTTTGCGGCACCCGGGGATGGAAATGTCCCGGTGACAGCGATTTTAGCGCTGAAGACCAGAAGATATTCAACAGGGAGCTGCAGAGGCTCGAGCTATCGCTAAAAAGCGTAAAAGCAGGAGAGGGCCGGGCAGTAATAGCCGCTCTGCATTATCCTCCCTTTAATGCAAAAGGGCAGCCTTCGGAGTTCATCGAGGTTATGAAAAGGTTCAATGTGAGAATATGCCTGTATGGACATCTGCACGGGGAGAACTTCAGAAGCGCTGTTGAAGGCGAGGTAGAGGGAATAGATTTTAAGCTTATATCAGCCGACCATTTGGGTTTTAAGCCACTTAAGCTAAACTTATAGAAAGGCATAGAAAAAATATTAATTTTATGTATTTATATTGGAATTTATGTTAATGTTATGGTATAATTTAAGGGTTAATTTTGGGTACGCATATATAAGTGCCGGACAGTGGAAAAACTACTTTAGGCGGAGAGCTTGACAAGACCGGGTTAAGTTGGTGCCAAGGCTTGTATAACAAAGCCTTTAGCCCGTTTATATATTAATCAAGAATAATATAGGAGGATACATAATAAATGAACGTTAAGGTGGAAAATATTGAGAAGAACGTTGTGCAGCTCGAGATAGAGGTTGACGCAGCGAAATTTGAGGAAGGATTGCAAAAAGCTTTTTCTAAAAACGCCGGCAGATTCAATGTGCCTGGCTTCAGAAAAGGTAAAGCACCCAGAAAAATAGTCGAGAGGTATTACGGACCGGAAGTGTTATATGAGGATGCTTTCAATATTGTTTGCCCTGAAGCTTATGAAGAGGCTATAAAAAGCAATGATATACACCCTGTAGACAGGCCTGAGATAGACATAAAGCAGATAGGGCAAGGCCAGAACCTGGTGTTTACTGCCAAGGTGACAGTAAAGCCTGAGGTTGAACTGGGCCAGTACAAAGATATTGAAGTCAGCAAGATCGAAGTCAATGTAACCGATGAAGATGTGGACAACGAAATAAAGAGGACAGCTGAAAGAAATGCCAGGATTGTAGATGTTGATGACCGTCCTGTGCAGGAGAAGGATATAGCTGTTATCGATTTCGAAGGTTTTATAGACGGCGTTCCTTTTGAAGGCGGAAAAGCTCAGAACTATGAGTTGACTATCGGTTCCGGAACATTCATTCAAGGCTTTGAAGACCAGTTGATTGGCAAAAATAAAGGGGAAGAGGTAGACGTTAATGTAACCTTCCCTGAGGACTATGGTAACAAGGATGTGGCAGGAAAGCCGGCGCTGTTTAAAGTAAAGATAAACGGCATTAAAGTAAAGGAACTGCCTGCTATTGATGATGAGTTTGCGAAGGACGTAAGCGAATTCGATACTCTTGAAGCCTACAAGGAAGATGTAAGGAAAAAGCTCGTTGAAAATGCTGAGCACAGGGCTAAGCATGAGATGGAAGACAATGTTGTAGCCAAAGTAGTTGAAAATGCTGTGGTAGATATACCGCAAGTTATGATTGAAAAGCATATCGACGACCTGATATATGATTTTGATATGAGACTCAGATATCAGGGATTGGATCTTAACAGATACATGGAAATAATGGGCATGGATACCGAAACCTTCAGAGGTCAGTTTGCCCAGAGGGCTGAGAATGAGGTTAAAACCCGTCTTGTCCTGGAGAAGATATCCAAAGTTGAAAACATTGAGGCTTCTGAAGACGAAGTAAATGATGAAATAAAGAAAATGGCTGAAAATTATAGGCAGGACGTGGAAGAATTTAAGAAACATTTGAGGGAAGATGATATAGAATATATAAAGGATAATTTGGCGTTCAGGAAGACAGTGGATTTCCTTGTGCAAAACGCTAAGATAGCATAATTTTTTATATGTTGCAGAGCTGTTCCCATAATGGAGGACTTCCGGCCGGCAACCGGATGTTGAGCGTAAAGCACAGCCGGGCTCTTTTGAAAATTTGTATATGTTTATTTTCAAGTAATTATGGGTATCAATATCATTATGCAGAACGGGAATCACAAATGCACCGTGATGTACTGTTACGCAGTGGTATAAGTGATACTGTCGGGATGTACATGGGCGGGGACAGCAAAGGTATGCTTGATGCCTGCTCATTTGCATCAATATAAACATTAATTATAAGGAGGCGGTCTTATGAGTCTTGTTCCATATGTTATAGAGCAAACAAACCGTGGTGAACGCTCATATGATATTTTTTCAAGGTTATTAAAAGACAGGATAATTGTTTTGAGTGACGAAATAAATGATGTAACAGCAAGCCTGGTGGTAGCGCAGATGCTTTTCCTGGAAGCCGAGGATCCTGACAAGGACATACAGCTTTACATAAACAGCCCTGGCGGTTCGGTATCTGCTGGATTTGCCATTTATGATACCATGCAGTATGTAAAGCCCGATGTTTCGACCATATGTGTAGGTATGGCAGCAAGCATGGGAGCTTTTCTCCTGGCAGCCGGAGCCAAGGGTAAGCGTTTTGCCCTTCCCAACAGTGAGATAATGATACATCAGCCTTTGGGTGGCGCAAGAGGTCAGGCTACGGACATAAAGATACATGCAGAACAGATACTTAGAATAAAGCATAATTTGAATGTAATATTAAGCGAAAGAACCGGTCAGCCTCTTGAGAAGATAGAGAGAGACACGGACAGAGATTTCTTTATGTCGGCTGAAGAGGCGAAAGCATACGGAATAGTGGATGAAGTAATGATAAGAAGAAAATAAAGAGGTGTATTTATGGCCAGATATGATGAAAAGAAGCAGCTAAAATGCTCCTTTTGCGGCAAACCCCAGGAGCAGGTAAAGAGGTTGGTGGCTGGCCCTGGAGTATATATATGTGATGAATGTATAGAGCTCTGTTCGGAGATAATTGAGGAAGAATTTGAGGAGACCAAGGTCGATACTGAACTTAGCGACATACCGAAACCCAAAGCGATAAAGGAAATACTGGATCAGTACGTAATAGGACAGGAAGCTGCTAAAAAGTCTCTGGCCGTAGCGGTTTATAATCATTATAAGAGGATAAACTCAGAGGTGAAGGCTGGAGAGGTAGAACTCCAAAAGAGTAATATCGTGATGCTTGGACCGACAGGTTCAGGAAAAACTTTGCTCGCTCAGACTCTTGCAAGAATTTTAAACGTTCCCTTTGCGATAGCAGACGCGACTTCCCTTACTGAAGCGGGATATGTGGGAGAAGACGTGGAGAATATCCTCCTGAAGCTGATTCAGGCTGCTGATTATGATATTGAGAGAGCTGAAAAGGGAATTATATACATCGATGAAATAGACAAAATAGCCAGAAAATCCGAAAATCCATCCATAACCCGAGATGTGAGCGGTGAAGGTGTGCAACAAGCTTTGCTGAAGATCCTTGAAGGAACTGTTGCTTCGGTACCACCCCAGGGTGGGAGAAAGCACCCGCATCAGGAGTTCATACAGATTGACACTACCAACATACTGTTTATATGCGGTGGGGCTTTTGACGGCATAGAGAAGATCATACAAAACCGTATAGGCAAAAAGTCCATAGGCTTTGGAGCCAAGATCGAGAGTTCCAAGGAAAAGGATGTTGGCGAGATCTTAAAGCATATACTCCCGCAGGATTTGCTGAAATTCGGGCTGATTCCCGAATTTGTGGGCAGGCTTCCCATAATAGCAACTCTGCATTCACTGGACAAACAGGCATTAGTCCAGATACTCACTGAGCCCAAAAATGCTCTGGTAAAGCAATACAAGAAATTGTTCGAGATGGATGATGTGATACTGGAGTTTGAGGATGAGGCCCTGGAGTGCATTGCTGAAAAAGCTATAGAAAGGAATACCGGAGCCAGAGGGTTGAGAGCAATAATTGAGGAAATCATGCTGGATGTAATGTATGAAATACCATCTACAGTTAATGTGGAGAAGTGCATAATCAGCAAGGATACGGTGCTAAATGGAAAACAGCCGGAATTAATAATAAATGAAAATAAAAAAAGCTTGAAGAAGACAGCGGGAAAAAAGCCCAGGACTAAAAAGGAATCAGTTTCGTAACAGAAAATGACGGATTATAACCGGCGTTATTAAAAGAAGCCTTATATAGTCGATAAGTTTAGTAACCAACAGGATAAAAACAGCAGGAAGATAAAACTTCCTGCTGTTTTTGCATTTCGCCTGCCACCGCGTCTGCCATGTTATGCAGGCAGTTCCATGGTTTAGTAAAATTTACATTTGTAATCCCACAGGATAAAAAAAATATCATAGTAAATAATAAATGTATGCAAGGCCACCAATTTTGATCCTTGTTTTAGTGCGGCATCCATGACAGCCGGTGCCATTTATCGGACAGCTTGATTTAATAAGGAGGAAGGTTATGCTAACAAGCACTCTTTTCATCATACAATTCTTTTTTACAATTATTATAGGTATATACTTTTTAAATCTCCTGAAATCACAACAGGGAAATAAAACCGCTATAGACAGGGAGGCAAAAAAGGAGCTGGAAAAACTCAGGCGTTTGAGGGAAATAAGACTGACGGAGCCTTTGTCCGAGAAAACAAGACCTGCAAGCCTCAAGGATATAGTGGGTCAAGAACAGGGAATCAAGGCATTAAGAGCCGCGCTTTGTGGTCCCAATCCTCAGCATGTAATCATATATGGACCTCCGGGCGTGGGAAAAACCGCAGCGGCAAGAGTCATTCTGGAAGAAGCGAAGCAGAACCCGATTTCTCCTTTCAGAAAAGATGCCAAGTTTGTAGAACTGGATGCCACCACTTTAAGATTTGATGAAAGAGGGATTGCGGACCCTTTGATGGGGTCGGTGCACGATCCAATATACCAGGGCGCCGGAGCTTACGGTGTGGCAGGGATACCGCAGCCAAAGCCAGGGGCTGTTACAAAGGCTCATGGCGGCATATTGTTTATAGACGAGATCGGAGAGCTGCATCCCATACAGATGAACAAGCTTTTAAAGGTGCTGGAAGACAGGAAGGTTTTCCTGGAAAGCGCTTATTACAGTTCGGAAGACAGCAACATACCCCAGCATATCCATGAGATATTCCAGAAAGGTCTTCCTGCGGATTTCCGTCTTGTAGGAGCGACTACGAGAACAGCCGATGAGATACCTCCTGCCATAAGATCAAGGTGTCAGGAGATATATTTCAGGCCGCTGACTCCGCCGGAGATAGCGCAGATTGCTCGGAATGCTGCAGCCAAAGGAGGTTTCCAGACCGAAGAAGGAATTGATGAGCTGATTTCCAAGTATGCGCAAAATGGAAGGGATGCGGTAAACATAATACAAATAGCAGCGGGCGTGGCTCAGGTTGAAGGCAGGACGCTGATAACAAGAAAAGATATAGAGTGGGTAATCGAATTCGGACATTACAGCCCGAGGATAGAGAAAAAGATAGTCGCTGGAGAACAGGTAGGATGTGTTAACGGAATGGCGGTGTTTGGGAACAGCACCGGCGTGGTGATAGATATAGAAGTATCGGCTGTAAAATCGGAAAGCGGCAAGGGCAATATAAAAATCACAGGTATTGTGGAAGAAGAAGAGATGGAAGGGAAGGGGCACAAATATAAAAGAACCAGTTCCGCCAGATCTTCCGTGGAGAATGTCATCACCGTCCTGGAGAGAATACTGAACATAAGGTGCAGGGACTATGAGATACACCTGAATTTCCCCGGCGGTGTACCTATCGATGGACCGTCGGCAGGTGTCGCGATGGCGGTGGCCATATACTCTGCCATAACCGGAATGCCGATAAGCAGCGATATTGCCATGACGGGTGAAATATCAATACGCGGAAAAGTCAAGCCTGTCGGAGGAGTGGTAGCGAAAGTGGAGGCAGCCAAGACTGCGGGGATTAAAAAAGTGCTGATACCAGCTGAGAACTGGCAGGAGCTGTTTAAAGATATAGGGATAGATGTAATTCCGGTGGAAGATATAAATCAGGTGATGGAAATCGTATTCCACAAGAAACAGGAGCCGGTAAAAGAGGTACCTATACAACAAAACCAGACAGTGAACGTACTGACAGCGTCCGGGACATAAAGGCGGGTTTGGGACACACCAAATCCGCCTTTAATTCATAGGCTATTTACAAAACTATGGAAAAATAATATTATATAATAGTTGGCACCGTATAAATGCCGGTCTTGAAAGCATATTTTTTTATATATATTAATTTTAGTTTAAGGGGAGAAATAATTTTGAATTCTTTAGAAGCATTTATATTGGGTCTGGTGCAGGGGCTTACGGAGTTTCTGCCCATTAGCAGTTCCGGACATCTTGTGATTTTTCAAAGACTGTTTGGTCTCCATGACGTGATCACTTTTGATGTAGCTGTGCACTTTGCCACTCTTGTGGCTGTTTGTGCGGTATTGTGGAAGGATATAATAGAGATATTGAAAAGGCCGTTTTCAAAACTTCCTCTGCTTATTGTGGTGGGAACGATTCCTACAGCTCTTATAGGAGTTTTACTCAAGGATTTTTTTGATTCGATTTTCAATTCAGCTGTAACCTTAGGCTTCGAGTTTTTGATTACAGGATTGGTGCTCTGGTATGCGGAGAGCGTCAGAAGCAGAAACAAAGGTTTGAAGGAAATGACCTACACGGATGCGACCGTTGTGGGTGTTGCCCAGGGCTTAGCGATCCTTCCCGCGGTTTCCCGTTCAGGATTGACTCTGGCCGGAGCCTTGTCCCGGGGATTAAACCGAGAGTTTGCGCTGAAATTCTCATTCCTGATGTCCATACCTGCCATATTGGGTGCTGCGGTGCTGGACGTGTACGATACGGTAAAAGCAGGGTCCTTAAGTGTGGACGTATTACCGCTTGTTATAGGAATGCTGACGGCAGCGGTGTCCGGATACCTGTCGGTTAGATTCATGCTGAAGGTATTTTCCAAAACAAGCTTAAAGGTCTTTTCATATTATGTATTTGCTTTAGGCATTATAATAATTATAGAGCAGCTGGTCAGCGGCAAATATTTTGGAAAGCTGTTTTGATGCTGTTTTAAAACTAATGAAGTAGGTGCGGAGTATTGAAAGATATCATAGTACTGGGAGTTGAATCGAGCTGTGATGAAACCGCTGCTGCCGTGGTAAGAAACGGCAGGGAGGTTTTATCCAATGTGATATCATCTCAGATAGACATACATCAGAAGTTCGGAGGAGTAGTACCGGAGGTTGCTTCCCGTAAGCATGTTGAGCTGGTCATCCCTGTGATTGACCAGGCATTGGAGGAAGCGAGGATAAAGCTGGAAGATGTGGACGTTATAGGAGTTACATATGGCCCGGGACTGGTGGGGGCTCTGCTGGTCGGGTTGTCTGCAGCAAAGGCGCTGGCTTTTGCTGCCAATAAGCCTTTTGTAGGTGTCCACCATATTGAGGGGCACATAGCGGCCAACTACCTGGAATACCCGGATCTGGAGCCTCCTTTCGTATGCCTTGTGGCGTCGGGAGGACACAGCCATATTGTCTATGTAGGGGATTATAATAAATTTGAAATCATGGGGCAGACAAGGGATGATGCAGCCGGGGAAGCTTTCGACAAGGTAGCCAGAGCTATAGGCCTTGGATATCCGGGAGGTCCGCTCATTGATAAAGCTGCAAAATCCGGAAACAAAAACGCCATCGCTTTTCCAAGGGTGCTGTTTGAGGACGGTAGCCTGGATTTCAGCTTTAGCGGCTTGAAGACAGCAGTATTGAATTATCTTAATACAGCCGAGCAAAAAGGCGAAAAGATCATTGTAGAGGACGTGGCCGCAAGCTTTCAGCAGGCGGTTGTTGATGTCCTGGTCAGGAATGTAATCGAAGCAGGCAAGCAAAAAGGGGTAAAGAATATTGCCCTGGCAGGGGGCGTAGCAGCCAATTCAGCCTTGAGAAGCGGACTGAAAGCTGCTGCAGAGGAATACGGATTTAGCGTGCGCTACCCGAAACCTGTGCTGTGCACGGATAATGCTGCAATGATAGCTTGTGCCGCATATTATGAATACAGGAGCGGCAGCGCTTCGGAGTTGGACCTCAATGCAATACCAGGTTTGAAGCTGGGGGAAAGATGATCTGTGGATAACTTGGATATTTTATCCACAGAAAGCTGAAATTTTTTGATGACTAATTTTATGTAACAACCCTATCTTAAAAAGAGATATTATATTGTCGAATGAATGCCACAAAATAACAGTGAAATCCATAACTTGGTGATGAACAGAGGCACAATATGTTTAAAAATGTCATGTGAATAATGTGGAAAAACTTGCTGAGAGCGCATTTTGTTGGATTTTATTATGTGGATAACGCTGTGGATATTGTGGATTAACTTTTGTACATTGTGCCCCAGAAATCACCCTGAGAAGTCAAACTGAATAATTTTTGTAGAAATTTAACACCTTTGCTACATAATTTTGTGTTTCCCGATATGGAGGTATTCCATTGTATTTGTGAACGCTGTATGGACCGGCATTGTAAGCAGCCAGAGCTAACTCCAGATTTCCGCCAAAAGCTGCCATCTGATCCCTTAAATATCTGGTGCCTCCATCAATATTCTGATATATATCCCACGGATCTGAAATGCCAAGTATATCAGCAGTGCCAGGCATGAGCTGCATAAGCCCCTGTGCTCCTGTTTTGGACAGGGCATAAGGATTGTATCCGGATTCCTGCTTTATCACAGCTCTTATGAGATTGGGATCAACGCCGTACTTTCTTGACGCTTCATCGATAGCTCTGTTTATATAATCCATAAGCTCCCCTTTGTTGGAAGGTATGTATGCGGTGCTAAGCGATCTGGAAAGCATTGCTCTTGCAACATCCTTGCTTCTGTCGTTGCCTTCCTTGTCTATGGCAGGGGAAGTTGACTCCGGAATGCTTGTCAAAGTATCCGGTGAATCATTTTCCAGCGAATTATTTGTCAGGCTGCTTTCATAGTCTTTTTCCGCATTGCTGACAGCATCCTCCAGATATTTCCGAAAAGATATCTCCTTACGATTTTCATATCCTTTTAGCTTTATGGGTACTTTTGCCTGTATTTCAGTAATTTTTTGCGCCAGTAAATCGCTTATTCTCGGAATATTCATTGCTTCACCCCAAATTTTCTGTTATTGGCTGTTATGATATATATCGGTATAAACAGCGTGTTCAATAACAGAAAAATATGGGAGCAGACAAGCTATGACACTTCCCGCTCATTTCGTTTGGAAAACTTGGAGCAGGCGTTTTTTTCAAGGCCGTTGAACTGCCTCACGGTAAAAAGCTGGCACAGACCTATATATTTATGTTCCTCTTTATTCTCAGACATCAATATGAAAAATTCGCAATCAGCACATTTATTTCTACCTTCTCCGGACAACTGAACAATAGGCATGAACCTGTGTTTTGAGCATACATAGTCAGGTGATACGGCTCCTTTTATACTGCACAAAATATCGCCGTTAACAGAAATGAGAGTACCTTTAATGCAGTTTTTGCATGACCGTTCATGTTTCAATATCTTCTCCTCCCGCATTACATAAGCTTAATTGTACTTTGTTATGTTTGGGAAGACCGGAAAAAGGCGTTCCTCATATAGTTTAGGATAAGTGTCAGCTAATTGCTGTAAGTTCATTATACCGAAGGTTTGATATAAGCTGCCGCCAATCCTAAACCATATAAGTCAAATCAGTACCTTCCCGGACGGTTCCAACAGCATCGGGAAGGCACTCTGCCAGTCTTGTAGCGGTATACCCCTTAAGCGTTATTTCCTTAGGATGAATAAAGGAAATATGCCTTCCCGGAATGGGTTTTAATCTGCAACTGAATACAAAGCCACAAAGTACTGTTAATCTGTCCAATCGTATCAATTATATCATTATACGGAGTATAATGGAATAAAATGGGAAATATTATTGCCCTGCAATTTCAAGGGAAAATCCATTTTAAACGTGCATACTATGAGGTATAATCATAATAAAAATTGCAGGCCGTGATGGTCTGTGAAATTAACTGGATTTTACTCCATATATACAGAGGAATTTTTGGCAGAGCATGCATAGGTTGGGTGGAGAGGATTCGATTTTGGAACATTAATTATTGGAAAAGGAATCACAATATTTCATTAGAGAAGGATGGATGGCATGAGAAAACCTACTATATACAGAAAGAGATTTATACCGTTTGAAACAGTTGACATATCCGGAGATGAGCTTCTCCTTCGGACCGATGATGTTCTGATCACCCGTTGGAAAGCTATAAAGCCCAGAAATGACATATCGGGGGGAATATCCTACACATTTCTTAAAGAAGGCTACAAGATCGGAAGGTTTTATGATAATGACGGAAAGTTCATATATTGGTACTGTGACATTATTGATGTGGAATACAATGAAAAACTGGATGTTTTAACTCTCATAGATCTTCTGGTGGATATCAAGCTGATGCCGGACGGAACCCTGTTAGTTCTGGATGCCGATGAACTGGCAGAGGCGCTGGAAAAGGAGCTTATTACAAAGGAGCAGGCAGTAAGCGCTTTAAGGAAGCTGGATCATGTATTAAAGACAATATATGAAGGGAATTTTCCGCCTAAGATCTGTAGGAAGGAAGAATATTGGGTATTATAGATAAAAATCGTATGAGGAGGAAATGATGAGTAAAATTATAGATCTGCACACACATACAACCGCTTCGGATGGCAGCATGAGCCCGGGAGAGCTGGTGAGATACGCAAAAAGCCGCGGGCTGGCGGCAGTGGCTGTTACCGACCATGATACCGTGGACGGCCTGGAGGAGGCTTTGTCTGAAGGAGAAAAGGCAGGGATTGAAGTAATTCCGGGGGTGGAAATAAGCGTAGATTTTGAGCCTGAGATGCATATGTTGGGCTATTTTCTCTGTAAAACCTTTGCAAAAATTGCAGGAGTCCTTAATGAACTGAGGAAAAACAGAGAGGAAAGAAATCCCAGGATTGTGAAAAAGCTTAATGAGATGGGCTTTAACCTGACAATGGATGAAGTAAAAAAGGAAGCCAAAGGAAAGGTTGTAGGACGGCCTCATATTGCCAGGGTCATGGTGGAGAAAGGTTATGTAAACAGCATAGAAGAAGCTTTTGAGAAATATCTGGCCGACGGACGTCCGGCTTATTTTAAAAAAGGCAAGCTCACTCCGGAGCAGGGCATACAGGAAATTCTGAAAGCTGAAGGAATCCCTGTTCTGGCGCATCCAAAATATCTCTACATGGATATGGCCAGCCTGGATGTTCTGTTAAAGGATTTAAAAGCAAAAGGATTAAAAGGCATTGAAGCTTATTATGTTGATAATACTCCCGAAGAGACGGAAGAATTCCTGCGGTTGGCTGATAAACATGGCTTGATTGTTACCGGGGGAAGCGATTTTCATGGGAGTTATAAAAGCAGGATTGAAATTGGCGTCGGATATGGCAATCTTAAAGTGCCTTATGAGCTTTTGGATAATCTTCGGTGCATCTGACAAAAAAAACCTATCCTTTTAGGATAGGAGAGGAGGGGGGTAAACCAGTTTTGCGCCTTTTTCATTGCATCCATGTGTCGGTAAAGGCTCAAAACTCGTAGGCAATTACAAATGTACCTACCCTATATATTATACTATATTAACACTCTATTTCAAGCAATAGATAATTAGGTTAATTGAAAAATAGTAATATATTACCACGAAAATAGGACTAAATTACTGCTCATCGCATGTAAAGCCAGGAAATATCCGGTTTGCTGAAAGAATGTCGGCTGCTTTCCTTGAAATCTATCCGTCTTTATTGCCGGCCACATTTTTTTCGCATCAGACAGAGTGTATCGAAAGGCAATGGGCGGAAACGTGGATTTTTCAGTCGCTCGAGTAAAATTACTGTAGGGAATCAATTGGAATAAATATCCAAAAAATTGAAAAGAAGATGACATCCTGTTAAGATATAAGTCGCCAAATCAAAATACTCAACGAAAGGATGCATCTTCTATGTACAATAGTATACAACATTTTATTGGTTTTGGTGTAAAAAAGATTGAAGAAAAGGTAAAAAAATTTGTTGAAAAGCCTACGGACCTAGCTGACCTTGTTTTGGGATTGCATGAAGAACTTCTTGAATTAGGTAGAAACATTGTTACAGAAGTTCTTGAAGATATGGATGATTATCTGCGGGAATCGGCTTCTCGCAAGCAGAACTGGGAAATTGTAAGAAAGGATAGAACAGGACTTTTAACAAGCTTTGGACCCATCAGTTATGAACGAACATATTTTAAGCCTAAGAAAGGCGGAAAAAGGCAATATCTTGTGGATAGAATAGTTGGTATCAATCCTCATGACCGAGTAAGTGCTGATGTTGTCATAAATGCTGTGGAAGAGGCTGCGGAGAGCAGTTATAGAAAAGGTGGAGAAAAAGCTGCATACATGGATGAGGTAAGCAAACAGGCTGTAATGAATAAAGTACATGAACTTGAAGTTGTTCAGCCATCGGTGGAAAAGAGAAAGGATGAGACACCAAAGATTCTGTATATTGAGGCTGATGAAGACCATGTAGCGCAGCAAGGGAAAAAGAGACATAAGACAGAAGATGAATGGGGAGCAAGTAGCACACTAATGCCTAAGCTTGTATACGTTCATGAGGGAATTGACCATGAAAAAAGCACGAAGAAGAGAAAAGTATTGAAGAATCCCCGTTATTTTGGAGGAATCAGAGATAGTGAAGAACTGTGGCTAGAGGTTTCCCAATACATAGATGATACTTATGATGTGGATAAGATTGAAACTGTATATATATCTGGAGATGGAGCAGCTTGGATAAAACAGGGATTAAACTGGATTGGTAAAAGCAAGTTTGTATTGGATAAGTATCATTTGAGCAAATACGTAAAAGTAGCAACGGCACACTTGGAAGACGAAGATATCGAACAGGAATTAGATGATGCCTTGAAAGAAGCTGATAAGGCGGGGCTTAAGAAGGCATTTGCTAAAATTCTTGAAAAGACAGAATCGGAGACAAAGAGGAAAGCGGTTAACGATGCAAAAAGATATATATTGAATAACTGGGCAGGAATAGAGATAAAGGTAGATAACTATGAAATTGTAGGATGCAGTGCTGAAGGGCATGTAAGCCATATTCTATCCGATAGGTTAAGCAGCAGGCCAATGGGTTGGTCAAAAAATGGTGCGGACAAGATGGCCCAACTCAGAATTTTCAAGAAAAACGGAGGAAAAGTATACGACTTGGTAATGGCTCAAAAGAAGAAAGAACAACGGGAGCAGGCACAGCAGCTACAAGATGAATTAATTCGTGAATTGAGAACAAATAGGAATAGATATGATGGTGTTTGGGACAGTAATCTAACAATAATCAGTAAAGGCCATAAAACACTGCTTTATAGAGCGCTAAGAGCCTTTGTAGGGTAACAATGAACGAAGGGAACGGCGAAGCGAACCCTTTACAATAAGAGGGACCCATATGGTATAATGGGCTAAAGTGGCAGCCAAAAGCTCCAGAGACATTCCCCTGTTACAAGGGGTGCCGCCCTGGCTGACAAACCATATGGGAGATGCTTGTTGTCAAGGGCGTGACCGGAGTGGACTTATTTTAGGAAGTCGTCTTATCTTCAATTCCCTACAGTAAATTGACTCAATCTTTTCAGTCTTTTCCTCTTGACATAACCGGCAAAGTGATATAATATTATTATACAGTAAAGCACATATACAAATGTTCAAACCCTTTGCAATTTTCCGAAGGGTTATTTTTATCTGCTTTAAAAGAACTGGTATGATGAACGGCGGGAATTGGAATGGTTAAGGATGAAATCAAGATAGTAGCTCAAAATAAAAAAGCAAGGCATGACTATTTTATAGAGCAGACACTGGAAGCAGGCATTGTACTGTCGGGGACGGAGGTAAAATCCATCCGGCAGGGCAAGGTAAACTTAAGGGACAGTTATGCCTACATCGATAAAAACGGTGAAGTGATTTTGAGCGGCATGCATATCAGTCCTTATGAGCAGGGGAATATATTTAATAAGGATCCTTTGAGGGACAGAAAGCTTCTGCTCCACAGGTATGAAATAAACAGGCTGATAGGCTACACGCAGCAGAAGGGATTGACCCTGGTTCCTGTTCAGCTTTACTTCAAAAAAGGCAGGGTGAAACTGGAGCTGGGTGTCGCACGAGGCAAAAAGCTGTATGACAAGCGAGAAGATATAGCTGAAAGGGATGCCAAGCGGGAAATAGACCGCAGGATGAAAGAAAGCATGAGATAACCTGTAGTGGGGCAATCAGCTTGGAAAGAACGAACTGATGAGAATTGCAAGCTCAGTTGGAAAGCAGTTATGAATGGCTTAAACATATGATGGATATTGACAACTGAATATTTTATCATGGTATCAGCCGTGCAACTTTAGTTGTGCGTTGATTTTATACATGGGGGCGTAATGGTTTCGACGGGATTGTTGAGACTTGAGTAGCGGGTAGAGGATTCTCGTTGGCCTCTTAAAAAACGAGAGATTAAAAATAAACGCTAAAAACGATTACGCATTAGCTGCTGCCTAATATAGGCAGCCCGTCAGTCCGGGGTTCCTGCACCTTGGGTAGCTGGCGTCATTAAGTCAGGCCTTTTGAGTCGGAAGGTTAAACTCTAGCACTGGTTCAGTGGTAGCCTTGAGCTGAACCGGAACTAAAAGGATACTGAACTGCAGAGTCTGCCGATAGACTTGGCAGGGATGGAAAGGGCACCGAGGCATTCCTCGGTTGCCGCAATTTATCGGATACACCCGTAGAAGCTCTTGTGGATACGGTTTCGGACAGGGGTTCGACTCCCCTCGCCTCCACCATATCTATTAACAGAGATTGATACAATAAGGGCCAGTCCATCAGGATTGGCCTTTATTGTATTTGATTGAATAAATCGTGTAAAATCAAGAACTTCCAAGGCCATGACATTAATTTTGAAGCCTTTTTGTGCTTTCTGATGTCTTGCCAATGCGCTACAGGAAACTGAGAGGTTGTCTGGTTGATAAAAATGCACCTCCACTAAATCGCACCAATAAGAATCATTAAAAGGTATAGCCTTAATTAAAATCTTTATTTTGTTGCTGCTTTGCGTGTATTCAGTTAATTTAGCAAGCTGTCTAATGTGTGTACCACATCTTCCAGATTAACAGCTCTTCCATTGCGTTACCGATAGGACCTAATAATGCTTTAGCCGCTTTTCCTAAAGGGCTTTAAGTCATTGGAATAATTTGCTATAATTCTGCTAAGCAACTTTTATGTTTATACGAAATAGATATGAAGCATTTAATAGTGACTGAGAAGTGAGGGAAAGTGATAATGAGTAGAAAAATATATACATCTAATGATATTTTGAGATTAGTCGAATACAAAAAGTGCGATGATAGAGTTTTATATGAAAACTGGCAAGATGCCGAAACCCAGAAAGGTTATAATTTCATTCTAGAAGAATCGTTCGAGGAGTTTTCTGCAAGTGAAACAAAGCAGCGTTTTTTCGCAATGATTCAGCTAATAGAAACTAATGAGATAATCGGTTCTGTAGGAATATCTCCACCGGAATCAGTGCCGGATCTTGCGATATGGATTTTTAAGCCTTTTCGCCAAAAGGGATATGGGACATCGGCATTTGCGCTTGCAACGAAGTATGCCATTGAAGTACTGAAAATCGATGAGCTTCATGCCGGTGCGTATGCTGACAATATTGGAAGTCAAAAAATGTTGCACAAATGCGGATATGTTCCGTTTCCCGAAGGAAATGTTCTTGAAAAGCATTACCTTACGGGAGAGGATATTATTCAATTGGATTTCATATACATGGGAAAGCGAAAAATAATATAATAAATATAGTGAGTGAACGCTGAATTCGGCAGACTGATCGACGATTGCAAAGCAGCTTGTTATAAAAGTTTACCACACATGGTTACGATAGCCATGTACCTTCCCGGAAGGTGTTGCACCCCCACCATAGGCCAAAGTTTTGGTGCATCATTAAATTGCATCAATATTGTACTCTTTAGGTAAATTTGTCTGAAAAGCCTGATTGTATTAGATTTTCAGCATTTCAAAAAAAAACTGCCCTGGATTTTTGATAAAATCAGGTGCAGTTTTTTTGTATTTGAAAAAGTAAAGGGATTAGCCCCTACATTGATTCCTTCAGTTTCTTAATTTCTATCAAGTTAACAACTTTAGCTGTTATCTTTAGAAGCTAGTTGAAATGTGCTAAAATAACAATTGACTATTATTGAATTTATACATATACAAGGGGTAAACAATAATGTCTAAATTAACATTGCAAGAATTGGAATCAAAGCTCTGGAAAGCGGCAGATATCCTTCGTGGAGAGTTAAACGCTGCCCAGTATAAGGACTATATATTTGATCTTTTATTTCTTAAACGCATGAACGATGAGTTCTTTGCGGAAAGAGAAAAAAAGAGACAGGAATTTCTGAAACAAGGTATGCCGGTTGATGAAGTGGAAGAGCTTCTTGAAGATCCACATATTTATGAATCGTTTTTTGTTCCTGAACGGGCTCGCTGGGCCAATCTTAAAAATCTCAATCTGAATATCGGGCCAGAACTGGATAAAGCGTTCAAGGCCATTGAAGACGAGCCAAAGAATGTTGAACTGATTGGTGTTCTGACTACTGCAAATTTTAACGACAAAGAACGTGTTAGTGATAAAAAGCTATCACAGTTGCTGTTACTCTTTGATACCATGCAGCTGGATGCTGATAATTTGGAAAGTTCCGACATGTTGGGAGATGCTTACCAATATCTCATTAAAGAGTTTGCAGATGAAGGCGGAGCCAAGGGCGGCGAATTCTATACGCCAGCCGAAGTGGTTCAGGTGCTTGTAAACATCTTGAAGCCCCAGGAAGGAGACCGCATTTACGACCCGACTGTTGGCAGCGGCGGTATGCTCATCAAGAGTATCGAATATGTTCGTGACCATGGCGGCAATCCTCGGAATCTGTCTTTGTTCGGACAGGAAATAAATTTATCAACCTGGGCGATTTGTAAGATGAATATGATATTCCATAATGCGAAAGGGGCTGATATCCGCAAGGGTGATACCATCCGCAATCCGATGCATCTGGAAGGCGGCGTACTGAAGACCTTTGACAAGGTATTGGCAAATCCTCCTTTCTCTCTGAAAAACTGGGGTTATGAAGAAGCCATGACAGATCCATACCATCGTTTTGTCTACGGTGTACCACCACATAGCTACGGAGATCTGGCATTTGTGTCTCACATGGTGGCCAGTTTGAATGCCAAAGGTAAGATGGGTACAGTAGTTCCCCATGGCGTATTATTTCGTGGAGGAGCCGAAAGAAAAATCCGTGAAGGTTTTATAAAGGATGATTTGATTGAAGCGGTCATCGGACTGCCTGGCAATATTTTCTATGGAACTGGCATTCCAGCGGCACTGCTGATTATGAACAAGAATAAACCGCAGGATCGAAAGGGTAAAATTCTTTTTGTGGATGCCAGCCAGGGTTTTGTAAAGAACGGGAACAAGAACAAGCTGCGGGATGAGGATATCAAAGCTATCACCAAAGCATTTGATGACTTTGAAGACAAGGAGAAATTCTCTGCTGTGGTGAGCTTGGATACCATCAAGGAGAATGATTATAACCTCAATATCAGCCGCTATGTGGATACATCCGAGGAGGAAGAGGAGATCGACATTGAGCAGGTTCTGCAGGACATCCGGGATTTAAAGGTGCAGATTGCAGATACGGAAGAAAAACTCAATGGATATCTTGAAGAACTAGGATTTGAGGGGATTTGATAGTATGCATAAAGATAAAGTGTGAAGAGAGCTTTGGAAAAGAAACTTTTGAGGAAGACTATCATGTTTGTAAGCGATAACTCTTTTAGTATAAATGTAGCCATTACAATTCCAGAAGGCGCTGATTGGGAAGATTTCGTGGACTAAATGCTCCAGTGACTTGAAGACAAGGGAACATGTTTTCGAAGGAACCAGTAAAGTTGAGGATAAGAATGAAGCTGCATGTCAAATTTTAAAGGAAACTACTGGCATAGAATGGATGAAAGATAATGGGTAGAGAAGGATATAAAATGACCGAGATTGGAGAGATACCGCAGGAATGGGAATTAAAATGTTTGGAAAGTTGTGTGGAGAAAATTGTTGGTGGAGGAACCCCATCAAGAGAAAACGCACAGTACTATGAAGGTGATATTCCGTGGGCTACAGTAAAAGATTTAGACTCTAAAATTTTTAAATCAGATACAATCGAACATATTACAGAAGATGCAATTAAGAATAGTGCTACAAACTTAATAAATTCTGGGAATGTCATAATCGCTACCAGAATGGGTTTAGGAAGAGGATTTATTAATACTGTTCCAATGGCAATAAATCAAGATTTAAAGGCGATTTTCCCTAAAGAAAATATAGATGCTAAATATTTATTATTTTGGTATCTTAACCAATCTAAAACCATTGAATCTATGGGGAAAGGATCAACTGTAAAAGGTATAAGACTTGAAGACTTAAAAGCATTGCAGGTACTAGTTCCCCCATTTGTGGAGCAACAAAAAATTGCCGACATCCTTTTAACAGCAGACAAACAAATCGAACAAACCGACACATTGATCGAAAAAACAAAAGAACTCAAAAAAGGATTGATGCAGAGGCTTCTGACAAAGGGAATTGGGCATACAGAGTTTAAGGATACGGAGATAGGGCGGATTCCTAAAGATTGGGAAGTAATAACTTTAGGCACAATAGGTAGCACATATAATGGATTGTCTGGTAAAGCCAAAGAAGATTTTGGTAAAGGTAAGCCATTCATAACATATAGGAATGTTTTTGAAAATTCAAAAATAGATATAAACGGATTTGAGTATGTAAGTATTAAAGAAGGAGAAAAGCAAAATAAAGTAGAATATGGAGATATTCTTTTTACAGCTTCGTCTGAAACACCAGAAGAAGTTGGCATGAGTTCAGTGATGCTTGATAGAGTTGAAGAATTATACCTTAACAGTTTTTGCTTTGGTTATAGACTATTTAATTTTAATGTGTTGATTCCTGAATTTGCACAATACTTATTTCGCGGAGCGAGAGTTAGAAAAATTATGAGTGTATTAGGCCAAGGATCAACAAGGTATAATATCTCAAAAAATGAAGTAATGAAGATTAAAATCCCCATTCCTACTATTGAAGAGCAAATAAAGATTGCGAAAATCTTATCGGCTGTTGATGAAAGGATAAATCAAACATGTGCAATAAAGCAGAAACTATCTGAAACAAAGAAAGAATTGATGCAGAAATTGCTCACTGGAGCAATACGAGTAAAATAAATAGAGGTGAAAAAATGTCATACCTCGGTAACGAAGAAACACTGGTAGAGTTGCCAGCCATACATTATATAAAAGAAAAACTGGGCTATGAATTCATCCCTGGAGATCAGCTAACCCCTGAACAGGGTGAGAGGGATTCCATGACGGAAGTAATTCTGGTAAAGCGTCTGGAGCGTTCCCTGAAACGCCTGAATCCCTGGATGGATGAAAGCAACGTTAATAAAGCGGTTCGTCTACTGACTCGCCCTGAAAATCTGGGGACTAATCTTCTGGAGATAAATGAGAAGATCTATGATGTACTTGTCAACCTGACATTTGCTTTGGAGCAGGACTTGGATGGGAGTGGTCAGAAGAAGTATCACACCGTTAAGTTTATTGACTGGGAGAATCCGAGCAACAATGAGTTTCTGGTGACGAGACAGTTTAAAATACAGGGTCCCAATGAAAAGGCCATTCCGGATATTGTGCTGTTCGTCAATGGGATTCCTGTGGTCGTCTTGGAGTGCAAGTCACCTTTTCTGGAGAAGAGTAAAAATGAAAACATGGGCAAGTATGAGGCATATGAGCAGCTTCGACGGTATATGGATGCCCGTGGTTCCGAAAAAGTCGAAGGTGTACCAAGGCTGTTTTATACCAACTTTTTTACTGGGATTCTGAATAAATACCATGCTTATGCTGGAACCATCAGCTCGAAGTATGGGCATTATTTGGAATGGAAAGACCCATACCCTTTTAAAAAGGAATCCATTGAGGACGTTGAAAATAACGGACAGAATCTGTTTCTGCAAGGGCTGCTGGAAAAGAATAATCTTTTAGATGTGATGCGGAACTTTATACTTTTTGAAGCTGACAGTGAATCTGGCACCAAGGTAAAAAAGCTCTGCCGTTATCAGCAGTATCGGGCGGTTAACAAGGCTTTGGATCGGTTGATTCATGGAAAAGATTCCATCAGTCGTGGTGGTGTGGTTTGGCACACGCAAGGCTCTGGCAAATCACTGACTATGGTTTTCCTTGCACGCAAAATCCGCCGGATTTCAGAACTGATGGATGCTACTATTGTTGTTGTCACCGACCGTATTGATTTGGATAAGCAGATTTACAATACCTTTGTTCGGACCCTTTCCAGCATCACAACCCCTGTCCGTGCTGAATCGGTCAGCGAGTTGAAGGATCTGCTGTCCAAGGCACAGCCTCAGATTATTATGACGACCATTCATAAATTCCAGTCCGAAAAGGAAGATACCATAATCCTAAATGATAAAAATCAAGGTAAGGCTCTGGTGTTTGAGAAGGAATTCCCTGTGCTGACTACCAAGTCCAATGTCATTGTATTGGCCGATGAAGCTCATCGAAGCCAGTATACGGGGATGGCGAAAAACATGAGGGATGCCCTGCCGAATGCTGCTTTTATCGGTTTTACCGGAACCCCGATTGACAGAGAAGATAAATCGACTCCCCGCACCTTTGGGAGTTATATCGATAAATATTCAATCCAGCAGGCTGTTGATGATGGAGCAACTGTGAGGATTGTTTATGAAGGCCGCCGTCCTGATTTACATATTAAGGCAGACACGTTGGAGGAATTGTTTGACCAAACCTTTGAGGACAAGTCGGATGAAGAAAAGGAAGCTATTAAGCAAAAGTATGCCAATAAAAGGACCATTGTTGAAGCTGACAGCAGAATAGAGGACATTGCCAAGGATTTGCTGCAGCATTACAAAGAGCAAATTTACCCTAACGGCTTCAAGGCCCAGGTGGTCTGCGTGTCCCGTGAAGCTTGTGTGAAGTATTACAATGCATTAAAAAAGCACGTGAAGGCTATAATAGGGGAGGACCTCGATGTAAAGATTATTTTCTCAGGCAATCTGAATGATCCGCCGCACTTAAAGCAACATTTTGCAACCAAGGAAGAGCAGGATGCCATCATTAAGAGGTTCATCAAACCTCTTGATAAAGACAAGCTGGCCTTCCTGATTGTCAAGGATATGCTGCTGACAGGCTTTGATGCCCCTGTCGAGCAGGTCATGTATTTAGATAGGCCTCTTAAAGAGCATGGCTTGCTCCAAGCTATTGCCCGAGTGAACCGAACTTGTGGTGAAAAGAAGAAATGTGGCTATGTTGTTGATTATTATGGCGTAACAGATTTTCTGGAGGAGGCTCTGGCTATTTTTGACCGTGAAGAACTGGGTCAGCCTATGGAGTCATTAGATTCTATATATAAGCAAATGTTGTCATACCGTGAAGCTGTAATGGCAATGTTTGTTGGCGTAGAGAAAAATAATCTGGATGATCTCGTCCGAAAAATTGAGCCCGAAGACAAGCGCGCCGAGTTTGAATTGGCCTATAAGCGTTTTGCGTCAACGATGGAACAGATTCTGCCTGCCCATGTACCGACAGAGTATGTCAATGACCTGCGGTGGCTGGGCTATATCCGGGCAGCAGCAAAAGCACGCTTTGAGCCTGATAAAGAACTTGATATTGCCGACTGCGGAGAAAAGGTCAGGAAACTGATTTCGGATCATTTGGAGTCTTTGGGAGTCCAACAGTGGATTGCTCCAGTGACGCTGTTTGATTCGGATTTTTCATCCAGGATGAAAACGCTTAAGTCAGATGAAGCTGTTGCTTCAGCTATGGAACATGCTATTAAGCATGTCATCCATGTCAAAATGGATGACAACCCGGTCTATTACACTAGCCTGCTGGAAAAGCTGCAACAGCTTCTGGAGGAGACCAAGAACAACTGGGTGGAACGAAAAAAGAAACTCGAAGATTTCATAAATGGGCATATAAAAACGGGTGAGCAACATGAAGCGAATGCTTTGGGACTGTCTGTTGAAGAATATGCTTTCTTTGAAACCATAAAAAAATATTTAAGTGAGCCGGAAGAATCCGTAGCTGCGGCAAATAGTATAAAAGAAGATTCCGCCGTATACATTAGCGAGGATATTATTGAGCTCTCAAAGAGGATCGCTAAAGATGTGGCCGAGATCATACGGCAGAATTATGTTGTGGATTGGACGACAAATCTGACAAAAACGGGGGATATTGAACGGGCCATTTATATGCTGCTGAACACCCGATACTTTAAGCAAATAAAGATGAATGTACGAAAACAGTTAGTGCAGCCACTGTTGATGCTGGCAAAGAAGCACTATGCTGTTTTGGATTGAGGTAGATATATATGCAAATGTCCTTTCAGTACGGTACAAAGACAATTATATTTGATGTTGCATATTCCCCCAGACGCAAGACGATGGAGATTAGTGTTGAGCCCCCTGATTTAGTGCATGTTGTGGCTCCTGAAGGTGCATCCGAAAGGGCTATCTTGGACAAGGTAAGAAGTAGAGCCAGCTGGATTGTCCAGCGGCTTTTTGCAATGCGGGATATGGCTTATATTCCAATTAAGAGAGAAATGGTTAATGGAGAGTCATTCATGTACCTGGGAAGAAACTACTCCCTCCAGGTTACTGTCGAGCCAGGAATTGAACGATCACGAGTTGGCTTAATCAATGGAAAATTTCAGGTTGTGGTGGCTACCGGGAATGAAGCTGAAATACATAATGCTCTTGAGCAATGGTATAAGCAAAAAGCCCTGGAGAAAATCATAGAAAGAGTCAATTATTATCAGAGTAAAGTTAATGTTAAGCCGGCTCAAGTAAGGGTCAAAGATCAGAAAAAACGTTGGGCAAGCTGCACGAGCAAGGGAGAGCTGCTATTCAATTGGAAAAGCATAATGGCTCCATCGCCTGTTTTGGATTATATTGTGGTTCACGAAATGGCCCACTTGCTGGAACATGGACATTCACAGAAGTTTTGGGACATTGTTGCTGCTGTGTTGCCTGATTACAGCGTCAGAAAAGAATGGCTTAAAAATAACGGTATCAAGATGGACTTATAGCTTGGAGTCATTAATTTAAGAACCCGAGCATTATATGAAGAGGAGAAATAGTAATACTACTGATTCTCTTCTTTTAACAATTAAATATTGATTCTGAATAAGACTTTTTTGAAATTGTGGTTTTAAATGTATATGGTTTGCTTCCACCAACATTAAAAGGTCTGTGACAAATGCACAGGCCTTTTATTATTAACATGGTTACATTCTTAACAGTTTTAACAGTAGAACTGTCCCGTGTTAAGCATTGTTATTTAACTATACGACAAAACGGAATAATTTTAACTCCACCCAAAATTGGTTGACGATGCCAGATAAAAAATGTAATATAAAGGAAATCGGGCAAAGGGAGCAGACGAATTAATAACGTTTTCCGGATGGCAAAAGATTTAATGCATAAGAACGCCAGCTCGTTGGATCTTGCACGATGACAATGTCTTTTAAAAAAGGAAGTATCTATGAAATATGAGGGAGGGAGAATTAATGCCATTATTTAGTATAACCGACCGAAAAAATGTTATGGATTATATAATATCCTTCACCGAACAGAACGAGCATATTGTAGCGCTTATCGCCGTTGGTTCGGGTTCATATGGCTACATCGACGAGTTATCCGATTTGGATATGGTAGTAGCAATTGACAGTGATGAAAATCTGGAAACTGTTATGGAATATGTTTCCTCGCAGCTTAATAAACGCCTGAACTTCATATACTTTAAGCAAATGCCTCAAAGAAGGCTCCAAGTATATCTAGCCGATAATTATCTCGAGATTGACATCGGTTATGGGGCCTACACCAATGCAGCTGCCACCCGAAAGAATTGGAAGGTGCTCTTTGATAAATCCGGAACAGTAGATGAAGCCATGCGTACTTCTTGGGAGAAAAATGAAAAGACTCCTAAAACCAATGAATTAGACAAAAAACTTGCAGAGTGTTCAGATGTAGTCTGGCATAATCTGATGCATTCTGCTGTTGCAATAAAGCGAAGGCAGTACTGGCGGGCTGTTGCCGAACTTGAGATTGCGCGCAATCTGTTCATTGAGCTGCTTGGCTTTCGGTATTCCCTTGAAACCAAACGGGGCAGAGATGTGGATAAACTCCCCGAAGCTGAGCTGGCCGTCCTCAAAAAAACTCTTGTTACAAGTTTTACACAAGATGCACTTTGGAGCAATCTTTTTGCGCTTACAGATGCGATTTATACTGAACTTGAACGCTATGGCGAGCGTATGAATATTACAGTAAACCGCCAGCAGGTAAATGAGTACATAAATGCATGCAGGGGGTTGTAAGATGCCACCCTGCCTAATAGGCATTTCGACATAAAGGCTTGGTGGCTCTTCACACCTTTGTGAAAAAGCAGCTAATCGAGCGTGTGTATGATGAACAAGGGGAAAGACGTGTGTATGATGAACAAGGGGAAAGATGAGAAACCATTTGGTTACGCTTCATTTCATATCAGATATTTCTATTTTATCCTACTACATGTATTTTTACACAGGGAGGACTTGAGCCAGGAGCAGCGCGAGACTGTGCTTTGATGCTTTAAGGTGACTGCCTGGAAGAAGAAAAGCCTGCTGGAATAAGTCCAACAGGCTTTAATATTTAAAGCGGTACTTCCAAGCAATATAGAACTATCTCAGGCTTTGTGCAAGATTTTCAAGTATTGAGGTGTCAATACGCTGTCCATCCAGAGTGATATAGAGGTCCTGACCGTTATGGGTTTCCTTAAGGCGGATGGTATTAACCTCAACAAAAGTATCCATTTTGAGCTTTTTCACTTGCTCAAGGGTGGAAGCATAAAGCTCTTTGGCTCCTTTGGCTGAACATGCATCGCAGGTGCAGATAGTAATCTGCCGGGTCACAAAGGCAGAATTGGCCTTCTTGCGAACAGTGCCACAGCGGATATCACCATTGACAGCATGATAATGGGTATGTAGCAGTTTATGAGCCAAGGGTGAATTAGCTTCCCCATAAAAATCCTTGTACAGGTTCAGAATATCAGGGTTTTCCTGTGATTTGCGGTAGGTGGAGGTCTTGTCAATGTTAATCAAAACCTGCTGACGCTGTTCGAGGGTTCCTACCTTCTCCGGAACAGGATGACCGGCACCGCAAATACAGCCTCCAGGGCAGGCCATAACTTCAATCAAGTCATAACCCACATCTATACCTTGAATAATCTTTTCCGCGATGGGTTCCACATTGTGCAGGCCGCTGATGACTGCTACGCGAACGGTTGTACCATTGGCTTCAACAGTGGATTCCTTCAAGCCTTCAAAGCCTCTGACTTCTTCGAAATCCAGGTGCTCTGTCATTACCTTGCCTGTCAATTTCTCAACTGCCATACGCAGAGCTGCTTCAGCAACACCGCCTGATGCTCCGAAAAGAACTCCGGCCCCGGTGACTTGCCTGTAAGGCTCATCAAATTCCTGAGGTTCAATGGACGAGGTGTCAATGCGCTTAAGCTCAGCCATACGCATCATCTCGGTGGAGGTCAGCACTGCATCCACGTCACGGATTCCATCAGGTGCAAATTCAGGACGAGCAGCCTCATATTTCTTGGCGATACAAGGAACGATTGAAACCACATACAGATCTTCTTTATTGAGGCCTGCCAGTTTAGAGTAATGGTTCTTCACGGTGGCGCCCATCATCTGCTGCGGTGATTTACAGGTAGAGAGGTGGGGAATGAGTTCCGGATAACGCCGCTCAACGAAATTGACCCATCCTGGGCAGCAGGAGGTAAACTGGGGCATAACACCCTTATTAGCTACACGGTTTAAAAATTCGGTGGTCTCCTCCACAATGGTTAAGTCAGCAGCAAAGGAGAAGTCGAACACCTTATCAAAGCCTAGCTTTTTGAGAAGTCCTGCCATGAATCCGGAAGCCTTGTCAAAAGGAATACCGTAGTGGGAAGAAACAACGCTTCGTACGGCAGGAGCGACAAAGGCAACCACAGTCTTAGAAGGATCATTGATGGCTCTGAAGACTTTGCCTTTTTCACTTTTTGCTTCCAATGCTCCACAGGGACAAGCATTCACACATTGTCCGCAGCTGACACAATCAGTTTCCTTAAGTGGAAGACCACTTCTTGTTCCTACCAGCTGACGGCCATGCTTCATGTAGAATGCAAGAACATCGGGTCCTTCAACCTCTGCACAGGCTGCAATACAGCGGCCGCAGGAGATACACTTATTGTGGTCTCTAACGATAAAAGGATGATCGTCCACAATTGGAATATATGGCCTGTCATGAATCGGTTTTTCAAACTTAACATCATGGGCAGAAGCCTCTTTTCTCAAATCACAGTCATAGCGCTGGTTACATCCGCATCTTAAGCAGCGGCGCGCTTCATCGCGAGCAGCTTCTTCAGAAAGCCCTAATTCAACCTCCTTAAAGTTACCTTCTCTTTCTTTAATGCCAATGGAAGGCATCTTGGCACGCTCGAGCTTGGGGAAGTGCTCGAAATCCCATTTTGGAAGGTCTTCCATAGAGCCTCTGCTGCAGCTGTAGTCCACATGGCTCTCCTGAACGTATCCCTTCATGAGGAAGCTGTCTATAGCTTCGGCAGCACGGCGGCCTGCGGCAACAGCCTGGATAACTGTGGCAGGACCTGTGACACAGTCTCCACCTGCGAAAATATTTGGTTCCGATGTCTGGGAGGTCTTACCGTCAATTTCAATATCGCCCCACTTATTCAGTTTAACAGGCAGATCATTGTAGAGGAATTGGGTATTGGTGCTTTGACCGATAGCGCCAATAATGGTATCAGCCTCTATTTCAAAATTGCTGCCCTCTATGGGAACAGGACGACGACGGCCGGAGCGGTCTGGCTCGCCCAGCTGCATTTTGATGCATTGCAGCTTCTTCTTGCCATTTTCTAGAACAATACTTGTAGGAGCCATCAAGAAGAGCATTTCAACGCCTTCATGAAGAGCTTCTTCAACTTCATAGGGCTCAGCAGGCATTTCATCGCGGGTTCTGCGGTAGATGAGCTTAACCGACTTAGCGCCTTTTCTTAAAGCAGTGCGGGCGCAGTCAATGGCTGTATTACCTCCGCCTATAACAATAACAGTGTCACCCATCTGAACATCGGCCTGCTTGGTTACCTGTTCAAGGAACTGAATACCCAGCCATACGCCCGGGAGGTTTTCTCCTTCAATATGCATGGGTGTAGCACGCCATGAGCCAATTGCCAGATAGACAGCATCAAAATCCTTCTGGAGGTCTTCAAGACGGATATGAGTACCCAAGGCCTTTTTGGTCATAATCTTGACACCGAGGTTCTTTATGATGTCAAATTTCCTTGTCAAGAGTTGCCTTTGGCAGACGATATTCGGGAATACCATAACGCATCATACCACCGGCATGGGGCTGGCGTTCAAATACTGTAACATCATGGCCGTTGATGGCACTATAATAAGCGCACGTAAGACCTGAAGGACCGGCACCCACAATGGCAATGCGCTTTCCGGTGGAAGCTTTCTTTTTAGGCATCCAGGGCTCTTCCTGAGCCATATCCCAGTCAGCGATGAATCGCTTGACGTGATTGATGGCAACGGGGGAATCGACCAGATTGCGGCGGCATTGAGCTTCACATGGATGCGGGCATACACGGCCACAGGTAACAGGAAAAGGATTGCGGTCCTTTATAACCTGCAGAGCCGCACTGAAATTCCCGTTGGCAGCATGACGCAAATAAGCCTGGATGTCGATATTTGCCGGACAGGTCATTACACAGGGTGCAACGCAGTCCGCATTGTGATCCGACAAGATTTGCTCAAGGCGGACCTTACGATAGCTTTTTAGCTTGGGACTGTTGGTGGTTATGACCATACCTTCCTGGATAGGCGTCTGGCATGCCTTGACATCCCTTTTCTGGTCGCCTTCGCCTACCTCTACCACGCACAATCCACAGTTTCCGTTTGAACGCTCAAGACGGATATCATAGCAAAGATGGGGAATATGTATATCCTCTTGAAGCAAAGCCTGGAGGATGGTCAGGTTATCATATACTTCCATTTCCCGGCCGTTAACAATGACTTTAATCCGTTTGTTTTTTGTGATGGCTTTCATTGATAAACTCCTTCTTCTGATATATAGTTTACTTGATAAAAATAACCATGGAAACGTATCAATTATATCAGAAATGTCGCTTTTAATCACTACTTTAGCTCATAAAATTGTTTATTTTTTGACAAAAAAACTTATATGAGAACATCATTTTTCCTGATGTATTCTACCTTGTCTTGATGTCAATACAAATAAATAAAAGAACTGGTTTTAGTTGTATTTGTAGACAAAACATTTTGAAATCAATAGCATTTTTTGCTTTCTGTTATTGCTGCAAAAACAGGATGAATGATTGCGAAACTTCCTGTATAGCATGATTTTCCTGAGGGTTAGGATATAGATGTGCATAACCGTTTATCAGAAATAAATAAAACGCTATACAACAAACGGCAGCGTATGCGCTGTGAGATGGCCGCAGCATTGCTGCATAGCCCGAAAATTTTGTTTCTTGAACCGTGATTGGCTTGAAACATTGATGTTTACGACCCCTGGTAAGATTGTTATAATCATTTCAGACAAAACTTAGCACAAATGGTCGGGATTTCAACCGCTTTCTATGATAAACTTTCTGCAGATGGGAGGCTGGAAGATGGACTGGGTGGCGGGAATGCAAAAAGCAATTGACTATATTGAGGAGCACATCACAGATAAGCTTGACTATGAACAGATTGCTGCACAAACGTTTATATCAAGTTATCATTTTCAGCGTGCTTTTAGCATCATGTGTGGATTTACTTTGGGCGAATATATTCGAAAGCGCCGCTTAACATTAGCGGGGAATGAATTGCTTGCCGGTAAAAAAGTCGTAGATGTTGCAATAAAATATGGATATGATTCGCCTGACAGCTTTGCCAAGGCATTTGCGCGTTTCCATGGAGTTGCACCCTCATCAGTACGCAGATCAAAAGTACAACTGAAATCTTTTAGTCGACTGTCAATTAAAATTATATTGGAAGGCGGGTGTATTATGAATTACAGAATTGAGCAAAAACCGATACTATCCTTAGTAGGATATAAAGCGCGTTTTAAAGGTGATGCAGGAGAGCGATTTGAGCAAGAAAAGGATTTTTGGGTAAATACGAGAAAAGAGCAGGATATAATTGCGGCATTAAGGGATACCGACGAAAATATATGGTATGACATTAATGTGAATTTCAGCGACGACGGTTATGATCATTATATTGCGGTGACCAGCGACAAAGAGCCACCGCAAGGATTTTATAAAATCGAAATTCCCGCTGCCACTTATGTTGTTTGTGAAACGGAAAAAGCAAAATATCCTACTCTTTTGCATTGCGATTTAAGAAAGAAAATTGTTTCAGAGTGGCTTCCATCATCGGGTTATCAACTGGCCAACTCGCCTGAAATAGCAGTTACGCACTGGTATAAAAAGCCAAATGATAGTCAAAGGTTTATTGAAATTTGGTTACCAATTGAGAAAAAATAGCATTTTTAAAACCGTCACCTCTGCGGCGGTTTTTCATTTCAAAGGAAGTGATAAACTGTGGCATGGTAACCGTCAAATAGCCGGTGCCTATGCAGCTATTTTCATTTTTGATATCATGTTGTAGGAAAGATTATGAAAAAGCACGAGAAGTGTTCTGAAAAAAATGTAAATATCCAGGCTGATCTAGGCAGTTTTAGTATATTGAATTAATAATGACTTTCCAAGAACTCAGCTATCACTTTTGCGTGGCGTTTTGGGTGAGGAATCTTGAACCACAGCTCTATCCCGTTTACAGGTATGCTTTGAATAGATATCCTGGAAACATTTTTGCTTCCCACTTTAATATAGGTATTTTTGTGTCTGGGGAAAAGGACTGAAATTGAGGATTTTGGTTCTGTTGACAACTTTAGATTATTGAGCAATAAGCAGGAAATCAATATTTGAACGTGCTTTTAGTTTTTGAAATTTCTCCGAGGTCGTTCGGAGGAGTAATTGAAAGGGTTATGAATTGTTTTAGGTTTGATGTGTCTCAGTGAACTGAACATGTGGAGTGTGTTGTCTTGATCACAAAGTTGTAAGTGCTTATTTAAGCGGGTTTCAGGAATTATATCCAAGTTGTCTACCCAACCTAAAGGGCCAAAATGCGTACAGGGGAATATTTCGAGGGATATTTTTGGATAAAATTTTAGCCCCAAATCAGGTAGGGTTGAGTTTACAAGTTAGATAATGGGTTTTTTTATAGGAGTTGAGAAGGCAGGATGGATGTGTGGTATAAGTTCAGTTATTAAAAATTCAGAATATGAAGTAAAATATATATTTATGAAGAAAACTATATTAAAGGATTTCCAGGATTAAGTGGGAACTATCTTGCCGGAATATTTGTTGAATCAAACAGTCAATTAAAAGGCTTTATTAGATCACATCAAGGAAAGAAATAAAGAACTATTCAACATGTTTGTAAGAAAAATAAAAGAGAGGTAAGATTAATTAAATGAATATAAAATTTGATCCAAATAACGCTGTTATTAAACTCTGCATGATTGGGATGGGATTGGAGGACAGTGGAAACAGTGAGGATGCAATCACGATGTTTCACAAAGCATGGCACGAAGCAACTGACGACTATGAAAGATTTATTGCAGCTTATCATTTAGCTCGGCAACAAAAGAGTACTATAGACAAGCTAAAATGGATGGAGACGTCTCTACAGTGTGCCATAAAGATAAATGATGAAAATGTTAAAAGTGCATACCCAACCTTATATTTAAACATTGCCAAATGTTATGAGGAGTTGGGTGATTCTGAGAATGCAAAAAGAAATTATGAATTGTCAAATTCAGCCAAGGGTGCACCTTCTGATATAGGGCCATTTTACCATGGGACAAAGGCAGATTTAAAAGTTGGTGATTTACTGACAGCAGGTGGAACATCAAATTACAAATCTGACCTTAAAATGAACCACATTTATTTCACTGCTAATATAAATGTTGCAGGGCTTGCAGCATCATTAGCAAAAGGAGAAGGAAGAGAACGTATTTATATAGTAGAACCAACTGGTGAATTTGAAAACGACCCTAATGTTACTGATAAAAAGTTTCCTGGTAACTTAACACGTTCATATCGCTCGAAAGAACCTTTAAAAATTATTGGTGAAGTAACAGAGTGGGCGAAATTGACAACTGATGAGCAGGGAGAATGGCGTGAAAAATTAGCCAAAAACAAAGGCGAAATTATTAACTAAATAAATAGTGTAATTATTAAGAGTCGATATGTTCCCGCCTACCGATATTTGGATATATTAAGAACTGGAGTTTTATGTTATGTATGTTTAATAGACCATAAAGCACATATTCTGAACATCAACGGGGACAGCTACAGCTTCAAACAGGCACTTGCCATGTAAACAGAAACAACTTGATTTTTTATACTTTGGTGGCCTAAAACTGGGCCAGCAAGTGGCCTAATTTTTGATTGACATTAACATTAGCCTCTTAAGCTGCTCAAGAAAACGTCCGCACCCCCCAACAAACAGCGGTTATAATTTAAAAACGAGTGGTGAATATAAATCATCATTCGTTTTTTTTGGTTTATCCGGTATGGGCGCAATATAAGTCTAAATTTAATTTAAAAAAGCATGTTTCATGCAGAAAAAAGCATATTTCATACAGAAAATGATTTTTAAAGGGAAGTTTTTGATAAATTGGTGCAAGAGAAAGTTATTAATTATTATCACCAATGAAAGAAGGGGTTACTATGAAAAAACTACTGAGCATACTTCTTGTGCTGAGCATGCTTTTAACCATGCTGTCCATTCCGGCAATGGCGGAAGAAATGGAGATTATTGCATTCTCATCCCTTGACGAAACAGAAAAAAAGGTTGAGACCGGCACACCCATTGAGGATTTAAAACTGCCCGAAGTCTTGACAGTTACGGTACGTACAAATCCTGACACCGTGACAGGCAGCGTATACGGCTCTGAAGGAGGAACCCTTGTTGACATTCCTGTCACATGGACTTCCCAGCCGGAATACGACATGAATACCGTGGGCAAATATGTATTTACACCGGTGATTGAGGGCTATACGGTTAGAAGCGAACTACCAAAGATCACAGTGACGGTGGAGGTTCAAACGGCATCTATGACGACGGGTGCTCTCTTGAGTAGTCCGGTGGGAATTACGAGTACCGATGCACCCTTTACGACCTGGAAAGAAGTTGCTATAGCTGCAGTAGCAGGGACAGATTATGAAGTAATAGGAGATACGACTATTATTAAAACAGCTAAAGGACTTGCATGGTTTGCTAATGATGTAAATGATAAAAGAGAAAGGTATACAGGAAAGGTCGTTGAACTTGCCAATGATATAGATTTGGAATGCGGTTTAGTAGTAGGTTACGATTGTCCTGATGAAGAATTCTTTTCAAGTATTACAGAAACTAACAGTTGGATTCCGATAGGGGATTATTATAGTGATGCATATACGCCTTTTGAAGGAACATTTGATGGAAAAGGCCATACCATAAGCGGTGTAAAAATCAATAGGGGTGATAATAGGCGAGTTGATGATTCTGAGAGAGGTCTGTTTTCACATATAAATAATGCAACAATAAAAAATCTTGGTGTAATCGATTCACATATAGTAGTAACTTATTGGAGCATAGGCGGTGGCATCGTTGCCTGTATGTATGGCAGTAGTGTCATGCAGAATTGTTATTTTGAAGGCGATGTTATAGTTGATGGTAGTTCTGCAGGAGGCCTGGCAGGTGTAAATCAAGGCACGATTCAAAACTGCTATAATAAAGGGATAATATTTGGCGGTAGCAACATTGGTGGTTTGGTTGGGAATAATACCGGAGTTATAGAAAATTGTTATAATATAGGAACAGTATCAGGCTTAACGAAAACGGGAAGCTTAGTTGGTTCTAACTCAGGCGTAACAAAAAATTGCTATTGGTTATCTGGAAGTTCAGATAATGAAGTTGGTTATGTTAGTCCATCTGCTCAGAACGAAAACTTGGTATCTATGACTGAAGGTGATATGAAAAAGTTGGTTGGAGCAGAAAATGCCTTGATTGATAAGTTAAATGCATGGGTAAACGAGAAAAGCGATCCGGCATTATACCAGTGGAAGTCTGATTCGGATGGATATCCGGTGTTTGGAGAGACTGAATGGTGTATGGTAACTTTTGATACCAATGGACATGGAACCGCTCCAACTGCAAAATATGCTGTTAAAAATACTACAATCATATTGCCAACGGAACCAACAGCATCTGGTTATAAATTTGCCGGTTGGTTTACAAAGAATGGAACAGGTGATGACTGGGGAGATGAGTTTACGGCAGCAACACCTGTGACGGGAGATATCACAGTATATGCCAGGTGGATAGAAAAGTCCGCAGTAACGATAACAGAAGCAGCCAAAAGCCATACCTATGACGGAACAGGAAAAGCTTTTGAGGTTACCGGAACATCACTTACAGGCTTTACAGTAGAATATTATGCAGATGGTGCATATACAACTACCGCACCGATCAATGCAGGCAAGTATAAGGTAAGAATAACAAGGGCAGAGGATGAAAATTATACAGCATATAGCAAGGAAATCGTTGATGGGCTTGAAATTAGAAAGCTGCCTGTAGTTATCACATGGAGCGGGACAGAAGGATTGGTTTACACAGGAAGCCCCGCAACGATTTCAGCAGATGTATCCAATAAGGTAATGGGCGATACTGTAAATGTAACACTTTCAGGAGAAACAGGAACAGATGCGGGTACATATAACGCAGCTGTTACAGCAGTTGATAATAATAACTACACACTGGAAGGCGGAGCAAATTTAACAAAGACATGGTCAATTGCAAAAGCAACAAATGAATGGACAACACCGCTTTCCATTGAAGGCTGGGTATTTGGTGAAGCTGCAAAAACACCGGTTGCCGCTGCGAAATTCGGAACTGTACAATTCACATATTCAGACAGCGAAGATGGTACATATACTGAAAGTGTACCGACAAGTGCAGGCACATACTATGCGAAGGCAACCGTTCCGGAAACGGAAAATTACAGCGAAATAACAGCGAAGGTATCCTTTGTGATTTCGAAGCAAATATTTACAGTAACTGTACACAATGGCGGATATGGTACAGCAAGCGCCAGTCCGACATCTGCTGAGGAAGGTACGGAGATCACGCTTACTGCAATCCCCAACAGCGGTTATGTGTTTAAAGAATGGAGCAGTACAGACAGCCTGGTATTTACAGATGGCAGTAAGTATACAGCTACTGCAAAATTTATCATGCCGGCGAAGAATATAACTGTAACCGCCAATTGGACATCCTCCAGCGGCGGTGGCTCCGGCAGCGACGGACGTTCCTCGGATGATGACAGAGACGCCGACAGAAGCAATAGCCCCTCAACACCATCAACACCGTCGTCCTCCCCTTCCCAGGATGGTGTTGACATATTTATAAACGAAAAGAAAGAAACCGCCGCTACGGCAACAACCACCCAGAAAGGGGATAAGACTGTCACAACTGTTATTATGGATGATGAAAAAGTGGGACAAAGGCTTGCACAGGAAGGCAGCAATACAGTTGTGACAATTCCTTTTAGCAATGGTGCGGATGTTGCGGTTGGCCAATTAAACGGTCAGACTGTAAAGAACATGGAAAATTTGGAAGCTGTTCTTGAAATCAAAACCGATAATGTAATGTATACAATTCCTGCATCTCAAATAAACATTGATGCTGTATCCCAGCAGATAGGCGAAGATGTGGAATTGAAAGATATTACTGTAAGCATAAAGATATCTGAACCTGCTGCGGATAGTGTCAGGATAATGGAAGACACCGCCAACGCAAACAATTATCTGATTGCGGTCGAGCCCGTTGAGTTTGAAATCACCTGCTCAAGTGGAAGTAAAACCGTGGAGGTTTCCAAATTCAACGCATATGTAGAAAGGATGATTGCCATACCTGAAGGCATCGATTCATCCAAAATTACAACGGGTGTTATTGTGAATCCCGACGGGTCCTTCTCCCATGTACCTACGGTCATTACCATAATTGACGGCAAATACTATGCAAAAATCAACAGCCTGACCAACAGCACCTACCTGTTGATCTACAGCCCAAAAACCTTTAAGGATATTGAAAAGCATTGGGCAAGGGAAGCAGTCGATGATATGGCTTCAAGACTGGTGGTAAACGGCGCAGGGGAAGACAGATTTGAACCGGACAGGGACATTACCAGAGGTGAATTTGCTGCCATCGTTGTCAGGGCTCTTGGGCTTATGCGGCCCGGAACCGGCAAGGATGTATTCAGCGATGTATCAAAGGATGCCTGGTATTATGATGCGGTAACAATTGCTTATGAATACAATCTCATAGCCGGATACGGAAATGGACAGTTCGAAGCTATGGACAAGATTACCCGTGAACAGGCTATGACAATAGTTGCAAGGGCAATGAATATAACCAAGCTGGAGGTCAAACTTAGCGAAGATGAAACCAGAACAATACTGGCAGGTTTTACTGACGCAAACAGTGCCGCTGGCTATGCAAAAACCGGTATCGCCGCCTGCGTGAAAACCGGAATAATATTCGGAAGGAACAAAACAACACTTGCACCAAAGGAGAATATCACAAGAGCGGAGGCTGCGGTAATTATCAGGAGATTGCTGCAGCAGTCAGGGTTGATATAAATGAATATTGATTTCTTATATAATATAAATAGTCTATAACAACTGTAACGCGGACGTGCCGTCACCAAAAAGAAGTTAATTGGTGACGGCACGTGTTTTAGTGCGTCCGGCATGGGCGCAATCAAATGGGCGAAAGACCCGAATACGCCCTGGTAGTGGGAAGTGTACAGCTTAAGACAAGGGCTGGTCGCAAATTTCGTTTGCTGCTCGCTCATGCAACCTGGGATGCCCATCGCGAGGTGGAATCTGGAGGAAGTTGGCGGCAAATCGCTGGTCAGCGGCAGTTTTTCGAAGCAGGAAGATACTCGGAGAAAAACAATAATTAATAGTACATAAAAAGTTTTAAATAATAATATTTGTTAGGTGTTTTGATAAAATAAGTATATAGATATCAATATAAAAGCAATGTCAATGAACTTTGATACGAAAACCTATCAAAAAGGTTAAGTTTGATATACAGATCCGTCGGATACATTTGCACAATTTGCGCATAATATGGATTTCAATGTTAATAGCAGTTTATCAAATGTTATTCACATTAAGTAACTGAGGAGGAAACGAAGTGGGATTTAGGTATAGGAAAAGTATAAATTTAGGTGGCGGCTTCAGGATTAACCTAAGTAAATCAGGAATAGGCTATAGTTGGGGTATTAAAGGTTATCGAATAACTAAGACTGCTAAAGGAACTACACGGAGAACAGCATCTATTCCCGGCACCGGAATTTCTTATGTGCACGAAACCGGAAAAAACAATGGTGCAAGATCAAATAGAGGAGTCAATCATGCTTCACCCCATCAAATGTCTGCGATTGATGATAACCATTATGATACTCAAAACATAGAAAACAATGTTGCGTCTGCAATGGTGTCTGAAGGATTAGAAGATATGCTGGCAAGGGCAAGCAAAGCCCTCAAATTGAATAAACTCGCAAATATTGGCTTTTTGGTGACCTTCATTTTTGGATTTGGCTTTCCAGTTTTACTTTTGCCTGCTGCTGCATTTTTGATTCTGAAAATCTTTGTTCGCACAAAAGGAGTAATTTACTTGGAGTATAATATCGATCCAGATCAGCAATCTATTGTTGAAGAACGGATGAAACCTATGATAAAAATTGCAGAATGTGCAAAGGTTTGGAGAATAATGCAAACAAGCAAAGTAATTGATAGAAAATATGCTTCGGGAGCGAGCAATACAGTAAATAGAACAGCTTGTAAGACTAACACAAAAGCTCCGTTTCCATTCAAAGCAAATTTAAAAGTTGCATCTTTCAAAGCAGGAAAAGAAACGTTGCTTTTTTTGCCTGACAAATTGATTATAATACAAGGTAGCAAGATAGGTGCACTTAATTATACGGATATTACAAGCTCGTCACATACAACTCGTTTTGTTGAAAGCGAAGGTGTTCCGCGAGATTCACAGGTAGTTGGACAAACATGGGAATACGTTAACAAGTCCGGTGGTCCTGACAAACGATTTAGAAATAATAGGCAATTACCTATTTGCTTGTATGGTAAACTTGAGCTTACTTCAACATCCGGTTTAAACACAGTAATTATGTATTCTAATCCGTCAGTATGAGTTTTAGTGATAATAATGACCATAAAAGGAGATGGAGGAGGGATATCATCGATATGTAAATAATTTTGCTGGTATGTGATTCGAATGTCCTTAGCAGAATTAAGAAACTCAACAGAATACAAAGATCCGGCAACCCCATTCTAAGGCTTTGCCTCATAGAAACTGCTTTGGCATAATGTTGCTTTTCCAGTTTGATCACGATTTGAGCCGTATACTATTACAAAATCCTCAGATTTAAATTGTGGAAATTGTCTGTTTTTTAAAGGCATCTGTAGCATCTCCATATACATTTACATGCTGTAGCATTCCTTCATAACCATCAGTAATTCATTGATCTGTATTTAAGTCCACGGGATTATATTAATCAGCGCTATATTTCTTAAATTATTTCATTGTTCTTCCATATGTATCTGATAAGCCGGGATTATAAATTGGACTGATAAGCCAATATTGACTTGGATGTATATAATGTGAAATATATTAATCGGTTAGGATAGTTAGAATGCGGATATGTTCAATAATTATTGCATAATTTTATTAATCCTCTCATACACTTTCTAATTTCAAATATAATATGTTGAATGTATGTTGTAAGTTATAATAAAATGTTTTTAAATAAGATGGTTTTTTATAAGTTTTTAGTTCAATTGGTTGCGAAGTATCAAAATGAACTGTAGAACAAGGACAAAATGACCGGGTAATAGATAGGCATGTTGAAAAAGCTTTTATCCAAATACAAAGACCATCGTCTTAAGCAGCCAAATAATCCAACTTTAGTTTGCATAAATTTATAGTTTAGCTTATATTTAAAAATAGAGAAATTCAAAAATATGATATTATTGCATTTACGAATAAAATATGCAATAATCTTTTTGCTTTTTAAAAAGATATTCTTTTTTTAAAATGAAATAGAAAGGTAGTGGTGTTGGGGTTGAAAAAGAAGTTAACCTTGTATGGTTTTAATAACCTTACAAAATCTCTCAGCTTTAACATTTACGATGTATGCTATGCTGAAACCGAAAAGGATAAAAGTGAATATATTGAGTACATAGACGAGCAATATAATTCAGAGAGACTTACAAAGATTCTATGCAAGGTTGCTGATATAATAGGAGCCCATATATTAAATATCTCCAAACAGGATTATGATCCTCAGGGGGCTTCTGTAAACTTATTGATAGCAGAAGGACAGCTGTCTCCCGATGAAATAGATGAAACCTGCAATCAAGGCAAATTAAACGGCATGCTTATACATAACGAAACCGTGCATGCCCATTTGGACAAAAGCCATATAACTGTTCATACCTATCCGGAATGTCACCCTGATAATACTATTTCAACATTTCGGGTGGACATAGATGTATCTACCTGTGGGATGATTTCGCCCTTAAATGCATTAAATTTTCTAATAGACAGTTTTGACTCGGATATAATTACTATAGATTACCGTGTAAGGGGATTTACCCGGGACATACACGGAAAAAAATTCTATATAGACCATAATATAAAATCAATACAGGATTATATAGATGATAGCACTTTAAAAAAATATGACACTGTTGATGTGAATGTGTATCAGACCAATACATTCCATACAAAAATGCTGATTAAGGAGATAGAACTGCAAAACTATCTTTTCAATCAGGATGTATGCGAGCTGACTCCTGATAAGAGACTCGAAATCATAGACAAGCTTCAGAGAGAGATGACTGAGATCTTCAGCGGTATGAATATTTACGACTCGTAGTGGGAAATTATACCTTTTCCAAGGAGGCACTCGGAATATGAAACTTTAAAATGTTTCGGTTGTGGAGGGATAACATGGATTTATGGTTTACTGAATATCATACAGAGAATGCTCGTTTTTCCTTTAAGCTTGATAAAGTGTTAATAAGCGTGGAAAGTGAATTTCAGCGTATAGATGTGTTTGATTCCTATGACTTTGGCAGGGTTTTGGTGCTGGACGGATATCTCATGCTCACCGAAAAGGACGAGTTTATATACCATGAGATGATGACCCATGTACCTATGGCTGTAAACCCGGAAATTCGTGATGTTCTTGTTATTGGAGCAGGCGATGGCGGGGTGGTAAGAGAGCTTACAAGATATGATTCAATAAAACGAATTGATATGGTGGAGATAGATAAACTCGTTGTGGACGTTTGCAGGGAATATTTGCCCCAAACCTCATGCAAGCTTGATGATCCGCGGGTACATATATATTATGATAATGGTGTTGAATTCGTCAGAAAAAAAGATAATGAGTACGATTTAATAATAGTGGACTCAACAGATCCCTTTGGACCAGGTGAAGATCTGTTCACTAAAGAGTTTTACGGAAATTGCTTCAAAGCGTTAAAGGCATCGGGTATTATGATAAATCAGCATGAAAGTCCTTATTACCCAAATGATGCCTTGGCTATGCAAAAAGCTCATAGGCTGTTAAAATCGATTTTCCCCAAGGCTTTGATTTACCAGGCCCATATACCAACTTATCCTTCGGGTCATTGGCTTTTTGGATTTTCTTCTAAAGCTCTTGATCCAATCTCTGATTTAAGTGCAAATTGGGATACCCTTGGCTTAAAGACCAGGTACTACAACACCGATCTGCACAAGGGCTGCTTCGCTTTGCCGAATTATGTAAAAGAGCTTTTGGAAAATGCCTGATAAGAGCTTTAAGTGTTGCAAGTTTATGCTAAAATCATCAGCATTGTTTTAAAGAAAAATTTTCAGAGATTGCATATAGGTTTGATTTTTCTAGAAAACAGCATCATTGCAAAAATCTAATGAGACTTGACATGAAATGGTATAAGTGATATTGTATAAGAAAGATTGCGGGGGGACTCGAAAGAGTTGAGAAGGTAGAACCTGACCCTTTGAACCTGTCAGTTAATGCTGTCGTAGGGAAGCACAACCAGATTGGAACGATGCTTGCCTGTTTAGGCAGGCATTTTTCACATTACCGTTCTTTGAAGGAACGAAGGTATGGTGAGATTGCCATACCATGAAATTATATTCTGTTAATAATCAACGAAAGGAAGAAGAGGCAATGATTAAAGAAGAAATCCAAAAGCAGATTTTTCAGACAGTGGAAACCGTAAGGCGGACGAACCCGATGGCAGGGTCGATCACCAATACTGTAACAATCAATTTTGTAGCCAATGCCCAATTGGCCGTCGGGGGTTCCGCTGCCATGGTTTATCTACCCGACGAAGGTGAATTTTTGGCAAAAGCCGGCGGAGCTACCTATATAAACGTTGGCACACTGTTTCCTATTTATGAACAGACTTTACCTCATGTGGCAAAAGTATTGCACGAAACAGGCAAGCCGTGGGTGCTGGATCCCGTCGCCGTCGGGATTGGATCGCTTAGGACTCAGTTGTTAAAACAGTTTAAAGATTACAAACCCGGTGTAATCCGAGGAAACGCTTCGGAAATTATTGCCCTGGCTGGCTTGTGGGAGTTGAACGGTGGGGAGGCTACTTCCAGGGTGCGCGGTGTTGATTCCACAGATTCTGTAAACGCGGCAAAAACTGCCGCTGTCTCACTGGCCAAATGGACAGGCGGAGCGGTTGCTGTATCCGGGAAAACCGATTTAATCACCGATGGAAAGATCATCGCCTACTCTTATGGGGGATCGCACTTTATGCCTAAAATTACCGGCACAGGCTGTTCATTGGGTGGAGTCATCGCGGTGTATGCAACGGCTGCATCGCCGTTTATTGCAGCTCTTACTGGTACTGCGGTGTACAATCTGGCGGGAGCCAGAGCTGAAAAAAAGGTGGACGGTCCAGGAAGCTTTCAGGTTAAGTTTTTGGACGAACTTTATAAAGCAAGCGCAGAAGATATTGCTAACAATCCATTTGAAATTGAGGAGGTTTAATACATGAATACTTTAGTTGCAGTGGCAATCGCGCCTTTTGGTGTTGGGGATGAGCTTGCCTCCGAAGTTGCGGAAGTGGTGAGAGTAATCCGTGAGTCGGGACTACCGAACCGCACGACTTCAATGTTTACGGAGATTGAAGGCCCCTGGGATGAGGTGATGCAGGTGGTGAAAGAGGCCACCTTCGTGTTGGCCAAGAAGGGTATCCGCACAGAAGTTGTTTTGAAGGCTGATGTTCGCCCGGGTTTTACTAACATGATGAAGACAAAAGTCGATAAAATCAACGAAATTTTAGGAGGAGAAAATGAGCCTTCGAAAAAGGATTGATCTTTCAGCATACTTTTGAAGATTATTTCACTTATCATTTAGCGAAGGAGCATATAGCGGGTGCCTTGAAGATGACGCTTGATCCGGGAAAAGGGAGCGGACCATTTAAACCTGTGAGGAATACATATAAGGAGGAAAAATGACAATGAGGGAATATGCGACCCAGATGGAAGCCGCAAGAAAAGGGATTATTACAGAAGAACTAAAAAAAGTAGCAGAAAAAGAGCTTATGACAGTTGAGGAATTGCTGCCATTAGTTGCATCCGGAAAAGTTGTAATATGTGCAAATAAAAATCATAAATGCATTGACCCGCAGGGAGTTGGCTCAATGCTGAAAACGAAGATAAATGTAAATCTGGGAGTTTCGAGGGATTGCAAGGATTATGATATGGAAATGAAAAAGGTGATCGAAGCTGTTAAATTGGGTGCCCATGCAATCATGGATTTGTCTTCCCACGGAGATACCATTCCGTTTCGCAGGAAGCTGATATCAGAGTGTCCGGCTATGATAGGGACTGTGCCGGTATATGATTCTGTTATCCACTATCAGAGAGATTTAGACACCCTTACAGCAAAAGATTTCATTGATGTTATAAGACTTCACGCCGAGGATGGGGTGGATTTTGTTACCTTGCACTGCGGTATTATAAGAAAAACTATAGAACAGATTAAGACATATAAAAGAAAAATGAATATTGTATCCAGAGGAGGCTCTCTTGTATTTGCATGGATGTGCATGACGGGTGAAGAGAATCCTTTTTATGAGTACTTCGACGAAATTCTTGATATATGCCGTGAATATGATGTGACAATATCGTTGGGAGATGCCTGCAGGCCGGGATGCCTTGCAGATGCCTCGGATGTATGTCAGATAGAGGAGCTTGTAAGACTCGGCGAGCTTACCAAAAGAGCTTGGGAAAAGGACGTACAGGTAATGGTGGAAGGGCCCGGCCATATGCCGATTGACCAGATAGAAGCCAATATGAAAATCCAACAGACCATCTGCAATGGAGCGCCATTTTACGTATTAGGGCCATTGGTGACGGATATCGCGCCTGGCTATGACCATATCACAGCTGCGATCGGAGGTGCTATTGCGGCCTCAGCCGGTGCGGCTTTCTTATGCTATGTGACACCTGCAGAGCACTTGGCACTGCCTAATTTGGAAGATGTAAAGCAGGGTATCATTGCCATGAAGATTGCTGCTCATGCAGCAGATATTGCCAAAGGAGTAAGAGGGGCAAGGGAGATTGATGACAGGATGGCAGATGCAAGGAGAAGGTTTGACTGGGAGACCCAGTGGAAGTGCGCGATAGACCCGGAAACAGCAAAAAGAATACGTACTGAAAGGAAACCCGAATATGAAGACACTTGCTCCATGTGTGGAAAGTTCTGTGCAGTAAGAAGTATGAACAAGGCCCTTGCAGGAGAGCATATTGATATTTTGTGATTGAGATTAGGATGGAAATAAAAAATGATTGAATTGACAGATCGGATAACAGGCATTTTGCAGGGTTTGAGAGATATGAGAAATCAAAATTGTTATTGAATTCTCAAGTTTTGTGTATAATACTTCCGGTAGATATTCGGTGAAATTGTATCCGAAAGTTTTTCGATGCTCAGAATGGAAACCTTTCAAATTTGGCCTTATGCTGTATGTGTAGTTAAAGGTTTGACTTCCGGTGGGAATGGATCAGAAATATTTGACACCTGGCAAAGATACAGCAGTTGAGCTGATGAGAGTAAATATGTATTTTTGATAAGTTTATTGTGCTAATATATATGAAATTGATGGAAAATCGAAGAATTAAACAAAAAGGGCCAATACTTTCAAGGTTTAAGGAAAGAGGCTTGTGATAAAATTGCCGCCAGTTGAGAGGAAAATCTTCTTTATTGGCGGCATCTTTATTTTCTGCCGAAAGACATATATTGTGAACTGATAAGTTTACCATAAATAGAAATAACAAAAATAGCCTGAAGCAGGTAAATATATAAAAATTTTTTTCTGTTTTATAGATTCTTTATAATTAGCTGTTAATGTATAAATCGGAAAATAGATTTGTACTTTTAGTCGAAAGGATGATGCAAAATGACAGATTTAATACTTGAAACCAGATGCCTTAAAAAATATTTTGGAAAGCAGCTTGCTGTAAATAATATTTCGCTTCAAATACCAAGAGGCTCTATATATGGACTCCTTGGACCGAATGGAGCAGGGAAGTCGACAACTTTAAAGATGATAACCGGGTTGTTGTACCCTAACGCAGGTGAAATAATTGCATTTGGAGAACCTTGGGAGCGAAAGCACCTGAGACGCATGGGAACACTCATAGAGTCACCAGCTTTGTATGGAAATCTAACAGCCTTTGAAAATCTTTTAGTTCATGCGAAATTACTTGGCCTTCCAAAAGAACGAATATATGATGTTCTTGAAATAGTTGAGCTAAAGGATGTGGGTAAAAAACTTACATCGCATTTTTCAATGGGAATGAAACAGAGACTGGGGATTGCAATAGCACTACTTGGCAGTCCGGAGCTGTTGATTCTTGATGAGCCTACAAACGGACTTGATCCTATTGGGATTCAAGAACTAAGAGATTTAATCCGTTCCTTTCCTGGAAAAGGAATTACAGTTATACTTTCGAGTCATATTTTGGCAGAGGTTTCCCAAATAGTCGACCATATTGGTATCATAAGCGGGGGAGAACTTAAATATCAAGGTAAGATAAATCTTTCTGAGGATCTTGAAGCGTTATTTATGAAAGTAGTAAGAGGAGTGGAAAAGCAATGATGAATATATTACAGTCAGAGTTCCTTAAGTATAAAAGAACTTTTACCAGGCGACTAATATTGCTTGCACCTATGTTTTTTATATTCATGGCACTGCCGCAAAAGCTGTTTATGCCAGCAAACTATCTCAGGTCATGGCAGCTTATTCTTGATTTGGTATTCAATTGGTGGCCAGTGGTATTTATTCCGATGGGCTTGGCCTTATTTGCTGCTTTGACAGAATCGCAGGAGAAAAAGGCAGGCAGCTACAGAAGCCTTCGAGCACGTGATGTTTCACCAGCTAATTTATGGGTTGCAAAAGTTGTTATAATGGGTTTTCATACACTGATATCCACATTAGTCCTAATTGGTGCTACTGTTATATCAGGTCTCATTACCGGGGATGGTAGCATTCCATGGTTTAAAATTTTTGCCGGCGGCCTTACTACTTGGATTGTGTCACTTGCCATAATACCACTGCAATTATGGATGGCTGCATGGAAAGGAACATTTGCAAGCATGGCAACGGGATTTTTAGGCTTAATTGCAGGTGTTATTGCTTCAGCAGGGCCATACTGGCTATATGTACCATGGAGCTGGCCTACAAGGCTAATGTGTCCTATAATTGGGGTTCACCCTAATGGGACACTTCTGGAATCAACAAGCCCATTATTGAATGCTTCGGTAATACCAAAAGGCATATTAATTTCACTTGCAGCCTTGGTAATATTTACTTTTATAACTGCGGTATGGTTTAACAACAGGGAGGTGAGATGATGAAAATATTATACGTAGAATGGTTGAAAACAAAAAGGACAGCCTTAAGACTGCTTACATTTTGTTTTCCTGTGGTTTATGCAGCACTCATTATTGGATATGTCGCTTTAAGAGGCATCGATAAAAACACACAAACACTGGTCTTCCAAACCTTTTTTGAGGCATGGACAGCGTGTATCATTCCATTAGGCATAGGCATCCTGTCCGGCTTAATAGTACATCAAGAAGAGCTCGCTGGCAATTTTAACGGCCTTCTGAGCAGCAAAGTTTCCCGATATGGATTATATGGGTCAAAATTCATTCTATTGGTTTTAACCATGACAGCCAGCACTTTAATTGCAGCTGTTGCACTTGGGGTTGGTTTGGATTTATTTCTTGGTGTTACTATTAGCTGGCCAATTTTCATTGCTGCATCTATACTTGCTATTATAGGGGCGATTCCGTTATTGGCTTTGCATTTATGGGCAGGCTTTAGATGGGGAATGGGTGCATCCATCGGAATTAGTATCGGCGGCCTGCTGATGGCTGCTTTAATGGGAGCAACGAACCTTGGAGATAAAATATGGCAGTTTATACCCTGGACATGGCCTGTAAGGCTGGCAATGCTTTCTGGAGCATATTTGCAATTTTCTGAGGATATGCAATTTCCCCCGGCAGTTATTTCTTCGGGTTTTGTGTTAAAACAGCTGGCAATGGGCCTTGCAGCGTCATTGCTGTGCCTTGCTGCGGCATTAATAGGGGGAATAATTTGGTTTAATAGGTGGGAGGGCAGAAAATCCTATGACTGAATAAATCGCATGTACATTTGAAGCAATTACCCTTGTTTATCTGCCTGGGAGTGGGATAATAAGATATATTATCCCAGGCTTGCCTCATAAGAAAGTGAACAAGTAATATGGGTAGCTGCATTGATAGATTGCAAATAGAGAAAATTGAATGGAGGTGATATATTGAGTAAGATACTGATAATTGATGATGAAAAGGAACTTGTTATGCTTCTTGAAGATGAACTGAAGGCTAGGGGGCATGAAGTACTGGTGGCATTCGATGGTCAAGAAGGTATAAAACTGTCTAAATGTCAGCCCGACCTTATCATATTGGACATTATGATGCCTGAAGTCAATGGATTTGATGTTTGCCGCACAATCAGAGATGAAGTATTGTGTCCCATAATCTTTTTGAGTGCAAAACAATCGGAGGCTGATAAAATCATGGGGTTAACTCTTGGTGGGGATGATTATGTGGTAAAACCCTTCGGACTGCGGGAACTCATGGCGAGAATAGAAGCAAATCTGCGGCGGGAAAAGCGGTCACAATACATCAACACGGAATACAAGCGCACAAAACTTTATTTTGGAGAACTCAGCCTCGATATAAGAGAACGTGTTGTAAAGATCAATAACGAGCCTATTGCGTTGACGAAACGCGAATACGATATTGTTGAACTGCTGGCGATTCATTCAGGGCAAGTATTTTCGCGGGAACATATCTATGAAAAGGTGTGGGGATATGATTCAGAGGGTGATTCGGCGACGGTAGTAGAGCATATAAAAAAGATACGGGCGAAGTTCGCTGCTGTTACACCAAACGTAGAATACATTTCCACGGTTTGGGGCATCGGGTACAAATGGAATAAACTTTGAGAAAAGAGGGAAAACGGAAGATGAAAAACCGACCGCTTGTAACTCAATTCAGACTTGCATTTACTTGGATTGTTATTGCCAGCATAACCGCAACGGCTATCACCTATGCGCTTGCTGCCGTTTTATACTTCAAAGCCCAGTACAAGAGCATCTATCCTGCAAATTATTATGAAAGACAGATACCTGATATTGATGCATATATCCGAGATAAAAATACTGCTCTGCTCTTGCAGTCGGGAGAAAAGGGACTTCAAAGCATAATCAGCGGAGACGGTATATATTACCAAGTTCTTGATGGGGAAGGCAATATATTGTATGGAACGAGCAATGAAAAAATCTATAGCGATAAATCCGAATTGTATTATCGGCTAAATACTACTGCTAAAAAGCAGAATTATTATATACACACTGTTCCCATTATTGATGATAGTGGAAAAGTTTTAGGCGCAGTCGCTCTATTATATCAGTTGAAAATTTCGTATGCGGGAGGTCGTGGCTGGTGGGTGATTGCTGTTCTTACTGTTGCCATGATTTCTCCTTTTCTATACATCCTTGGATTTACTATGTTGTTTTCCAGGATTTTCGTAAATAATATAAATAGGCCATTGCAATTATTGATGGATGCCTCCCTGAAAATTAAAGAAAAAGACTTGGACTTTGAAATTGACTATTTTTCGGACAATGAGCTTGGTAAACTTTGTGTTGCTTTTTCCGAAATGAAAGATGAATTAAAAAAATCCTTATCTGCGCAATGGAAGATGGAACAGGAACGGGTGGAAATGGTTGAAGCACTGGCTCATGATTTAAAAGCTCCCCTGTCTATTATAAGGGGATATTCTGAAGCGTTAATTGATGCAAATATTGACGGTGAAGAAAAATTGCGTAAGTACCTGGAGGTCATAAAAGGCAATGCTGAAAAATGCTCTGCTCTTGTGCAGCAAATGCAATATACAATGGGCCTGGAGAGAGCTGATGTGAAATTGCAGCTTGTTCCTGTCAAGCTGTCTGAATTTCTTGAACAAAAGGTGCATCAATACGAATTACAGGCTAAGCAAAAGGGGATTGCCATTATCTTAAATATGCAAGGTGAAATAAATAGCTCAGTTTTTATTGATACAGATAGGCTGGAGCGTATTCTTGATAATATCGTATCCAATAGTCTCCAATATACTCCAATAGGAGGCAGTATTAACATATCTGTAAAAGCTGAAAAGGAAAACATATTTTATGAGATATGCGACTCCGGCAGCGGTTTCAGTAAAAGAGATTTGGAAAAGGCTTTTGATAAGTTTTACCGGGGAGATGAAGCCCGTAGAAGCAAAGGCGGACATTCCGGCTTGGGGCTGTTTATCGTCAAGCAATTATTAGAACAACTTGATGGATCAATTAAGTTAAGCAATTTGGAATCTGGTGGAGCATGTGTAACGTTCCGGCATAAAGTGTTTAGGAATAATGGTAAGAACTCCCAAGGGATGATTGATCCGTTGAAAAAATAATAAAAATTATCGGCGATTTCACTTCTCAGATTGAATGGATTAGGACCAGACTGAAAAAAAGAAGTATGGATTAAAGTTGGTAAAGCTGGAGTTCAATAAGAGTATAAAATGCCTTAGTCATAAAGCAGGCTGGACGCTCTTCAACAAAGGTGACATAAAATTTAATTTAGTAAACTAAAAACGGTACAAATTGTAGCGATTATTCATATCATAAAGTAGTAGAATGATTCATGTTGAGATGATTTAAATTGTCTACAGTTGCCAGATGTTTTGCAAGAGTTCGCAGCGTCCAAGAGTTTTTGGCTGCGGTGGATTCCGCGGTGCGTGCTTTGTACGGTACGAATCAAAATTGTGAACTTTAGTATAGAGGTCAGGTGCAAACAGGATTCCAACTGCTGCCAAGTATTTCACGTTCGATTGATGGCATACCGCTGAACCCTGAATTGGAAATAGTGTTTCTGTCAAAATTTAAGTCGTTGGCTACGCCATATATAGATTTCCTCCTGACTCCTCTCTTGCCCAATGGTGTCGAAGCTTATTGGAGTTGGTTATTCCAGATGCAGCATTATGGTGTGCCGACCCGTCTTCTTGACTGGTCTCGTGATGCTTTAGTGGCGTTATATTTTGCTACCAACCCTGAAGATCGCTCCTTGACTCCAGGAATTGATGCGGCAGTGTGGGTTCTGAATCCTGTGACGTTAAACAAGGCGTATAATTTCAATGAGTTTACCCAGGCAGGATATATACCGAATGTGGAAGAGGCCGGATTTAATGCGATTTTTGGACCAGACAGTCTACCGCTTAGTAATCCTAAACCGGCTGCCGCCATTGGCCCTTTGAACAGCACCCGAATTGTCGCTCAAAGAGGCGTATTCACCGTGTTTCCACACCAAAAAAATCTAATTCCTATGGAACAGTTTTCAGATAGCAGCACTTTCCTGGTTAAAATCTGTATTGCTTCTGAAAATTTCGATGAAATTCAGGCACAACTGCAACGCTATGGAATCACGAGGATTGTGCTTTTCCCCGAACTTCAGTCTATTGCCGGAGAAATCACCCGCCAGGTTATCGCTGAAAGAACTTAACGAACTGACCTGTTTAGCTGTTGGCTGATTATAGGGAAGCCATTTAGTTGAGCAATTGGGATGGCTTTGGTAAAGAATAAAGAGATATGCAGGCTTCAGACCAGCATATCTCTTTATTATAGGAGTTACATAGTATATATGTTGATTACAATGACATATATATGGAAATACTCTTTGTTTTACTAAAAGAATCTTGTTATAATATTTAGGATAAAAAGATATTATTTGACGGAGAATAGCATTATGAATAAAAAAACCGTTATACTGATTTTACTTCCGATTATTTTGATATTAGGCATCATCCTCTGGATAGCAAACTCCCTGTTTGGAAATCCGGTTTCAAAGCTGATAGTAAAAAACAGTTCTCAGAAATATCTTATAGAGAATTTTGATGATCCTGACTTATATATTGATAGAGTCGGCTATAACTTTAAAAACAACAGCTATTTTGCCCATGTGGTTTCAAAAAAAAGCATTGATACACGCTTTGCCATCTATTCTGATGGATTCGGTCGTATCAAACGTGATGACTATGCCAACCAGGTAATGAGCGGTTGGAATACTGCCATGCGATTAGAAGAAGCTTATCGTAAACTCGTAAACACTGTTTTAAAAGCTGGAGACTTTCCGTATAAAAGCAATATCGCTTTTGGTGAGCTTGTAATTGATAGCAGGTCGAGTTATTTTCAGAATATAAATTATTTGAGCATGTCGGATTTAGAATTGGACAAAGAATATGATATCAAGGAAATGGGCAGGAAATACGGACATCTTGTAATCTATGTGGATTCGGATGAAGTTTCCGAAGAAAAAGCGGCAGAAATCCTAATTGATATCAAAAATAGATTTGATAAGGCTGATGTGCCCTTCTATTCTATTGACTTTACATTGGAGAAGCCTAAGGATGAGAATAATGATGGCAAGCGTCCAGGGGAGCCTCTCAACATCCTTTACTTCCTTGCAGAGGATATTTACGAAGACGGTATGGTTGAGCGCGTGCAGGAAGCACATGCTAAAACAGATGCTTATTATAAAGAGATGGAAGAATTAAAACGCTAAAAAAGAAGCCGAAATGAAAAATACTGAAGCAAATAAGCTGTAATTTTTAGTTAACTGTATAGGCAGATATGTTTTCAAAAATCAGTTGACATTGCCTAAAAATGCAGATATCAATGATGTGAACACTATCTATGGGGATAAGTGGTATTATATTTATGTCGAGGATGGAGAAATAGGGGATAGTGAAAACACTGATTAATAAGCGGTTTATGAAGTCAAATGATTTTCTGCCTGCTGTTTGGTAGTTTGCTTTTATGGATTTATATGGGAAGTATTAATGTTCTTGCAGAATACCGGTGGCTCTCGGGTAAGCGTCAAATAGCCCCCACCTTTGATTTAGCAGGGGCATAATATATATTATTTATTGGGCACTTTGCAATGACCCAGAAGATTTGCTGACCATGGCAACAAGGTGTCTAATGCATGTTGATCCTTGATATTTATATTCGGTAGACGTTCAAAGAGATAAGTAAGATATTCAAACGGGTTCAACCCATTCTCTTTTGCCGTCTCCACAATACTGTAAATTGTTGCGCTGGCATTGGCTCCTTTAGGCGTGTTGCTAAACAGCCAATTCTTCCTCCCGATTACAAAAGGCTTTATCGACCGTTCACTTCGGTTGTTATCAATCTCTAGCCTGCCGTCCAGCATAAAGGCCTCCAGCTTGTCCCACTGGTTCCGGCAGTATTGGATTGCTTTTCCTAATGAACTTTTGGGAGTTACTCTTGGACTCCAGTATTTGAGCCATTCCTTGAATTTATCAAGCACTGGTCGGCTGTGTTTCAATCGGCCCTCATATCTTTCTTCCGGTGTAACATCATGAAGCATTTTTTCTATCTCAAACAAGTTATTGCAAAATGCCAAACCTTCTTCTGTTACTGTGGGCTTGTCATCTTTTTTTGGAGGCATGGCTTTTAAGGCGTCGACAAAATAACGCCTTGCATGTGCCCAGCAACCAACCTGGATGATTCCGGGCATGCCACTATAACCATCATACCCATCCGTATGAAGGTAACCTTTGAATCCTTCAAGAAATTTTTTAGGATGTTTGCCAGCCCTGGTAGTTTGGTAGTCATAAAGAATAATCGGAGGCCCTTCCCGGCCGGTCCGGTATAGCCACATGTAGGAGGTTGAATCTGCGGCTCGCCCGGGTTCCTTGAGTACTTGGAGGGTAGTATCATCGGAATGGAGGATGTCCCTTTGCTGCAAGTGTTCCCGCATTCGTTCATATATCGGCCGCAGCCACCTGTCGGAGCTTTGTATCATCCAGTTCGCCATGGTTTGCCTGGATATTTCAATCCCCATCCTCTCCCAGTCCTGCTCTTGACGATAAAGAGGAAGCCCTTTTACAAATTTCTCCGTCATTACATGAGCTATGGCGGATGCCGAAGCCAGGCTTCCAGGAAGTGCCGGCTTTGGCATTGGGGCTGTTACTATCGGTGTAGATATTTCATTCTTCTCGCAATTACGGCAGCCATATACATACTGCACATGTTCCTTTACACGCACCTGAGCCGGAATAATTTCTATTTCCCGCCTTACTTCCTTGCTCATTTCATGCAGTTTGCCGCCACAGCAATCACAAACCTGCTCTTCTTCAGGCAAGCGATACTCTATGGTCTCTACAGGAATGTCTTTAAGCATTTCTTCTCTGTGCCCCTGCTTTTTACGACGTTTATATGTAATTTCCTCTAATGTTGGTTCGGGAACTGCAGGCTTGGCTTCTGATTCCGCCTCGTTGAAAAGATTTAGCTGTTCAGGGACTTCCGTCTTTTCACTTGAACGCCCAAAAAGCTTATGCTGATGCAGCCGGAATTGTTCTTCAAACCATTTGAGTTTTGCTTCAAGCTCGGCTTTTTCCTGCTTCAATATTTCAATTTCTGTTTGGAGTTTTTCTATTGTAACCGTTGATTTCACTGTGTTTTCCATAATTTTATTATATCATTTTTCTACGGTTTTTTCCAGGAAAATGATAAAAAATATAAATATTTTTGTCTTGAAAGTATTCATATTACTGCACTTACTGTCACTTTTTTGTGTGCCTGCTTCTGCTCCAAGGATAGTCCATCCAGCAGCCAACCCAGTTCACGGACACCAACCTTCATTGGAGTGCCGCAACTTTCTTTAGGCCATTGGAATTTGCCTTTTTCAAGCCTCCGGTAATATAGCCAGAAACCATTATGTTCCCATTGGAGGATTTTAAGCTTATCACGTTTTTTATTGCAGAACACAAATAGACAAGACGAGAAGGGGTCTAATGCGAAGCTTTGCTGGACGATGGCAGCCAGGCCATCGATAGACTTACGCATGTCGGTACTTCCACAGGCAAGGTAGACCTTGTCGGTGCCGGCTATGCTCAGCATAATTCCCTCAGCACCATTAGCACATCCAACAGATGCTTCTGGTCAAAGCCTGGTTTGACTTGAACTTCAGCTGGGCCAAATTTGATTTCGATTGATTGGCCTTTGCCTGTATGCTCTTTATGATCTACTTCTACCGGAATCCATTTGGGAGATTCTGATTGTATGATTCCGTTTTGTCTTTCTTTTCTCAACCAGTAGCTTAACTGACGAAGACTTATCCCCGCGGATTTGCAAAATGAAGTTTGCGTCTGTCCGCTGGATTTGTACTCTGCAATTATGGATGCCCATTTTTGATAAAGATCTGCTTTGGTCATAAAGTTATACCTCCAGTATATTTTCTGGAGAGATTATCTCATAAGCCTGTTTGCATTTAAATGTGGGTATTATTTACCGCTTACATAGTATGGACAATAGATGATCATCTTTTTATTATTCAAGGTCAAGTGAGCACAGATGAGGCAGTAAAAATGGCCGAAGGTGTTAAACTCGTAAAATAATGATTTTGAAGGCAACTTACTTCTTGTCATCATTTTCTTTCAACTTTTCTATGACATCCTTTATTTTTCGGGGAAATGGGAGTCCCATTTTGCCTGTATTTTCGAGGATGCTGATACCTTCATTTGATAAATAGAACATAATAAGTAACGTTCTCAAAGCGCTTCCGGAACCAAGTATATATTGATCAATGATATTACCCATTGAAACAAGTATGAATATCAGAATCTTTTTGCATATGCCCTTAAAGCCTATTTCACTTGACACTTTTTTGTTGTGAATAGCAAGCAATACTCCGGTAATATAATCCATTGCGACAAAAGAGATTAACGCGTAGATAAGGGAATCAAACCCTCCAAATAGCCATCCTAATATACCTCCTAGAGTTGCAAAAGTAATCTTGTAATTGTTTAAAAATGAGTTCATGATCTCGCCTGCCATTTCAGCTCGTTCGAAAACAGCAGCTTTAACTTTTCTAAGGCTCTCTTCTTCATTTGATTGACAGCTTGTCTAGAAATTCCATAAGCTGATGCAACTTCCTTTACGGTATAACCGAAGCAAAAAATCATTTTTATAACCGACAGCTCTGCAGCAGTTAACATCATGTTGTGTATATCCGGCAACTCGTGATGGAAGTATTCATCATATGTTGAAGATAAAACATCAGCATAATAAAGCTCATTATCGCTTAGCTCCGAAAAAGATATATAGACTTTAAGTTTTTTTATGCCAATTAGCTTTTTAATATAGCTGGCACGGATGGAGGTGCAGATGTAAGATACTATACATCCTTCGCTTTTATTATAGATATGATCAAGTTGTAGGTTATGGATTAGTTCAATGAAATCAACCAGAAGATCATTATAAGCGTCCTCGTAGTATAGCTTATAAGCATATTTTCTGAGCAAGGGATCAAACTTTTTTATCAGCAATAAAGTTGCATTTTCATTGCCTTCCTGTGATTTTGTAATTAAGTCAATAGTCATTAATCATCCCACCTTTCGATTACTAAAGAGATGGGATGTAAAAATTTGTAAACATGAAAGTGGATTATATCTAATATTTCTTCATGCTTGTCCACCTTTATCTTTAAAAACAAAGCAGGAAATCACGAGAGTTAATTTGCAAATCCTGCATTTGACTTATATCTATATAATGGTAGAGTAGTCAATTATCATGAACTTAGTTCCAAATGTTTCCTTCTATAAAATAAGACAACCATTTGCACATATTGTAACATTAAAAGTAAACATTTACCCTTTTATAGACGGTGAGACAATCTGTTTATTTGGGTGTCTTTGATATTATAGTGGAGTTTTATAGCTAAATGACTAAATAAAGCTTCTGCTACTGTCCTGTTGGGAGAAACCTTCGCATGGAATATTAAAAAAGGTTTTTACCAGACGGTATCTTTCTAGATGTCACCTTAATAGGCCTGTTGATATCTGAATAGATTAAAAAAACATACAATACGTGAATCCTTTTACAAGATGAAATATAAAAAATTTTACTGCAATTGTTTACATTTTATAAATGTTTTTCTCTTTCTTTATTGTAAAAAGTGAATTCACTTTAAAAAACAATTAGGAGGGTAATAAATATGAGCTATGGAAGTTTAAGCGCATCTATTGTAAATCATTTTAACAAAGTATCTTATACTCTAGATGGAAAAACTTATAAGGATATCAAGATATTTAAAACTGATCCTAAAAATGAGTCTATTGCTCCGGCGGTCTATGTAAATGGAAATAAGCAGCGTATGGAAAACATGAATCCTCCCGGAGTTAGTTCGTCAAAGGTAATTGCAAAAATAAATGGTAATCCAATGGAATATGGGCAGTACAACGATGCATTCTATGGGCTATATTACGTTAACAGTACTCTTTATATGGACGGTAAACAGTTAAGTGGAACTTCGGATACTGCGCTCAACAAGTTACATCATCGTTATTATCCATGTTTTTGTGTAAAAACTGACGGTACTGTAAATATAAGATGGTTCACAAAAGACAATTTAGCTACTGCTCTACCTTATTGCAATTCTATAATTGGATCTGCCCATCCGCTAGTATTCAATAGTATGTCTGTGTTCGAAAGCGTAGTCAAAGACGATGTGGAAGGCATAAGGATTGCTGATTGGAGCCAATTGGATAATACTGATTACCATTTCAATAACGGTATTTGCGGTGGTACAGCGGCTTACTCAGCCAACAGAACATTCCTTGGGCATAAGGCAGACGGGTCGTTTTTCATGGTTTGTTTTGACGTATCAGGAATTGATTTGCGTTCAGGAGCAAAACTTATGGTTGATTTGGGATGCGACTATGCTGTTAGCATGGATGGCGGTGGCGCAGTTAAAATGAGGGTTGCTGACAATTATACCAACGGATATCCTTATTTAAAGTAATGCAGGTTTGAGATGCTGGCAAAAGGAGAGTTTTACAACTCTCCTCAGATTATTGACTAACCTCCAAGTTACCAACTTGGAGGTTTTTGCTTTTATTTACATATATAATTGGTATGATATGTAATAATTACTCTCGTTAAACAACAATTTAGAAGAATATGGATAATTAAGGAATGCAAACATATTTTTTTATGAGAAAACCTCCTATCTAATACCATTGCTATCTTCTTGATATTTTGAGCAGCTGCTGTTAGTAGACATTGTTCACTTACTTTAGATAATCCACGCAAACGACAATAGCGAAGTCCATGCAGTTCTTTTGAATCTGCAAAGCTTCGCTCAATACTTTCTTTTCTTTTTTTATATATTCTTTTTCCCTTTTCCGTCTTGGTAAAGGCATATACCTGATCTTTATACTCTTCCCAAATATGGCGATATACTATTCTTCGATCATTTTTCCCTATAAGACATCTATCTTTTTTATCGCAGTTTTGACAATGCTCAGGATTACTTACATACTCTCTATTTCCGGCTCTTGTAGTAGTTTTATATTCTAGTGCTCTTAAATTAGGACATACACATATATCTAGTTCCTTAACATATTGAAAATTATATTTATGATATTTACCTTTCGTATGGGGGCCAAGTCGTGAACCGATGACCCCTTGTATTTTTCTATCTGCAAATCCTTTACATATAACATTTGTGAAATAGCCTACATCTGCTCCAGTATACTTTACATCAAAATGAAATTTCTCAATTTGCCTGTCAAGCCTGTCAAGATAAGGGTCAACATCATTAACATTCCCAGGAGTAACAAAAACACCGGTAATGATATTGTATTTTATATCTACTGTTCTATGATCAAGATAAAAAAACCCCTTGGGTTTTCCGTCCCTGACCATATAACCACTTTCAGAATCTGTTGTGCTGATTTTAGTTTTTACTAGTTCAGGTTGATGGTCTTTTTTTGTTGGTCTTTTCTCATGTTTTTCACGATCCTCATCTACAGCCTTATCAAGTTCTTCTACATATTCTTTTACTGATCTCTCTACTTGTTGCTCAATGAATTTTCTTTTATTTGCATTTGCCTTTAAATGAGTAGAATCAGTGTACAGAACTTTTCCACTGATAAGTTTGTGCTCCATAGCTTGAAGAACTATATTATCAAATATTTGCTGGAAAATATCTGTCCCATTAAATCTACGTCTCCTATTTTGACTAATAGTAGAAGCATCAATGATTTTATCTGTAAAACCATAGCCTAAGAACCATCTATATGCTAAGTTTACTTGTACTTCTCTCACAATTTGTCTTTCAGACCTTATTCCAAACAGGTATCCCAGAAGAAGCATCTTTACAATTATTTTCGGGTCAACAGCTGGTCTACCATTATCATGGCAGTAAAGGTCTTTTACCAAATCATCTATGAATGAAAAATCTATATATTTATCTATTTTTCTTAAAATATGGTCTTGTGGAACTAAGCTATCTATACTAACAAACTCATATCCAGTTAAATCAACATTTTATCTCTAACATTAAGCATTAAAAAATCCCCTTTCGAGGATTTATTGTACTATATGTTATTTAATTTTTCTTTGGTAATTACATGAAACAGGCTACTGTCATTTTATGTATGTCAGTAGCCTGAGGAGAGTTTTACAACTCTCCTTTTGCGTGCCGCTGCATGTTTATAACTTTCTACTATTTACGATGGAGAATTTTCTGACAGCAGATATGGATTCAAGCAGGGAAAGATGCCCACCAAGCTATAAGAATAGCACTGGAGAAGCTTAATGGTTTCATTAACCAGCCTGCCATTCTAAGAAATTTATCTTGATAATTATTTTAGAGTTAATCAACAAAAAGCCTTTTGAAAATTACTTTAGAAATCCTACCATCGCTTGTTTCCACACTAAAGTGATTCATAAGCGAATCCCCGTCATATAAATCCATATACTTCTCAACACTGTCTCCTACTTTTAGCCCCCTCAAAGTCTGATACTTATCATTAAGCAAGACAATTTTCCGTATTTTCCTGGTTTCCTGCCAACCATCGTAAGGAGGCTTTTTATAAATCCCAAGGGATATTTCAATGTCGCCGTCAGAGTATACTTCTTCTTTATAGTTATTGTCTTCATAATCAATTTTACCTGTAGGTTTAAACCTGTTTTTGGCATCATCACTTAATAGATTGAAATCTTGGCCAAGTACAAAATCGTCAATTTTAAAATCGTTGGTAATTGTCGTCAGAATGATTCTTTCACCTGGATTTATGTTAGTTCCGAATCCGATGCAGCTAAAATACTCTACCGGTATATAAACAACTCCATTTTTAATTATTGGTACTTTGTTTTTCCTGTTACTGCTTACAGGAACCTCATAATAGCCACCTGACCGTACTCTTGTATCACCAACCCAGATTTCAGTGATGTAAACATAATTCTTGTCATTCTTTAAAGCAATTATTATTCTTTTGTCTTTTGGAAAATATTTTACCATGCCGTTAACTAGCTCTACGGTTTCTCTTAATGGAACATATACAATGCCGTCTTGAATGAATGGTGCATTTTCGATGGTTCTGGGCTCTCCGTTTAATAAAATATCTTTGCTATCAGGCTTTAGACTTATGCAAAAAGAATTAACTGTGCTTGCCTGATCTTTAGCTTCTGCCGGCTGAACATCAATAACCTGCAATCCTGTTAATAGGAGTATAAATAAAATATTCATAATTTTCTTATTTAGTTTCATGAAAATCCTCCTTCCCGTGATTCCATTCCATCTTAGCCTACCTTCATTTGTCCATCTTGCTTTCTGATATCACCAATAGGCTTAATACAATCCATATAATAAAGACAATTTTAAAAGCAATCTGCAACATACATGAAGTTAAATTTTTTTGCTAGCTTTACATTGTTTGGTTATTATGGCAGTTATTTATATGCAACAAAAACATGTATATAATATATACTTAAAATTGATACAATAATCCACTATAGTTTTCATTTGTTAGGGGGATAAAAGGAGGTATTTCTATTAGAAAGTTAATAAGCGGTATTCTTATATCTCTATTATTTATCTTTGCTATGCTATATGAAACGTCATAATATATTGTAATTTAGAGCATTGTTTTCATTGCTGTATATAGTATAATTAGAGTATACAAATAAGGGGGGTATACTCTAATGAACAACCGTAAGATACCTAATAAAGACGAGTATAATGATACCAGAAATTAAGACAGACAAAACGGCAAAAATAAGTTAGAATGGAATTATGGAAAAGAGAAGAAATTTTACACCGGAAGAAAAAGCAAAAATAGTGATTGAGGTCTTAAGGGAAGAAAAAACGCTGAATGAGATTGCTGCCGAATATGAAATACATCCGAATCAGCTAAGCCGCTGGAAGGCAGAATTCATAAGCAATGCAGGTAGGGTATTCAGCAAGGAAACCGATGAAGTAGAGAAAGTCAAGCAGGCGTATGAAAAGGAGAAGGACGAACTGCTTAAGCAAATTGGTCAACTCTCATATGAGGTTAACTGGCTTAAAAAAAAATCTGGGTGCGGCTGAGAAAGGACGAAATGTTTAGTGGGTGGAACTCCTACCTGTTTAATGCCTGAGCTGGGCAGACAGTAGCAAGTCATGGATGTATCATAGTAATAGGGTACATTAAGCGTTGACAGTTAGGTAATGGGCCTGAAAGTGATTGAGCTGCGAAATTTTTTTAAAATTGTAATGGTCGACGAATTCCAGATTTCGGAAGACAAAACTGGTGAATGCGTTACCGGCGAGCATTCATAAGCATTACCGCAGTCGAAGAGCCAGGCACGTTATACAATGACACTTCGTTAACTCAGGAGACCCTGCCTATTCTCCGAAAGGAGTATGATAAACAACCAATAGCACGGAAGAATATCAAATGATAGACAGGGAGTCGGATAGTTCCATATTGTACTGATGAATACTGGTAATGCGGTAGGAGAGAAGGGAACTACATATCACCACCATTGGCAGTGAAACGTTAACTATACTCAGGGATAGGTGAATTAATGGAAACAAAACTGACAAGAATAGCACAAATCGCCAAACAAAGGCCAAAAGAAGTATTTACTTCGCTCTACCATTTGTTAAACGAAAACTTATTGACACAGTGCCACAGGGAGCTGAAAGGCAACAAAGCAGCGGGTATCGATCATATTACCAAAGAAGAATACGAACAAAACTTAGCCGGCAACATTGCCAACTTGGTAAACAGGCTCAAGAACCATAGCTATAAACCTCAGCCAGTTCGCAGAACCTACATACCTAAAGGAAACGGCAAGGAAGTGCGCCCATTAGGCATACCTTCGTATGAAGATAAAATTGTGCAAATGGGGTTGAACAAAATACTGCAAGCCATATATGAAACAGAATTTATGGAGTTCTCATATGGCTTTAGACCAAACAGAAGCTGCCACGATGCATTAAGAGAACTTAATAGGATAATCCATACCGGGAAAATAAACTACATTGTCGATGCTGATATCCGGAAGTTCTTTGATACTGTAGACCACGAGTGGATGATTAAATTTCTGAAGTTAAGGATAGCAGACCCGAACATCAATAGACTTATTACAAAGTTCATGAAATCAGGATGTATGGAAGAAGGCCAGTTGATACCAACCGACGTAGGCACACCTCAGGGGTCGATTGTTTCACCAACCCTTGGAAACATATACTTGCATTATGTTCTGGATTTGTGGTTTGTAAAAGTTGTGAAGAAAAGGTGTAAAGGTCAAGCTGAAATAGTAAGGTATGCAGATGATAGTGTGTTCTGCTTTCAATACAAAGAGGATGCAGAATGGTTCTATAAAGAATTAATTCAGAGGCTTGAGAAATTCAAGTTGAAGGTGGCGGAAGAAAAGACTAAGATAATAATCTTTGGGAAATATGCAGAAGAGCGCTGTAAAGCTGCAGGATTAAATAAACCGGAGACTTTTGATTTCCTGGGATTCACGCACTATTGTGGCAGGAGCGTCAATGGTAAGTTCAGGTTAATGAGGAAGACGAGTAAGAAGAAATTCAAAGCAAAAGTTCAGGAGTTTAAGCAGTGGATAAAAGCTTCAAGAAATCTGAAAATAAGCGAAATATTCAGAGCTACCTCTTCAAAGCTCATAGGCCACTATCAGTATTATGGAATTACAGATAACATGAGAATGCTCTCGAAATTTCTGTACAACATACAGAAGCTACTGTACAAATGGCTTAACAGAAGAAGTCAAAGGAAAAGCTTTAGCCTTGATAAGTTTAATTTGTATCTGAAAATTAATCCCCTGCCGAAACCCAGAATATATGCAAGTATGCACTATGTAGGCGCAAGTAGTGTTAAGTGATATGAGGAGCCGTATGCCTTAATTGGGTACGTACGGATCTTTGAGGGTTGCACGCTGTGAAGCGTGCTTCTACTCGACCCTCCTCTAAATCCCGTGAAGACCGCATGAAAATGATTGACAAAGATGAAAAGAAATTAAGCATCACAAAGCAGGCCGAACTGTTGGGAATTAACCGTACAAGCCTTTACTACAAGCCGACACCGGTAAATGATGAAGAATACCTGATAAAGCGGATTATTGATGAGATTTATACGGCTCATCCGGAATATGGCTATCGTAGGATGACGAATATCCTGAACCGGGATTATAAGATTCATATAAATCGAAAGCGAACCCGGCGTTACATGAGGGAAATGGGTATACATGGCTTATGTCCTGGACCTAACCTTAGCAAACGTCTACATGACAAGTACTCATATCCGTATCTGCTGAGAGGCTTGAACATTGATCGTCCAAATCAGGTATGGTCCATAGATATTACTTACTGCCGGATGAAACACGGTTTCATGTATATGGTAGCCATAATAGACTGGTATTCCCGCTATGTAGTTGGATTCGAGTTATCAAACACTTTAGATAAGGTATTTGTCGTAGAAGCAATACAAAAGGCAATAAAACGGTACGGTAAGCCTGAAATCATGAACAGTGATCAAGGTTCACAATTTACAAGTGATGAATACATAAATCTATTGAAAGATAATGGTATTAAAATATCTATGGATGGAAAAGGAAGAGCATTGGATAATCAACGGATAGAGCGTTTCTTCCGTACCTACAAGTGGGAAAAACTTTATCTTGAAGATTGCGAAACAGGACAACAGCTTCGGCAGATAACAAGAGAATATGTGGAGTATTATAACAACCGAAGGCCTTATCAATCGCTGGATTACAAAACGCCGGCAGAGTATTACCTCGGAGGATATAATCAGCTTCCGGCAGTTATATAAAACTAGGGACTCTGTCCCCAAACTTCTGTCCTTGCCGTAAGGCAACCGGTCTGTCACAACAGACCGAAAAACAAAAGGATGTATATCCATTGGATGTCAAAGGTCAAGATGAACTCGCTTACACTCGTCCTTGACATCCTCCAACAGAGTGTATAAATGTAAAAATTATACAAAATTAAAGAAAGGAGAACCTAACTTAGAAAAGCTAAAAAATTGTCTTGACAAGTGGGGGCATTATAGAGCTTATACTGGCGATTCAAAACGCACTTAATGAGAATGAAGAAGCTAAATACTATCATCGTCTGGATCTTGTGATGCTCGCAATAAATGGTATGCCTGTGAAAGAGATTGCAGCCTTATATAACGAATCACCCACAACAATAAGTTATTGGACCAAAAAAGCAGTAGAGCAAGGTATTGAATCCCTAAAGTCAGGTAAACATACCGGAAGGAAGCCCAGATTAACTGCAGAGCAATTTCATCAATTGGATGAAGACCTTCGCAAATCCCCTGCCGACTTTGGTTATGAGTACAATATGTGGGACGGGGTGGTACTAAGCAGGCATTTAGCTGACCACTATGATGTTAGTATTCAAGTTCGCCAATCTCAACGGATCATGAGGCAGTTGGGCTATACATTGCAGCGCCCTCAGACTAAACCAAGCGGAGGCGATCCTGTCGAACAGGAAGAGTTTAAAAAAAACTGAGTTTGTACGACGATTATGAAATCTGGTATTTAGACGAAGTTCACTTTTATCGTAGTACTACTATTTGCCGTATGTGGGCAAAACGCGGTTGCCAGCCAAAAGTTAAGTCTGCTCCTACACAGGAAAAAGTAGCTTTCATCGGGTATATCAATCCGCTAACTGGTGAACTGATTACGAATGAATGCAATAAATTCAATTACGAAACTGTCATAGAATCAGTAAAATCATTTACCGAATATGTTCCAAGTGATAAAAAGATACTAATCGTGCTTGACAACGCACCATGGCACAAAAAAGCAGTACGCTTATTACGAGCGAGTAATGAATATCCCAGACTTGAGTTTATTTTGTTTAAGGCACCCAATGTAAAGCTAAGAACGTTGTGTTCATAATACAGTAAATTATGACGCTACATATAGTTGAGTGTTGCAAATTATACCCCTTGTTGTCTATTTATATTAGGAAATGTTTTTATGCAGTTGCCAAAAGATTATTAAAGCTGAAGAAAGGTGTGATTGCTATTATAAAAAAATTCATTTACATCATCCTGCTTTTTGCTATTATGTTATTGTCCGGTTGTACGGACAGAGAGAAATCAGCAGCAATACCAGACAATTCAAAATTTGAAAGCACTGATGTTTCTGACACTTCGAAACTAGAAAATACTGAAGCTTCTAACAACTCAAAATCTGAAGGAACCAATGTTTCTGACAACTCGTCCCAATCGAGCGAAAAAAACAATATATTTACCCTCTCCGATGACCGTGAAACCATTAAGAAATACAGCTCGACCGGAGAACTGATACAAACCTATACGGCAACCGGGGTGTATATGATTTCACATGTCATAGCAGACTATTCCAACAATATTGTGTATTATACAGGGCATGACCCGGATAGTGAGCCTGATAAAAATATATTCACGCTGTTTATGATGGATGTATCATCCGAACAGAAAGAACCGGTTGCTTTAGTCAATGGAATTGAAGCAAGAATCTATATGCAAGGCAGCAATTTGTACTACTGGGTTAATGGCGACGGAATCTATAAATACGATACTAAAACCGGAAACACCAAACGCATAGCTCCTATAACTAAAAATATTTATGATTATATAATCAACGAAAATTTTTTATATTATTCAATCGACTCATATGAGAAACGGGAACTATCGGGACTTTATTCTTATCGCTTAGCGGATAACACAAATGAAAAACTGGTAAGCTGGGATGGGGTTGGAATTATTGGATTAATTGAAGATGGCTGCATATATAGCTTTTACGATAATGGACAAAAACTACTGTATCATTATGACCGAACCACAGGTAAATCCACACTTATATCGCCCAAAGCGACATTTTGTGTAACTTACGAGGATAAAATCCTATATGTAAACCCTGATGATAATTATCATATATACCAAATGGATTCAAATGGCAATAATTCAATCTCTATAATACCTAAGCATGGTTCTGACCTGCAAATATCTAACGGATGGCTTTACATTGTTGGCTCTGGTTATTCTGATTACAGGAATTATTTTCGTTATAATTTGGAAACAGGTGTAATTGAAACATTGCCGGAGAGCTTTTCAGGAAAAATCATTGGCTCGAACGAGTAGATAAATAACTTACGGCATACGCCGGAAGCTATTTATGGTAATTTACAGTACAATATAGCCAACCAAGGTTTTTCCGTATAAGCTAGGAAAATCCGTCGTGGAAGCAATCTTAACAATACCATCATCATCCGAAAGCTCGTTATTTCTATCCGCATTTGCCTCAGTATAGTAGACGGTGGATCCCACGACATCTTCAATGAAGACAACATGTCCATTTTTGCTATCCGAAAAACATGCTATCGCATTTTTCATAGGATATACTGTGCTGGGTTGTTTGCTTGAATATCCGCTGATAGCATTGCTGTACCAGTTTTTGGCATTATTGTCTCCATTAAACCTTATGGACCTACCACACTTTTCTAGAGCTCTTCCCCAGCAAAACCAAGTGCATTGGCCTACCAAAGTAGGATCTGACTGATAATACCAGTTCTTGCTAAAGTAACATTCTCCATAAATGTTCATATCGGACGGACGCTCACCAACGACCAATTGTGGTGTAATAGGCGTCGCAGTTAAATAATCTGCGTAAAAATATGCTCGCTTCTTTTGGGAAGTACCTGTTATGGTATACTCAATAAACGCATAGTTGTTAATCTTCTGACCAAGATAGATGACTGTTTCCCCTCTGGAGACTGAACCGGCCTCCACATATCCGGTTGACCCAGGCCCTGTGTAAGTTGTAGCGCTGGTTAACACATACCTGGTATAATTCTGAACGGTGATTGTTGACACCGACTCGGTAATATTTACTGTATCAGTGCGAACATATCCCCTTTTCTTTTTACTGGTACCGGTAACACTGTACTCGATATGAGTCCAGTCCCCTTCTTTCCATAAGGCGGTTACAGTTTCACCACTAGACACGCTGCCCACCGAGGGATAGATACTGGTGCTAGGACCGTAATAGACGGTCTGAGCAGATTTCATTGTTGACATAATCTCACTCCTTATTTCATAATATTTGTTATTCTCAAATCTGAATAAACTGGACGTAACGATATATACAGGCTTGTCTAGGACCAGATATACCGATTCATGCTTTCGAATAACTTCAATTATTAAAGAGTAGAAATATTTATATTTGTAAATCTCATATCTTTATTTTTTAAATATTGAAATTATAAGAATGCAAATCATGAAAGATGGTCTATTTATGGCATATTTACATAAATTGATAATCGGTTTTGTATTTCAAGCTTTTATTCTGATTAATGATATAAAGAAGAGTACTTGAAAACGTCGAAGGCCCATTGGGTTATGCGGAGGTTTCCTCAAAGCAAAAGAAAGAAATGGCCTACGAGGTCTAAAAACTGTAATTTTATCGCAGTGTCCCAATCAATAATTGCTATATAGTTTAAGAATGAATTCAGCTAATAATGCATGTATTGATTGTTATGTGTTTTGAATCTTTTCGAAACAGCAATCATCCTTTTCAATTAGTTGAATTCAAACCGATTTTATATAGTTTGAGTGTTGCATATTATACATTTTGTTGTCTATTATATTATGAAACGTTTTAAGTAGTTTCCAAAAGATTATTAAAACTGATGAAAGGTGGGATTACTATTTTTAAAAAATCCATTTGCATTGTACTGCTTTTGGCTATGACGTTATTATGCGGTTGTACGGATGGTAAGAAATCAGCAGCAATACCCGATACTTCGAAACTCGAAGATACTGAAGCTTCTGATACTTCAAAATCTGAAAGTACCAATGTTCCCGGCAGATCGTCCCAACCAGTTGAGAACTCAGAAAGTCAAGTGCCTGCTTTTATAGAGGAAATTAAAAATCTATCTGATGGAGAACTGTTGTACAACTACATCAATGGACTAGAGGTTGCATTGATACGCGAAAGTGAACTGATCTTTGAAGACCCGGATGAAATCCCCTCGGAAACCTTATATATGTTTTTCCTGTATTCTCTGGATACGTCTAACTATTATGAAGAGTACGAAAAGCTGTGGTATAACGAAAATGACAATAAGTTTCATATACCAATAAAAGATATAAAGGCTCATCTTGATTGCTACTTTGAGCATTACTCTTTGGACCCTACAAAAATCTATGGTTATTCCGCAACGGAAAATGCGGTTCTTACTAATACGATAACAGGATTTGGAGGGGATGTCTGGACCAAGGTCAAGGATAAGAAGTTTGATTATGATCAATTAACGTTAGTTGTTGACTTTTATGAGGACGGCAGTTTCCAAAAGATTATTGAAACTAAGGAATATGTTTTTCGCTTCTATGAAACTGGTTATTATCTGTTAGCGGTAACGAAAAAATAATTACGCAAAAGCAGGGGGATTTTCTCCCCCCTACTTTTGATTTTCACACTAAGGCTAATCATTTAATTATAATACAATGTAACCATATGCCGTTCTGCCAACGGGGAAATTAGACTTGGTTGTTTTTTGACGACGCCATCTATTCCGCCAACATTGGCTTCAGTGTAATAAACATCGTTTCCATCGACAAGCTCAATAAAAATAACATGCCCAGCCGAAGTTGCTCCGCTGCAAGACCAGATAGAGTTTGTTACCGGTCCGAGGGAAGCATCTCTTTTGCCTACATTTGACGCTGATGTATTGATGTCTTCATACCACTCCCCTCCGTTATTTGAGCCGTATATTTATATTATAAAGTTACAGGTGCAGTAACAGTTCTTGATGTTTTATATCGATAATATTTATATGTATAATACATCATTTTACAAAATAAATATTTGTAGTATACGGGCGGAAAAAAGTAATACTTATAGTCTATTTTACGTCTTAAAGAAAGCCTGTAGTATATTAGTGGAGGTGTAAATTTATGTTAGATATTGCAATAATAGTTGGAGAAAGAGTGCGACACTATAGAAACAAAGCCGGATTTAGCCAGGATGAACTAGCACAAAAAGCAGGATTGCATTATACATACATCGGACAAATTGAACGCGGAGAGAAAAACGCCACCCTTGAAAGCATTGCTAAAATTGCATATGCGTTACAGGTGCCTCTTGAAGTCCTATTTGAAAACATTGTCACTGGTAATACGGACAACCCATTCGCTTCCGAAGCTTATAGCCTAATTAGCAGCTTGCCGCTTACGGAGCAGAAGATGCTTCTTGATCTTATTAAACAAATCATTGCATATAAAAATTCATGAAGGCAGCTCATTTTATCTGAGTGCCTTTTAGCTGCACAAAGAGGAGTACTACTGCTTATGATAGGGTTTTTATCAGTACAGCTTAACGATGACGATAAAAATTTCATGCTTGATTTATACAAAAACTACTATAGCCTGGTCTGGAAAACGATTTTCAGTATAACACACAGTACCGAAGATATTGAAGATTTAATAAACGATGTTTTTATAAAGTTAATAGAAAAAATATCATTAATTCGCTCTTTTGATTGTCCCAAGATGACTTGTTATGTTGTCTATACTACGAGAAGCGTTTCTATAAACTATATTAAGCATAAAAAGGTTGAAACTAAGCATATTTACTATATTGAAAATACAGATGTGACAAAAGGCTTGGACAATAATGAAAATGAATCCGAAGCACGGCTTATTCGGCAGGAAGAAATAGAATTATTAGCTGATGCGATAACCAAGCTCCCTCAAGGACAAAAAGACCTGCTATATTTTAAATACATGCTTGATATGAGCGATCAAGATATAGCCCAAATACTGGGTATAGCTCCAAACAGCGTTCGACAATACCTTACACGCGCCCGACGTAATGCTAAAAGCCTCATGGAAAGGGGAGTGTGTAATGATGTCGAGTAACAACACAGATAAAATCAAAGAGCTTGATGAATTATATGAAGACGGGTTATTCCGCCTGGTAATGAATGATGTGGCTGAAAAAGAGGGGAAAATTCTGTGTGAAGAAAACGAACGGCTTAAAAGCGATCCGGAAAATCTGCCTTCTCAGGAGAACGTTGATAGATTTGCCAAGCGATTAGATTCATATTTAAAAAAAGCAAAAAAAGATCAAAAAAGTCAAAGCACATCGAACAGATTTTCCGGCGTAGCTGTTGCATTGTTGGTTTTGGTTATTATATTTGCTACCATGATATTGACCGTCCAAGCATTGCGTATTCAGGTTTTGAATTTTTTGATAAGTATTGAGCCTAACTTTACATCGCTTCAACTAAATGTGAATAGTGGTGATCAAGGCAATGGACAATGGATAGTAAACTGGATAAATACATATGTCCCAATGTATATACCTGGGGGTTATGAAGTAAGCAGTATTTCTTATTCTGACTATGCAAGGAAAATCATGTATATTAAACAGGAAGATAATTCCTCCATTATTTACATCCAATACGATTCAAAAAATTGTGTATTTATTGATACAGAGAATTCTTTATTTGTAGAAAAGGTTAGAATTAATGGCCAGGACGGAATACTGTCAGTCAAGGATTCCATAATTTCCGTAGTATGGACAACAGATGATCATCTTTTTATTATTCAGGGTCAAGTGAGCAAAGATGAGGCAGTAAAAATGGCTGAAAGTGTCAAACTCGTAAAATAATGATTTTGAAGGAACTTACTTTTCATCATTTTCCTTTAGTTTCTCTATGACATCCTTTATTTTTTGTGGAAATGGGAGTCCCATTTTGCCTGTATTTTCGAGGATGCTGATACCTTCATTTGATAAATAGAACATAATAAGTAACGTTCTCAAAGCGCTTCCGGAACCAAGTATATATTGATCAATGATATTACCCATTGAAACAAGTATGAATATCAGAATCTTTTTGCATATGCCCTTAAAGCCTATTTCACTTGACACTTTTTTGTTGTGAATAGCAAGCAATACTCCGGTAATATAATCCATTGCGACAAAAGAGATTAACGCGTAGATAAGGGAATCAAACCCTCCAAATAGCCATCCTAATATACCTCCTAGAGTTGCAAAAGTAATCTTGTAATTGTTTAAAAATGAGTTCATGATCTCGCCTGCCATTTCAGCTCGTTCGAAAACAGCAGCTTTAACTTTTCTAAGGCTCTCTTCTTCATTTGATTGACAGCTTGTCTAGAAATTCCATAAGCTGATGCAACTTCCTTTACGGTATAACCGAAGCAAAAAATCATTTTTATAACCGACAGCTCTGCAGCAGTTAACATCATGTTGTGTATATCCGGCAACTCGTGATGGAAGTATTCATCATATGTTGAAGATAAAACATCAGCATAATAAAGCTCATTATCGCTTAGCTCCGAAAAAGATATATAGACTTTAAGTTTTTTTATGCCAATTAGCTTTTTAATATAGCTGGCACGGATGGAGGTGCAGATGTAAGATACTATACATCCTTCGCTTTTATTATAGATATGATCAAGTTGTAGGTTATGGATTAGTTCAATGAAATCAACCAGAAGATCATTATAAGCGTCCTCGTAGTATAGCTTATAAGCATATTTTCTGAGCAAGGGATCAAACTTTTTTATCAGCAATAAAGTTGCATTTTCATTGCCTTCCTGTGATTTTGTAATTAAGTCAATAGTCATTAATCATCCCACCTTTCGATTACTAAAGAGATGGGATGTAAAAATTTGTAAACATGAAAGTGGATTATATCTAATATTTCTTCATGCTTGTCCACCTTTATCTTTAAAAACAAAGCAGGAAATCACGAGAGTTAATTTGCAAATCCTGCATTTGACTTATATCTATATAATGGTAGAGTAGTCAATTATCATGAACTTAGTTCCAAATGTTTCCTTCTATAAAATAAGACAACCATTTGCACATATTGTAACATTAAAAGTAAAAATTTACCCTTTTATAGACGGTGAGACAATTTGTCTATTTAGGTGTCTTTGATATTATAGTGGAGTTTTATAGCTAAATGACTAAATAAAGCTTCTGCTGCTGTCCTGTTGGGAGAAACCTTCGCATGGAATAATAAAAAAGGTTTTTACCAGACGGTATCTTTCTACATGTCACATTAATAGGCCTGTTGATATCTGAATAGATTAAAAAAACAGAGAGTACGCTAACCCTTTTACAACAGGATTTCTCCCTTTATGGGAGTACGTCCTATACAACTTCGTGTAATCTAATTCCTCCAATATTTGGCTTGGCAGCCTCACTGAATCATTCACTGGGAAAGAATTCCTGTTGCGATTGGCAGAACTAATTGAATTGATCCGCTATTTTTGGTATAACCTTGTTGCAATAATATTGTTTTCACAACTATATTTTTCCGCATTTGACAGGTCCTCTGAACCTGTCTTTTGTGTTATATGGCACAGAAAAGGGGCTAATCTCAAATTTTATTTTGAGACAGCCCCTTTTTATAAGGGAAGTTGTTATAACTTCCAACCTCCACCACCCAATGAACTACTTTCATCGGAGTCACAGCTCACGCCGTTAATAGTAATGCTTTTAATCTGGCGCAAGTTCCATGTCTTGCCATCAAGGTAGGATTGATACCCTCTCCATCCTGTTGACATGGAAAGCCATGAAAATTGTGCAAGATTCTTGGTATCTTTTATATATTGACACACGGCGCCAGAGCCGTATACTCCGATCTTGTACTCTCCGCCAAGATTAGTAAATACCTGTTTGATAGCGGTGAAATAATCGAGGATACCTCCTTTTACCTCAGAATCTTCGGCATCATAATCCACTGCGAAATAAATAGGAGTGCCGGATGGCTGCTTTATGGTGTTTTTAGCATAGTTGTATGCAGCTTTGCCATCAGCAGTACCATAAGATGTGTTGAAATACTTGTAATCGTTGTTAAAGTCTTGAAAAACAGATACTACATAGAGGCCGTTATCTGAAATGCGTTGTGCCTCATCACGCGTCATAACCTTATCTAAGGACGTGTTTGTTGCGTAATAGCGTATTGCAAAAGTGTAGCCAGCTTTCTTTGCAGCATCAAGAGTAGCCTGCGTTAACGGTGTATAAGAGTCAAATCCATTTGCCATAAAATTCGTCTCCTTTCTTAGTATGATTGGTTGTTATCAGTAAAGGGCGTTATCGACTGCAGAAGCATTGCCCAATTCTTCTGCGCCGACTGACAACTACCACCTTGTCCCGTTTACCGGGTACACTATATAAAGAGACGCAATTATGCTATTTGTAAACAATAAAATTTAATTTTTAATGGTTCATGGATAAGGCTGAAGATTCACAAAATCACTGATCAGATATAAACAGAACTAACTTAGGTTTAGCTCTAATTTATAATTTCGTTGGTCTCATTTACGATGATTATCCCGCATAGCATCTTTCTCATCGTATCCAGGTTTAGAATAATACTACAGGGAATAACTAAAGAAACTGCTTTCATATAAAAATAGATTTTTACTTTCTACGGGTTGCGAACAGGCCTTTAAAGTGTCATAATCCCATACGGGCGTTACAGTATTTCCATTTATCTCATATATTTTTACGTTCTCTCTGCCTAGAGCCGCTGGCTCCATATAATGTTATTTCTATCAGCCGTATACCTTTTTCCACTTTATCTCCAAATTGTTTAACCGCCTTTATTAAGGCTATATTCATATAGAGCCTCTACTTTCAAACCGATGCTATACCCCATGATAGCTTCTTCTCCTGCACTTTCTATAGCTTGGATCGGATTAACCTACAAACCTATTACCACTAGTATGCGTGGTAATATGATAATACCTTTCATAACTGAACTATTATTGGTTGATATTCACTGTCATATACCCATGTTCTACCATAGTCCGATGTGGTATAGCGTATTGCGATCTCTCTGTCTTGTTCATTATCACGCAGAATGACCGGCAGCACACCGTTAGCACCATAGAAGGAAGGGGATAACGGGGTTGCATATGTGTATTTATAAGATTCGGGTATGGAAATGTCACACTTTTCCCATGTTTTTCCGCCGTCCTCAGTGCGGTAAACAACAGGATTAATTTCATTTACGTAACGGAAGCAAATAAATCCGATCTTATTATTTGCAAAACCGGCACCAGTGATAACATGGTCATAGATTTTGTTGAGGTTGCCCGTTTCGGTCCATGTTTTGCCTCCGTCTGCTGTCAGATAGATATAATGGTACTGATGCCCAGTTGAAACCGAGCCGCCGAGGACAAGCCAGCCATCTTTGCGTGTTGTAAATCCAATCAATTTGTCGTAAAAAAAATCTTTCTTTGTTTCTGTCCCCTCAACAGGATATGTGTTCCAAGTCTGCCCCATATCATCGCTGATAAGTACTTCAACCTTTCCCGGGTTATTCAAGCTGTGATATGCAACAGCGGTTTTTTCCTTTGAAATATAAATGCCTATTTGGTTCTGAGCCGCCGGGTCGCTTGGATCAATCGTCAGAGGCACTTCTGCCGACACCGCTCCTTTGTTATAAAAAATCACCAGCTTGTCATTGGTAAATGAATATGAGTTCCCGCTATCAAGCAGCGAAATATTATCTATCAACTCTGCACTTGCTATTTTGTCGTTTTGACAGGCGACAAACAATCCTGAAAAAACTGTTATAAGCACAACCGAGCACAGTGCAACAATACCATGTCGTTTTTTACTCATATCCAATATATTGATAAGTCGCTTCTTCATCACCTTTTTACTGCCATAAAAAAATGTGGAGAAAACAGTTTTTCGCTCATGTCTCCGATGCATTGCCGATAGAATAACTTCACAGTACTGCTCTCTGAATCTGATGTTGGCATTTTTTACAACTTCTTCGTCACATGAAATTTCTATATCCTTGCTTGCTTCACATACCATAAGATACACCAGCGGATTAAACCAGTGGACAGCGTTGGCATACATCAAAAACAACTTATACCAGATATCATGACGCTTATAGTGAATTAACTCGTGTTTCAGGATAACCTTTAAATCGTCAATGCAAAAATCCTCATGGGGAAGAAGAATTACAGGTCTGTAAACTCCCATCATCATAGGACTAGATATTTTTTTACAGGTCATTACCTTAATACTTTTCTTAATACTCATATCTGCAAGTAATTGATTCCGTATTTCGATTATTCTCTTGTCACGAACGGGTATACTCCAACGCAAAACGGATTTTTTGAAAAGAGCATAGCCGATATATTGATAGGAGATAAAAAGAATGATGCCGGCAAGCCAAAGGATTGAAATGATTTGCTCTAAGCTTACCACAGTATGCTGCGTTATCTCTCCGGTGTTTTCTACAAAATTTGCGTCTGCGTCTATATTTGACGGAGCAACTGCCGCAGAAGGGGAAATTGCAGGAGCTGGAGAGAACATAGTCTGTATTGCATGTGGTTCAATGACAACGGGTGGATTTGGCAGCGTAAAATTAATAGGAATAACCAGCCGGACAGCAAGAATAAGCCATACGAAGTATCGCCACTTTGCGGTATATTTCTTCTTATTAAGTAATGGAGAAATCAGGAGCAAAACGGTGATTATGACAGATGCAGTAAGTGTAATCTCAATAATCTTACGAAATAAAGCTTCAATCATTTTTTCTCCCCTCCCTGGCCTTATCTAAGAACTCTTGGAGTTCAGAGATCTCGTCATCATTTATGTCGTTATTATTATAGAGTGTTGCGACAAAGGTTTTAAGTGAGCCCCTGTAAAGCTTTTCCAGGAAATATTTGCTTTCGCTTGCCAAATAGTCCTCCTCCTTTATAGCGGCAGAATAAATGTTCATTTTGCCCTGTCTTTCACAGGTCACAAAACCTTTTTCAATAAGACGGGAAAGAAAGGTCAATACCGTTGTAACTGCCAAATTCTTTTTCTCTCTCAGACGCTCATCAATGTAGGCTCTTGAAACAGGCTTGCCTGCTTCCCATATCACAAGCATTATATCAAGCTCCGAATCCGGCAATCTTTTTATCTTCTTATTCATATCAATTCTCCTTCTACAAATGAAGTAGCTAATAATATTCTACACTTGAAGAAGATAATTGTCAACATTTACCAAATATTTTTATTATGCGTGCCAGTACAGCGTCACCCCCAGGCTACTGATGCCCTATTTTTTGCCCTTCTCTTTTACGATGAAATATAACCGGAATTGCACATATTTATTTCTCATATAATAAAGACAACAAGTAAGATAAGATGCAACAAGAAATTTAGAAAGTTTATAAATTTCAAATGTTTTATGATAAGCATAAAATCATGATTGACGGACTTTCATGATTATTTGATACTTTTATTCAACTAGATGAGGCATTAAAGGGACCGAAGACATTAAATTCATGAAATAGAATTCTAGAAGCAAACTATTTTTTTCGTCATTTTTAGTTTCATGGAAATCCTCCTTCCCATGATTCCATTTCATCTTAGCCTACCTTCATTTGCCCATCTTGCTTTCTGGTATCACCAATAGGCTTAAATCAATCTATATAATAAAGACAATTTTAATGGCAATCTGCAACATATTAGAAGCTAAAATTTTTACATACATTGGTTATTATAGCAGTTATTTATATACAACAAAAATATGTATATAATATACTGTAAATTGAGACAATGATCCACCTTAGTTTTTATTTGCTAGTGGGATAAAAGGAGGTATTTCTATAAGAAAGTTAATAAGCGGCATTCTTATATCTTTATTCATTATCTTTGCTATGCTGGTATTTTCGGGATGTTCACAAGACAGCTCAAATGTTTCTAAAAACGAGCAAACCTCAAGCAATGATAGTATTGTAAGTGATATGAATACCAATATAACTGAAGATTCCAAACTGGAAGCTTCCACTATTCATGAAAACGAACAAACCTTAAACCATGATAGCGTTGTAAACGATACGGACACCAATAAAACTGATGGTTCCAAGCTGGAAGTTCCCCCTTTTGATCAAAAGCTATACAACACAGCTTATTCATATAATGAAGAAGGACAGTTTTATTGCGAGATAGAATCAATTGTGGAGGATACAGCAAAATTGGACGAACTATTCGGTAACCCCATCTCTGTTGAATCAGTACCGAGCGAAGGTGATGATTACACTGAAATACGCACATATAAAGATATTAGTATTTACAGATGGGATCCGATGCGTTCCCCTTATGAAAGTCAAGGCCTTATTGGTATAGAGGCATGGGGAGTGGGTATACCCATTTTTCGCAACCTAAAAATTGGGGACACGCTTGAAGATATCACTTCCCGCTTCTTAAGTAACGATGACACACCCGAAAAGGAATGGCGGGAGGAAGAATACGAGTACTTATATTATGTTGATCGCTTTTCATATGCGCGGATCGAGCTGGATGATCCATATTTCCATTTAGACATGCTCGTTGTTCAAGATTACGGTCTTAGATATAGAATTTACTTGGATGAGAATGGCACAATTATACGCTATGCTGTCAATTCTACTTTTTAATTAGCTGTGAAGAAAAAATTAAATTGGTGAAATATACAAGTATACCATATCAGAATGCAAAAAGTTGGCAACCGACATATCATCGGTTGTCAACTTTTTTAGCATGCGTTTATTTGCTTAGGTTTTATTTTTCATTGCTGTTATAATTGCTGCTCCACTTGTATAGACTCGGTAAGGATCATAGAATCGTACACCTCCGCATCTCGGATAATAAGTAGTGTCGGCTCCATAGTAATAGCCTTCTGTAGATCCCGGACTTACAACAACCTCAGCGAATGTTTTTTAGCTGTCTCATCGCAATAACCGTATGGTGAGTCTTGTGCTTTACCGGTATAAAGAGCTAGGTGTAAATGCGGATTATAATAATCATCTTTCCCATTACCAGATCCGCCCATCATGCCTAGGATTGTTGTTGGGAAAACCTTTTGCCCATTAGTAAAGGACTCAACACTTGCCATATGGCAGTATGTGGTAAAAAAGGTTTCGTTATTGACAACATGCTTAAGGGTAATCGTTCTGCCATTTCCACCAGAGTTGGAAGTTTTGTTTGAAACATAGGTACCCTCGAATAAGGGTTTGATGAAATCATTAGGAGCACCTATATCATATCCTAAATGACCCTTGTAGATTGTAGTATTAGTATCATTAAAGCCCTGATTAAGGCTGCCTCCTCCATAAGGTAAATGCCCAGGAATGGTTCTATCACGAACTGTATACGCTATACCAGGAGAAGCTATAGATATAGAAGAAATCGTACCGGTAAGATTATCAGCATTGACATAAGCGCGTTTCATTTTCCCATTCGAAGTGCTATATTCAATAAGCGCCCAGTTATTAACTTTTTCATTCAGATATGTGACTTGTTCCTTAGCATTTAATGACCCTGCGCTGGAATACTGTGTGTTAGTAGTTGTGCTAACTGAATCAGGTCCTCTATATACTGTTGGTGATATATTTAGTTTTACCCAACGTGCACCTGTCCCAGATTCCGTATATGGGGATTTGGTGCTTATGTTTTCTGTTATGTTAAGCCAATCTGATTTTACATAACCTCTTTTCTTACTGCCAGCACTTCCCCATTCAATAAAAACCCATACTTCAGAGCCCTTGGATGTGGCATAGGTTTCTTTAGACAAAGCGGTAACTACAGTGCCAGTTGCAAGGGATTCAGCCGCAACGTAACGTGCTTCATGAGGTCCATAATAAGCCGTGCAATTAGATTTGATTGTAGACATTTTTATCACCCTTTCGATTTTAAAATTTTTATTGGTTTGCAAACCTATTAAAGAAAGAGCAAATGTGATTGAAAATGTAAACTATAAATTTACTGCCATTGATCACAGGAACATATAAATGCTTTTTTTTGAGAAAATCAGACCTTGTTGTTATGACGCCGGGAGGTCTGCTGGCATAAATTTGCCATAAAAATAACGATGAATATAATATGGCGGATTTGCATCTTTAAATATATATTGGTACAATTTGAATGAACGTATTATTAGATTGCGCTTATGGACGTACTTATTACAATATTCAAGCTAAGGAGAGAAAGAGCATGAAGATCATAAAAGACATTTCTTATGACTGCTTTGAAGCATGCAAGCTTGATCTATATTTGCCGGAAAGCAATGAATTTCCCATTATGGTGTTTTTTCACGGTGGTGGCCTGGAAGGCGGGGACAAACTATCTGATGTTGATGTGTATGAAAGTCTTGTTAAAAGCGGTATTGCGGTTGCAACGGCAGATTATAGAATGTATCCTGATGCAAAGTATCCGGAGTTTATTGAGGACGCCGCTTCGGCTGTTAAATGGGTGCTCCACCATATTAAAGAATATGGAAACTGCAAAGAAATTTATGTCGCCGGTTCATCAGCAGGTGCATACCTTTCCATGATGCTCTGTTTTGATAAAAAGTACCTGGGCAAGCATGGAATTGATCCTAACGAAATATCGGGTTATATCTTTGATGCAGCGCAGCCTACAACCCATTTCAATGTACTCAGAGAGCGCGGCTTGGATACCCGCAGGGTTATTATCGATGATGCGGCTCCGATTTATCATATTGGTGAAAATTCAATTGAACCACCGCTGATGGTTTTAGTTGCCGACCATGACTTGCCAAACCGCCTGGAGCAGACATATCTGTTTTGCTCCACATTAAAGAATTTTGGATATGATGAGAAGAAGCTTACCTTTAAGCTGATGAAGGGCTATAACCACGTAGAATACACACATGCTACCGACAGCAATGGAAACAATATCTTTGCTGAAATGATAAAGGATTTTATCAAGGGTAGAAAATAAAGGATTTTTGATTCAATAGTTTGTGAGATAAAACAGTAAAATTATTAACAGGCTTATTTTTGGAAATCGGTTGATAATTTATCAATTATTCGAAAAAAGAAGTGATATTAACCCTTACCAGCAGTGAAACCGCTGACATAATTATGGATGATATAAAGCAAAATACTGAATTCAAATCTGAGGTCCATATTATATGTTTCACTTTGCCGGTAAAGAAAACTCTTGGTCTCAGCCAAAGCCTTGCCCAGGCTTCGGACGCGAATGGATGATATTCATGGAGGATATCGGTATATTATTGTGTTTATTCTGCTTTCCTTAAAACCTTATGGCTGCTTATGGTCGTTGGAAGCGGGAAAGAGAGCTAAAATTGCTTAATGGCAAAGGGGTATTTAAGTCCAAGGAAATTTATACAATATCTTAATCATTGCCAATGGGTAAGAGTTTAAGGTGTTCTGAAACATTCGCAGGATCTCGAAGGAGTGTTTTCGGAATGCTTTTTTTTATTGGATTTATAAATTGGCGGTTTCATATAAAAATCAATATTCTTGAACGCGAAAAATAAGTTGTAAAATATTTTCAAAAAACCTTTGACAATATGGATTAAATAGAATATAATGGTAACATACTAAACATATATTATTAGTATGAATTCAGTCTTGAAGGAGGGGGAACTATGTGTTACAAGTGTACGTTAAATGCTCACACAGTAGAAATGTGCTGTTGTCACAATTGTGCATGTTGTAGCTTGCGGTTCCGGTCTCCAAACTGCGTCTATAAACTATATGGCCTTATAATCTAAGGGATAGGAGAAAGGCTAAGATGTAAAAGCGTTTGGTTGTCGGTTCGTGAGATCTCGATATCCAAGCGCTTTTTATTTTAGATTTGTAGAAGAATTATCCATATGTCATACTGCACTTGAAAGAATCAGCAGTTATCTTAAGATATCATCGCAGATAACGCCGGACCAGTGAGGTCAATGGGACTTTTTTCAAATCTTTGCTTATATGAGCAGGACAGCTTGGATAAACAGCATTACTATATGCATTACTATATTTCAACTCTAGCCGATCGGCTTAGACACATTTTTCTAAAAATCATTAAAAGAGGGGTTATCAAAATGGGAAACAGAATACTATCATGTGTTATCTTTATCGTGTTGGGTGCATTGTTGGCAATTGGGCCGTATACGATTTTTCCGGTTTGCCAGGATGGGATGATGGTCATGAGATGCCAGAACACAGCAAAAGCAGAGCGCGCCGTTGGAACATTGACTGCAGTAATCGGTGTATCGGTGGCGTTGTTCAAAGATCGTAAACTTAGAATAGGGATTAGCATTGCCGGAGGAGCTTTAGGCCTTCTCGCTTTACTGCTCCCAAACGTCTTAATCGGTGTTTGCGGCAGTAAACACATGACCTGCCGAGCACTGGCACTTCCTGCCATTAGTGTTGTCAGCATCCTTATTATAGTCTTTGCAGGCTTGAATGCGCTGTATCTCTGGAAAGCTGTAAACAGTGAGGTAATGTCGAATGGCACAAGCGTTAAGCATGAGTAAGCTTTCCTATATGAATCTAAAACGGAAGCCTTTTCGTACTGTTGCGCTGGTGCTGGTGGTGGTAGCGCTTTCCTTTGTACTTTTTAGCGGAATGGTATTATCTGTAAGCTTGAAAAACGGCCTCAACAATGTAAAAGCACGCTTTGGAGCGGATTTGATTGTGGTGCCGACGGGGTATGAAGGTGCCCAGGAGTCCATCCTTTTGACCGGAGAGCCATCCTGCTTCTATTTTAAAAAGTCAGTTTTAGACAGGATTAAAGATGCCGAAGGAATATCAAAACTGACTGCGCAGTTTTATCTCACCACCTTAGGTGAGGCGTGCTGCGACCTTCCTGTACAGATTATCGGCTTTGACCCGGCTACAGATTTTTCTATTCAGCCATGGATACGAGAAACCATCGGCGGGAAGATAGAAGATGGTGCATTGATAGTTGGCAGCGATATTCATATTGGAGATCATTATTCCGTTAAATTTTACGGCAAAGAATATCCCGTGGCCGCAAAGCTCGATGAAACCGGGACAGGACTTGATCAATCGGTATTTGCCACAACAGAAACCATCAAAGATTTGTTCACCCGTGCAAAAGAAAAAGGTATGAATTTTTTATCCGATGCAAACCCGGATGCATCGATTTCGTCGATCTTGATCAAGGTGGAAGACGGCTATGCGATAGAGCAGGTTATATCCAATATTCTTAAGACAGTAGAAGGCATACAGATTATAAGAACCCAGAACATAATTGCTGGAATCACAAAAAGCCTTGGCAGTTTAGATATGTTTTTGCACATGTTTTCCGCTGCCTTTTTGGTCTTAACCCTTGTTATATTGACGCTGGTGTTTTCTGTTACGGCTAACGAACGCAAAAAGGAATTTGCCACCCTGCGTATTCTTGGCGCAACTCGTAAAAAACTCGCCGGAATACTGCTCCGCGAATCCCTGTATATCAGTGTGACGGGCGGAATCATCGGCATAGCGCTGTCTGTCCTATTCATATTCACCTTCAATGTTTTTATTGAAAACACCTTGAAGCTTCCCTATATACAGCCGTCCGTACCTTTGATTGTTGTGATTCTGGCGGGCACATTGACTTTATCGATTGCAATCGGTCCGATTGCTTTAGCAAAATCTGCCGCAAAAATCAGCCGTGCCGAAACCTATATCACATTAAGGGAGGGTGAGTAGGATGCTTCTTGAAGTTAAGGGCCTGGATAGGAAATACAGGCAGAGCAATAAACCTTTCTACGCGGTTAGAGATGTTAATCTACAAATGAACGAGGGAGATCATTTTACCATTGTCGGTCGCTCTGGGAGCGGAAAGAGCACTTTGTTGAACCTGATCGCCGGATTGCTGACCCCCACGGCCGGAGAGATACGCATTGATGGTAAAAACATGCTCTCACTCAATGATAACGAAGCCTCGCTGCTCCGAAATTCCACAATCGGTTATATTCCCCAGGAGCAAAGTATGCTTTCCTGCCTCACTGTGCTGGATAATGTCCGCATTCCGTATTTTCTATGGCGCCGAGAAGGCGATGCCACTGAAAGAGCCTTACAGCTACTGGAAGGGTTAGGCATAGCCCACTTAGCGAACGCTTATCCACATCATTTGTCGGGTGGAGAGCTACGGCGAGTTTCCATAGCCCGCGCCCTTATCAATAACCCAAAGCTCCTGTTGGCCGATGAACCTACAAATGACCTTGACATAAAAACGACAGATCACATCATGAGACTATTTACTGAAATCGCAAAAAGCGGCACAGCGGTGTTGCTGGTCACCCACGACTTGGATGCAATCGGTTATGGAAACGGCGTTTATAGAATGGATGACGGGAAGTTAAGCCAACAAAGCATACCTGGCATATATGCAAGTGACATTTAATGGGGTGTGATTTGCTGTTGGGACTGAAAGAAAGGAGGAATATCATGGTAGCAACCTTTGAAAGCTTGCAAAAAAATCATCCCTGTTTTGCAGTGGGGGCAAAGAACAATAAAGGACGTATTCATCTACCGGTATCCCCTGGCTGTAATATCGCTTGCAATTTCTGCCAGCGCAGTATCAATGACGTTGATAACCATCCTGGCGTGGCAAGGGAAATCATATCTCCGGAGGAAGCCGTTGAAGTTATTCGAAAAGCAATCGCTTTGTATGCAGACATTACCGTTGCAGGCGTAGCAGGGCCGGGAGATGCGCTGGCCACACCGCATGCTCTGAAAACCTTCCGCCTTATAAAAAAAGAATTCCCTGATATTATTACGTGCATGAGCACTAATGGACTTTTGCTTTTGGACTATGCCGATGAGATTGCCGATGTGGGAATTGACAGCCTGACCGTCACCGTCAATGCGATTGACCCGGAGATACAGGCACAGATATGCAAGAGTATAGTTTATCACGGCAAACTCTATGAGGGGTATGAAGCAGCGGAAATCCTCATCAAAAACCAGCTGGCGGGCATTGAGAAGGTATCTCGAGCAGGCACTAACGTAAAGGTCAACACTGTGCTGATTCCAGAGATCAATGCCGACCACGTGCCGGTAGTGGCTAAAACCGTTGCGGCGCACGGAGCTTGCTTATTTAATATCATACCACTCATTCCGCAACATAACCTAAGCTGGTGCAGTGCACCCGGATGCGACTTGATCAGCAAGACACGAGCGGAAGCTGAGACCTATATCAATGTGTTCCGTCACTGTCAGCGATGCCGCGCAGATGCGGCAGGAATACCCGGGGGTAAAGATATATCCCGAGAGTTATACGCTCGTCCTGTAAGATTGGAAACCACTTTTTCTCATGGCTGACAACGCTGACCTATAACGGCATATCTGAGATTTGATTATCTGGATTTTATTGTTAAGTATTGACATTTTTTGGGCTGTAGAATATAATACATTTTAATTAAAACATAGTAAACATATATGAATAATAATAATTTATAAATGGAGGTAAAATTAATGGCTGGTATATTACACAAGCTTACGGAGCTCATCGGAAACACTCCGCTTTTGGAATTGACGGATTATAACAGGGAACAAGGCTTAAGGGGACGCCTTGTAGCAAAGCTTGAATATTTCAATCCGCTGGGGAGCGTAAAGGACAGGATTGCTCTGGCGATGATAAACGATGCTGAAAAGCGCGGAATAATCAATAAGGATACGGTCATCATCGAACCCACCAGCGGCAATACCGGTATAGGGCTTGCCTTTGTGGCAGCTTCGAAAGGATACCGGTTGATCCTCACGATGCCGGATACGATGAGCATCGAGCGTAGAAATCTTTTAAAGGCTCTGAATGCCGAGCTGGTGCTCACTCCGGGAAAAGATGGCATGAAGGGAGCCATTCGCAAAGCTGAAGAGCTTTCAGCACAGATAAAGAATTCTTTTATGCCGCAGCAGTTCAATAACCCTGCAAACCCTCAAATCCACAGAGAAACCACTGCAGAAGAGATCTGGCGGGACACCAACGGCGAGATAGCCGCCTTTGTTGCGGGTGTCGGCACCGGCGGCACCATAACCGGCGTAGGGGAAGTGCTCAAAGAAAAAAATCCTGATATCAAAATCATTGCAGTAGAACCTTACGATTCTGCTGTCCTTTCCGGTTCAGCGCCGGGACCGCATAAAATCCAGGGCATTGGCGCGGGATTTATTCCCTCCGTCCTCAATACCGACATTATAGATGAAATCTACAAGGTAAGAACAGAGGAAGCGTATGAAACGGCACAGGTGCTATCCAGGACCGAGGGACTGCTTGTCGGAATTTCTTCCGGGGCTGCAGCTTTTGCGGGAACCCAGATAGCCAAGCGTCCGGAATTTGAAGGAAAAATCGTAGTGGTACTGCTTCCCGATACCGGAGAGCGTTACCTTTCCACTCCTTTGTTCGATAGTCCTGAAAGATGATTATATGGCTTGGATCATGAAATATACAAACCTGCAAGCTCCAGACGAGATTCAATTTATTGTACTTTAACCCAGGACTTATGCTGCAAATGTCAAAAAGACACTTTAATGATTAAAAAGAGAAGTTCAAAAGAGGTTTGCGAAGGAAATACTTTTGGGCAAAGCCGCCTTTCTTATTAAAGTATCCCATATCTGCGCTCATATTTGATTAAGTCAAAAAATTATACTCCCCGGGAGGTCTCGATCAGGTTGTCCTGCAACATATGGCGCAGATTCTGCAAAAACAGCCTTAATCAATCGAATAACAGACATCTTTACATAAAGTTGAACATAGATGGAGGAGATGAACATGAGTAAATTTGTTGACAGACCACGGTATACTTGCGCCCTTGGGGGAGCTCTTGCCACGTTACGGGCCATACCGCGCACCATACCTATCATTCACGCTTCAGCCGGCTGCGGACACAATCTGCAAAACGCCATCAATCCCGGTGCCGGATATTTGGGTGGTGGCTACTGCGGTGGGCTTTCTTTGCCCAGCAGCAATGTTGCGGAAAGAGATATCGTATTTGGAGGAGAGGCCAGGCTTCGGGAGCAGATAGGGAGCACTCTTGAAATTATGGACGGAGATCTCTTTCTGGTGTTGACCGGCTGTATGGTTGAAATGATAGGCGACGACCTGGATGCAGTAGTATCCGAATTTAAAGATAGCGAATATCCGGTTATAGCTGTGCATACACCGAGCTTTCGGGGCAACTCGTACACCGGATATGAGTTGGTTTTTGATGCACTGATCCGGAAATATATAAAGAGGGAACCGGAAAAAACACCGGGTATGGTAAATGTACTCGGAATTGTGCCGGCACAGGACGTTTTCTGGAAAGGGAACCTAAAGGAAATCAAGAGGCTGCTCAAAAAATTAGGTCTTCAAGTCAATACATTTTTTGGAGAAGGGGAGACTCTTGAAGATATCAGGAACTCAGCAAAGGCTTCACTGAATATTGTTGTTTCTGATGTGTACGGCATTGAAGCCGCAAAAAAATTCGAGACCGTGCACGGCATTCCTTATATAAATACCGTTTTTCCTATCGGCGCCGATGCAACTGCAGAATTCCTGCATGAGGTATCCAAGGCGCTGAACATCGACGTATCTCTGACCGACGCCGTTATTGAGGAGGAGAGAAGAGTTTATTACGACTATCTGGAACGGCTCGCCGATTCATACAACGACATAGGCCTGCAGCGCTATGTGATGGTGGTGGGCGATTCCAATTACGCACCGGCGGTTACCCGTTTTCTGGCTGATGAGCTCGGATGGCTTCCGGAGCTTGCCGTGATAACGGACTGTTTGGATGAAGCCCAGAAGCAGTCCCTTGCGCGGCGCTTTGAAAATTATGAGTCCGGGCTGTCGCCTTCCGTGAGGTTTGATACCGATACTTCATCGGTGAAAAAGTACATTTCCGAAATATGGCCTTGGAACCGCAATGAACGTTACTACAATGCACTGAATCCCACCGTGATTGTCGGCAGCGTGTATGAGCGTGATCTTGCGGCAGAGTTCGGATTCCCTCTTCTAACGGTTTCCTATCCGGTAACAAACCGTGTGGTGCTCAACAGAGCATATGCCGGTATAAACGGCGCATTAAGCATGGTGGAAGATTTGCTCAGTATCCTCGTGGCAGGAAGATAGGAGGTTATAGAATGAATTATTTGAACGCTAAATCAGCGCCCGCGCGTGAAGACAGGCTGAAAGCAAATATCGCCTTTGGCGGTACCTGCGCGGATATAAAAAACCGTATAAAGGAAGGATGCTTTTCGGGAAAAGGCTGCCTGAATCTAGCCGACAGGAGGTTTACCCAGACACAGGGCTGCCAGTTCACCTTAAGCCTGGCAATATTGAATACGCTGAGAAACGCAGTGATTATCATGCATGCACCGATAGGATGCGGCGCTTGCAGTATCAACAATGTAGGAGTAAATCAAACCCTCAAGCGTTTGCGCGATCCTTTGGCTGAGGGTGTTATATGGCTCTCAACCAACCTTGATGAGGCCGATGTCATAACCGGCGGAGAGCGCAAGCTTCGGGAAGCCGTCCTCTTTGCCGACCGTGAGTTCCGGCCGGAGACCATCATCGTGGCAAACGGATGCGTTCCGGCTTTGATCGGCGACGACATCGACAGCATCCTTGCCGACCTGGATGCACAGACTGCTGCCAGCATTGTGCCCATCCACTGTGAAGGTTTTAAGACAAAGGTGATGGCGACGGCATATGACGCAGTATATCACGGTATCCTGAAAAAATATGTAAAAAAGCCCGACAGGCGGGAGTATATTGCCGAGCCGGATATTGAGAAAATCAAGGAGCAGTATCGCATCAGCCGCAATGTAAACGTGCTGAATGTCGGTTCGATGAGCCGGCAGGATGAGTTGGAGCTTCAAAGGCTTCTTAACGCCATCGGCCTCAATGTAACCTTTATTCCTTGCTATGCAGAGCCTGAAGATTTTGAGTACTCCTTGGAGAGTTCGCTCAATGTGAGCATCTGCGGCACCCATGACGATTATTTTGTCGAGCATTTGAAAGAAAAATATAACATTCCTTTTCTGGTGGATACCATACCCATCGGAAGAAAAAACACCGACCGCTGGATACTAAAGATTGCTGAACATTTTGGCTTTGAGGAGGAAGCAAGACGGCTTATCGAGTTGGAGAACAAGCTGCTGGACGAAAGCCTGGAGCCTTTTCGCAGAACCCTTTCAGGCAAAAGTGCATTCCTTGCGGGGGGTGAGGTCCGGATCATCGCCACCGCTGAAATTTTGCAGGATCTTGGAATGAAAGTGATTGGCTTTAAGGCTCACCACTTTGACCAGTTTATCGAGCCTATCTTTGATGCTCTTGAAAATATAGATGATGTACTCATCGATGTCGCTACCAACCAGCCGTTTGAACAGTCAAACCTTTTGAACCGATTGAAGCCGGATGTGCTGATTGCCCATGTGGGCGGAAACAACATAGCTGCGAAGCACGGTATTCCAATACTGCCGCTCTTCGGGCCAAGCTACAATTATATGGGCTATTCGGGCGTTTATGAAGTGGCAAGGCGTCTGAATATGGTTGTAAGGAACTATCAATTTAACAAAAAGCTTTCTCAATATACCAGACTTCCCTTTAAGAAGGAATGGTATCAAAAGGATCCGTTTACCTATATAAAAAATCCGGATGCAGTGTAATATGGAGGAGGTGTTACTGTGCAAAATGTTGATAGGATATATGAGATAACAGAGCAATCAAATAAGCCGGTTGAGCACTCGGATAAGCATATGGAGAGAAGGAGCCAAGCAGCATTTGACTTTAGAACCCTGGTTCCGTCCATAAGTGCTGTTTGCGCTCTGCTGGCCCATCTGCTTATCCCGAATAGCCCTAAATATACACTGAAGCCGTTTCCTTATTTCACAATAGTGCTTACCGCTATTCTTGCGGTTACACTGGGCATCGCAGTGTTGTCGCTGCGGGTAAAGAAGGTGCGGGAGAAATATGCCCACAAGGCGTGGTTTATCGCAGCATTCCTGCTGTTATTGAACCTGTTGAACATCGCGACACTCAAGCTGATGCTGCTGCAGCCCATTTACTTTCCCAGCCCCGACCGCATATTAAAAGTTTTTGTAGACGATGGGCTGTTCATGCTGAAATGCCTGGGATATTCCCTGAGACTCCTGGCGACGGGCTATGCTATCGGTGCCCTGGCAGGCATGACGACCGGTATACTGGTGGGCTGGAGCAAAAAATGGAGCTATTGGGTAAATCCTCTGATAAAAATCATAGGTCCAATTCCGTCAACGGCGTGGGTTCCCATAGCCCTCGTAACCTTTCCCACCTCCTTTGCCGCAAGCGCTTTCTTAATCTCCCTTGCCGTATGGTTCCCGACAACGGTTCTGACAAGCTCCGGCATATCGAATGTTAAGAACTCATATTTTGAAGTTTCCAGCACATTGGGGGCAAAAGTGAGGCATAAAATCTTCAAAGTTGCGCTGCCTGCAGCGATGCCCAGCATTTTCATAGGCATATTCAACGGAACGAGTGCGTCATTCATCACCCTGATGACGGCCGAAATGATGGGTGTGAAGTTCGGAATAGGCTGGTATATCAACTGGCAAAAGGATATGCTCTCCTACCCCAACGTCTATGCGGGACTTATAGTAATAGCCTTGACCTTTTCCCTGATTGTCACCCTTTTGTTTAAAGTGCGTGACCGGGTACTGGGTTGGCAGAAGGGGGTCATCAAATGGTAGAACATGCAACAGGCCACATCCGGGCTGAAAATTTGAGAAAGGAATTCATCCGGCCGGATGGTGAGACCGTCGTCGCCCTGAACAATGTAAACGTAGAAATAAAGGCGGGAGAATTCGTCTCGCTGATCGGTCCTTCCGGCTGCGGAAAATCCACATTTCTAAGGCTGTTGGCAGGGCTTATCGCACCGGATGAGGGTTCATTTTTCATCGACGGCGTTCCCATCACAGGTGCTGGCTATGAAAGGGGACTCGTGTTCCAGGACCCGACTCTTTTCCCTTGGTTGACCGTGTATGACAACATAGCTTTTGGATTAAAGATCCGCAACATTTATCATGAGAAGAAAAAGGAAGTGCATGATTTCATACGCCTTGTCGGCCTGGAAGGCTTTGAAAAGGCCTATCCGCACCAGCTTTCTGGTGGAATGGCACAGAGGGCGGCTTTGGCCAGGGCATTGGTGAACCATCCCAAGGTCCTCCTGCTCGATGAACCTTTCGGAGCTCTTGACGCCTTTACCCGTATGAATATGCAGGACGAGTTGATCAAGATATGGCAGGAACGCGGGACAACCACGGTAATGGTGACCCATGACGTGGATGAAGCGATTTACTTAAGCGATAGGATCTTTGTAATGTCACCTCGGCCGGCAAGGATCGAGAGCATCATCACGGTGGGGATAGGACGCCCGCGGGCAAGGGATCTGCCCGATTTCCTGCAGCTGCGCGCCAGGATACTTAAAATTCTGGACTACGCAGGAAAACACGAAGAAATTCAATATTACCTGTGACATTGTACTGATTTGCAGCTAAAGGACTTTTATTGATTTGGATATGAATTTGCTATGGGTTTAAGCGGGATTTAAGATGTTTTGCCGCTGATTTCAATAAAAACTCATATATGTTGATTCCATAAAGCCCAACTTTAGAGTTTAAGGCGATATGTACTGCAGCTTGCTGAAAATAAATGAATGGAAAGGATGGATATTATGAAAATATCTAAAAAAAGCATACGAATTTTATCTTCAATTTTGGCTTTATTAATGTTGGCTTTTATTATCTCAGCCTGCTCCTCACAAAAAACTCCGTCGAATACTCCTGAATCCACGAAAGAACAAGCCGGGGCGACGGAATCTCTGGCGACGTCATCGACGAGCGGACAGCAGAAGGCTGACCCCGATCAGGATTTCGTTTTAAAGATCGGATGGGGTGGAAGTTTGTGCGAAGCACCTTTGCATATGGCAGTGGAAAAGGGATTTTTCGAGCAGGAAGGCTTGAAGGTGGAGCTTATCAAACTGGCTTCCGGAACCACGTTTGATGCAGTTACGGCAGGACAGATCGATGCCGGGTTCTCGCTGCTTGCCAGCATGATACAACCTCTCTCCAACGGACTTCCCGTCAAAATAACCACAGGGCTTCATACTGGCTGCGACAAGGTCTTAGTCAAAAAGGACTCGGGCATCAAAAGTCCGAAGGACTTTATCGGTAAAAAGGTAGGTGTATCCAGCTATACCGCAAGTCCGTATATTTATGCCAAGCGTGTGCTTGCCGACAACGGAGTCAATGTCACCGTCAAGAACCCGGAGGTGGAGTTTGTAGTTTACTCCAGCGCGGATCTGCCGCTTGCCCTTGAAAACGGCGCAGTGGATGCCATTGCGATGAATGATCCTTCTGCCACCATCGCAGCAAGAGAAAATGATCTTGAGGTGATCTTCGATTCTGCCTTAGATGAACCTTACAAGGATCAATACTGCTGCTCCGCCTTTGTGCGTGAAAACATCGCACGGGAGCATCCTGAAATAGCTGCCAAGTATACCCGTGCCATGCAGAAAGCCAGCGCATGGGTGCAGGAAAACAAGGATGAGGTCGCACACATCCAGGTCGAAAATAAATGGGTTGCGGGTGATGCCAAGGTGAATGCCGAAGTGCTAAAGACCTTCAACTACATTCCTTCTTATAGCAAAGCTTACGAAATATTCGGAATCGTTGCTCCCCAGCTTCAGAAAGTCGGTATGCTGGATTCCGACGTGGACGTCAAAGCTTTACAGGAAAACAGCTTTATTCTGTTGGACAACATACCTTACGAATGATCAGGCCAAGCAATTATTCTAAGCGCAGGCAGATGAGCAAGCTTTGGATATCGGCATGCAACCTGGCGTTTCATAACGCCTATGGTGGATAGATAAACTTAAAATGGCGGTGGAGGGAAATTGATATGAAAGGGAACTGGCGAGTTGCCGTAGCGAGCCTGGATGGAAAGGTTGTAAATGAGCATTTCGGAAGAGCAAAGGAGTTTTTAATTGTAGACATAGCACCGGATGGGACATATACCTTTTTGGAAAAACGTCCTGTTGCCCGTCTTTGCATGAGCGGAGATCATTCACAGGAATCATTGGAGGCCACCGTCAGCGCGCTTGGTGACTGTGCCGCCGTATTGGTCTCACGCATCGGAATTACAGCAAAAAGGGCATTGGAGAAAAACAGGATATCGGTTTTTGAGCAGCCCGATTTAATTGACAGCGCACTATCAAAGCTGGCTAAATATTTTGCAAAAACTAATTTCACAGTACCGGAGGAATAAAACCATGGCAAAAAAAACAACACAAATCGCAATTTACGGAAAGGGCGGCATCGGAAAGTCCACAACCACTTCCAATCTCACCGCCGCCTTGTCAAAGCTTGGATATAAGGTGATGCAGTTTGGTTGCGATCCCAAAAGCGATTCGACCAACACCCTTCGCAATGGAAGCTATATTCCCACTGTTCTTGACACGCTTCGGGAGAAAAGCACAGTCAACGCTCATGAAGTGATATTTGAAGGATTCAACGGAGTATACTGCGTAGAAGCCGGGGGTCCTGCTCCGGGAGTAGGCTGTGCCGGACGCGGCATCATCACTGCAGTGGAGCTGTTCAAGCAGCAGCGCATTTTTGAAGAATTGGATCTGGACTTTGTAATTTATGATGTTCTTGGAGATGTCGTGTGCGGCGGTTTTGCCGTGCCAATCCGCGAAGGCATCGCGGAGCATGTGTTCACCGTTTCCTCGGCTGATTTCATGGCCATATATGCGGCAAACAATCTTTTCAGGGGTATCAAAAAATATTCCAATGCGGGCGGCGCACTTTTAGGAGGGGTTATTGCCAATTCCATCAACGCGCCCTATGCCCGGGAGATCATAGATGACTTCGTGAGCAGGACAAAGACCCGGGTGGTGGAATATATACCCCGGTCTGTAACGGTGACACAATGCGAGCTTCAGGGAAAAACGACGATTGAGGCAGCACCGGATTCAGCGCAGGCGAAAGTTTATTTCAGTCTTGCAGAAAAAATTGCCGAACACAAAGACTCCAAAACACCTGAGCCTCTCAGCGTGCAGGATTTGCGCGAATGGGCCTCAAGATGGGGTGATTATTTGCTGGCATTGGAAACCGGAAGCGTGAAGCCTGAATACTCTGCCAATCTCTAAAAAAATTGAATTTATCCATGACCAAACATGTATATGAAATTTCACTTAGGCGAAAGAAGAGATATTTCATGCGGAAAATACCTCTTCTTTTTTTTATGAAGCCGGGAAATGCTTTTCCGTTCAGGTAATTTGCCTTATTGTATATTTTAGGCTTTTAATGATGTCGGGAAATACTTTTCTGGTCAAGCCGACGCCTTATTGTAAATTTCAGAAAGTGTGTGATTCCTTTCTTTAAGCCCCATTGATCATGCAATATATGTGATTTTGGCATAATGCCGGGAGGTCTTTTGTCTCTGTAAAAGGAACAATAGTATGTTGACAATAATTCTGTTTTACCATATCATTTATTGCGTATATTATTAGTATGAATTTTACTGTGTGTCTTAGAAAAGGAATGAAAAACCTATGAGAATATCCGCAAAAGGGCGTTACGCGCTGGCTGCCATGATAAGCATGGCAGAGGATTACAATAGTGGCGAGTATATTACCGTGATCAGTATTTCAGAAAAACTGGGGATATCCAAAATCTATCTGGAGCAGGTTTTTTCCCTTTTGAAAAGAGGAGGCATTGTAAACTCCGTAAAAGGAGCGCAGGGTGGTTATCAATTGACCCAAATGCCCCAGAAAATAACTGTGTTTGATGTGTTGTCCGCTGTTGAGCTTTCCCTTTTTGAGCCTGCGGAGGAGACAGTGCCGGATAAAGCCCCTGAAATCGAAGCAGCTATGCGCATGTGCGTGTTTGATGCGCTTGATAACGCAGTTTTAAAAGCTTTGAAGCAAATAACCCTGTATGATTTGCTGACAGAAGCAGAGAAACATAAAAAAGATCAGGGATATATGTTTTTTATATAGCCGGATAAGGGAGTATGTATTAAAGCAGGGAAAAAGAGAGATACCCTGCTGTTTTTTTCTATTATGCCGGTATATTTTCATATCAACCTCGTTCTAAAATAGGCGTTTTTTACCATCATATCTTTCAGGTTGTTTGCTGCTTATAAATATTCTAGAGTATTACATCGATATAAATTTCAAAATGCTTGTTTTGCGACAATTAATTGTATTAGGTAGGAAATAATCTGTTTATATTGGATGTTTGAAAGATAACGACAGGTTTTGCGGTCTTTCATCTTCGGGGTAATATAATTGGCATTTTACATTTTTATAATATATGATATTATATTTTCTGTTGGAAATTTATCCATAAGATGTATAATATGTAAAAAGCAATATTATAATTGCGGCATCAGTAAGCCATAGAATAAAAGGCACAAATGGATAAAGTATTCTAAGTATATGGAAATGGGGTGGAGTAATTTGCATTACGAGGTAACCATGCAGCTGTTTGAAGCATTTAAGCATAATCCGGTTATTGTAACGCTTATTGTGCTTATGATAGCTGCTTCTCTTGGAGTTTTGCTTAAGTTGACAGACAAAAAAAGGTATAGATAAATATTGATTACAAATTAAAATAAAAGCGGTAATTGCTTAAGAGTTGTGCAGTTTGGTTTATGGAAACCGGAAGTTGAAACCGCGCTCATAGAATACATAAGGCGATGCTAATGTAATGAAATGGAAAATACTGTCCGCTGTTGCACAAATTTTGTGATTAATTTGGTTCAAATTTCAAGGAGTATTTTGACCCATTGTCAATTAATAATTTTACATAAAGCCTTTTCTAGGCTTTATCCGGTTTTCAACTGAAATATTCAATTGTTGTCATACCATTTTGAAGGAAGACTTTGCGGATGGCGAATATAACGCGGATAGATCAAATAGAATATCCAAAGAATAATTGGGGTGCGATATTGACGGAAGCTATATTGCACTCCATTAAATCTATCTTTTTGAGTTTTTTGGCAACATGCAGGCAGAAATAAGTGATTAGCTAAAGCCCAAATATCTGAAATGGCTGCATCATAGTGGGAAGGTGGGACTTCCACAAGTGTTGTATTAAATCAAGGCTTAAATAACAGCTTTTCTGAACTGCATAAGGTCTGTTTTCTTCTTTCCAGATTTCCATGCTTCAAAACAGAATTCGAAGAAGAGTTGAGGCGTCTGAAAGACAAAAGAAATACCGATGGCTTTTAGAATTTTGAGAGGAATTTTTCAAGCCAGAAATTATCGGATGATTGGAGAAGTCAAGAGAAAATGATTATTGATCATGCTATAATGGCTTTGATTTTATATGTGTGATGAAAAACCCAAAACTAAAATTTAAGTATTTTACAATAGTGAAGTGGCGCTTTATGGCATTGTAGTCGTAACTTTTATTAGGTGAAACATATTAATATGTTCTGGATAATTACCAATGTTCAATAGCTTGAGCAATAAACAGCGTTTAGTTTAGTTCATATAAAGGGGGATGAAGTGATATGAAAGTTGTAGGAATATCAGGCAGTCCTAGAAAGGACGGCAATACAGAGGTTTTAGTCAGGCAGGCATTACAGCCTTTTTATGAAAAAGGGTGGGAGGTATCAGAGTTCTTCTTAAGCAGCAAAACCATAAATCCCTGTATAGGCTGTGAAACCTGCATCGAAACCGGGAAATGTGTCATTGAAGGCGATGATATGGAATTTCTACTGAGGGAGTTTGAACACTGTGATGCTTTGATTATTGGTACTCCTGTGTATTACAGGAACGTAACGGCACAGCTCAAGGCTTTATTTGACAGAAGCTTTGTGTTTAATAACAGAAAACTGCTGGCAGGAAAGTTGGGAGGAGCTATCGCCGTCGGTAGAGGGGAAGGCGGAGGACAAAGCCTTGCACTTTCAATAATACACAATTACTATTTATCCTCAGGTGCACTCTGTGTCCCTTGTGAAATCAATGGCCTGTCTGCAAAAGCGGATAAACCTGGCGATATTAAAATGCAGGAAAACAGATTGAGGCAGGCAAGGGTATTGGGAGAAAACATATTAAAATATGCAGAATTGATGAAAGCAAAAGCTGATTAATAATGAGGCCTGGCAGGCTTAAAGAAGTGATCCAAAAGTAAGGTTTTTATGTCCATATATACTATCAAAAAGATTGTCGCTGAGGGTTTCAGCCTACATTCATGTACTGCAAGGTACTGTAGTTTAAGGGATTGCGGGAAAGCATGGCAATTCAGAGCGATTTATTGTCACAAGTTCCCGGCATAAAACAGCAACATTCTTCTTGGTTACTCTGGAAGCTATGTATATAAAACGGTAAAGGAAAAGGTGTCCTTAAGTTTTGCCAGGTACTTCGAGCATCACCTTTTTAAGATATTGCGTAGGGGTAGAGCCTGTATATTTTTTGAATAACTTGCTGAAGTAATATGGGCTTTCGATGCCCACCAAATACCCTATCTCAGAAAAGTTCATGGATGAGGATTCAATGAGCTCCTTGGCTTTGATTATTCGCACGTTGTTAATATAATGCAGAATTGTATAGCCTGTCATGGAATGGAAAATCCTGTTTAAGTAGTCATAATTGGACTTAAACGTGGATTCTATATCCTGACTGGTTAGCTTTTCGCTGTAGTGCGTGTTAATATAATCTATCAGATTTTTAACTTTTATGTAGGTTTTTGAATAGTGTATTTTGCTGTTTTCCACTTCAGTGGAGGTGTATTCCCTTGATATAGTTATAAACAGCCTTAGTAAGTTACATGAGATAATCTTCTTATAACACTCATATTTTTTAATATAATCAGCTATGGATTCATCTAAAATATGAAATATATGAAACAGAACGCTTTCGTTTTTAATGTGGTAGTATTTCGGTATATAGCAAATACTGCTTAAATTATCTGATTCGGAGAGAGAGTCGCTGGTTAGGAAAAGGTTTCTGTTCTGTAGAATTTCTTTTGCTAGCATATCGGAGAGTGTGTTATCGGCTTCTTCAATGCCCGGGTGCTTAAAATGCACAAAGTAGTAATCACAACAGGAGGATTTATAACCTTCATGGGGTATGTTGGATTGAAGAAGCAATACATCTCCTTTTTTGAGTATATATTTTACATCGGCTTCTTTAATATATAGTTCTCCGCTTTTTATGATGTATAATACATATTCGTCAATTTTTCTGTGAAAGTGTACCCAAGGCGTTTTATAAGAAACACTGCCGATAAATCTAACTTTTGGGAGTATATCAGTGTCGAAGATTAATACCATATTTTCATCTCCAAATAGTCGATATCGCGCAAAAATAGTCTAGATATAACATTTACTACTATTATATCCACTGGTTATAATTTAGTCAAGCAATATGCATATTTGCAAAATTAGACCATCATTGCAAGTATAACCTAGCTCATATTCGTTTTCCACAAGTGTACTAAATTATAAAATTAAATAAGGAGGAAAAAGTATGAGAAAAAAGTATTTAAGATTAATTACGTTTTTTATGGCTGCAATGCTAATGGCGGCAGTAGTATTGGCAGGTTGCCGGTCCCAGGAGCCTTCATCTGCGAAGGACGATGAAAAAACACAGGATGAAGGAATTTCTGAGGACAAAGATTCACCTGACAGCAATACTGATGACGAAACGAAAGAAAAAGTGAAAATCACTTTCTGGCACAACTATGGTGCAGACAAGGAAACCCCTTATTTTAACGAAACAATTTTACCCTTGTTCCACGAAAAGTTCCCCAACATCGAAGTTGAGGCCGTTGCGCAAGGAAATGACCAGTATCAGCAGCTTATTGTGACAGCGATGGGTACAAATACAACTCCGGATGTGGCAAGGATAGACCTTACCCATTTGGCAGGTTTTGCAAAGCAGGGTGCTTTGGTGGCTCTTGATGATATGGAAGGTTTCGCAGAGCTGAAAGACAAAGTTTTTCAAAGCACATTGGACAGCAATTTTTATCAGGGAAAATACTATGGGCTGCCACTGGACACCAACTGTAAAGCTGCCGTATTCAATCTGAATAACTTATCAAAGCTAGGCTTAAGCAACCCACCGGAGAGAATGGAAGATCTTATTGAGGCTATTAGGAAAAACAGCCCCGGCAAATATGCAATAAGCGTATCCAGTGCTGGAGAATGGGATATGCTTCCGTATTTCTGGCTGTTTGGCGGAGTCTTAACTGATGATGGATATACCAAAGCTAGTGGATATTTTGACAGTCAGCAAAGTATTGACGCACTTAATAAAATTGTAGAGCTTCATAATGATAAAATACTGACTGTTAAAGACATTGACGGGACGGCTGATGCATGGGATGGCATAAAGACAGACGAATATGCGATGTTTTTTGAAGGACCTTGGTTTTTCGCTTTCAATGCTGACTGGAAAGAGACAGGCTTGGTGCCCGCCCTTATTCCCACATATAATGGAAAGTCCGCGAGCATTACCGGCGGAGAAAGTATAGTGATGTTCAATAGCACTAAAAATCAAAAAGCAGCTTTTGAATTTATGAAATTCCTGCTATCGGAAGAGGTTCAAGTGCTTATGGGTGTAAATATGGGGCAAATGCCTGTATTGAAGTCAGCAGCGGAAAACCAGCAGTTCAGGGAAAACGAAGTATGGAGCGTATACTTAAAGCAACTGGATAATGCTATGACGAGAATACCAAGCCCACAGAAATCGGTAATTGAGCAGTACATTAAGGATGCTTTCGATCCGGTATTAAGGGGAGAAATCAGTGCTGAGGAAAGCCTCAAGAAATATGCGGTTTTAATAGATCAGGAGCTGACCAAATAACCTGTAACGAATTACAAGAGATACCATATGCATATGAGATAAGATAAGCAAAGCATGAGATAGAAAAAACTAAGATGAGAGAAAGTCTCACGGGATGAAACAGGGAAAGCTGCAAGGCTTTTATAGTGTAGAATTCAATAGCGCTTTGATAATTGTCTTGCAGGATACTTTAATGGAGGTAAGGGACAAGAAATGTCCCTTACTATCCTGATGGGGGGTAAATATATTGGAGAAACTCAGTTATGCTGAATCAACAAACATGAGATATGGCAGAAGGCGAACCCGACAAGAACTTAGGACAGTCGCTCAGGCCTTACCTTTTGTTTTGCCGGGGTTAATACTTGTATGCGTATTCATTTTATATCCCATGCTTAAAAATATTCAGATCAGTTTATCTGAATATAAAATTGTGGAAGGAAAAATGGACTTTGTCGGGTTTGACAACTACAAAGAGCTTTTTACAGAACCCCAGCGGAGATTCTGGTATGCTTATAGAAATAATATTTTGTATGCTGTAGTAACAACGCCTGCCATTATGCTTTTCGGGCTTATTTTTGCGGCTATGATCAATTCGATGAAAAAAAATCAAGTCTTTTTCAGGACCATGTACTATCTTCCGGTTATTACATCATGGATTATCGTAGGGCTGGTGTTTAAGTATTTATTTAATGGGGGCAATCGGGGAATGGTAAATTATTTCATTGTTGATGTACTTCACCTGGCTCCCGATTACATAAACTGGCTAAAACATGAGTGGACGGGTAACTTTGTGATATGGCTCCTTGGAATATGGAAGAATATTGGCTGGGCTATGGTTATTTACCTAGCTGGATTGCAAGGAATACCTAATGAGTTATATGAATCGGCAGAAATAGAAGGGGCAAATGCTTTTCAAAAGTTTACTAAGATTACATTTCTTCTCTTAAGGCCTACCCACTTCTTTTTAATTGTGCAGTTGCTGATAGGCTCTTTTAATGTATTTTTGCAGGTGCTTGTGCTTACAGGGGGAGATCCGCAGGGCAGAACCAGTGTGCTGCAGTATTTATTGTATGACAGGTCGTTTTCACTTTTTGAATTTGGCCAGGGTGCTGCCATAGGACTTGTTACCGGTATAAGCATATTTATTGTGACTGTCATTCTGAATAAATTCTTAAGAAGTGAACAATATTAAGGAAGGATATGAAGAGAAGATGAACGTGAGAAAAAGTGTAAGTCAAATAGTATTAATGATTATTTTAGTCCTTGGTCTGTTTATATTTGCTGTGCCGTTCATTTTCATGGTCAGCAATTCCTTTGAAAAATTCACTTTCTCTCTGCCTTTTCCACCTCGATTATTCCCGAAGGAATTTGTCTGGGATAATTATTTGGAGATTTTAAACAAGCAGAAGATATGCAGGTATTTTTTTAATAGTGTAGTTGTGACGGTTTTAACCACCTTTTTCGGAGTTACGCTGGCAGCGTTATCTGCCTATGGATTTGCCAGAATCAATTTTAAGGGAAGAGAACCATTATTCAAGATTTATCTTTTTACTTTAATGGTTCCGGGAGTGCTAAACATAATACCCCAGTTTGCAATATTAAACAGCCTGCACTTAATCTCTACACATCAAGGGTTGATCCTGCTGTATGTAGGTACAGGTATTTGCGGTACGACATTTTTCTTGAGAGGGTTTATGGAATCTGTCCCCAAGGAACTGGATGAATCAGTTGTTATGGATGGAGGTTCCCACTGGACGATTTTTTCAAAAATATTGCTTCCTTTATCAAAACCTGCACTGGCAACCATTTCCGTGATGATGATGCAAGGCACATGGGATGATTATTTTACAGCAAAGGTGATTTTGGGTTCTAATGAAAAACTTTTTACTATGCCAATCATGATTCAGAGGCTTCATGGACAACATGCCACAAAATGGGGGCTAGTATTTGCAGCATCTATTTTAATGCTTATTCCTGTAATAATACTCTATGTGATATCACAGAAGTATTTTGTTGTCGGAGGCATTTCGGAAGGCGGAATCAAAGGATAGAAAACAATATATGAAACAGTTAGGGGCGATTTTATGCGAGGAAAAGAAACAATATACATTAAAGATGTTTATCCGGAAAAAGCACAGTATTTGTCCGGGGATGAAATTAAAATATATGTAGAAGCGTTTAATGAAACTGAGAAAAACATAGATGCGGTCCTTGAGATCACCATAAGGGCTTTGGATGAAATAATTGCGGAACAGTCGGCAAATATAGTATTAAAGGCTGGATGTGTGACAGAACATGTTTTTTGCTTTGAGCAGATAGAGAGCGAATGGCAGGGATATGGAGCAGACGTTGTTATGATAGCAGGCGGTGAAGGATATCATGCGCTTTCTACCGCTTTTGATGTTGTTGCCAGTTGGAAATATGCTCCGAGGTACGGGTTTTTGAGTGATTTTTCCATAGGGGACGAACAGGATCCTGAGGATATTAGGCAAATGGCAAAATACCATTTAAACGTAATACAGTTTTACGACTGGATGTATAGACATGATAAACTGATGCCTGAGGAGGAATATTTCATCGATCCTCTGTCAAGAAAATTATCACTGAAGGCAATTAAAGAAAAAATAAGATTATGCCATAAGTATGGGATGAAGGCATTGGCTTATAGTGCCATATATGCGGGCAGTAAAGATTTTTTTGATGAGCATAAGGACTGGGCGCTGTATGACAATGCAGGAAATGCCCACAGCCTGGGTGGTGAGTGGCTGTTTATAATGAATATAGCACCGGAATCCCCCTGGGTAAAGCATATAATAAATGAATATAAGGATACATTAAGCAGGTTGGATTTTGACGGAATACATATGGATACATACGGTTTTCCCAAAAAAGCGTATTCCCTGCTGGGAGGGCGTAGAAAATTGGAGAATCTCGATCAGCAGTTCCGTATGTTTATCAATAAGGTAAGGGAAGAACTGGAGCCTGTCAGGGAGGATTTGGGACTGAGCTTTAATGCGGTAGGCAACTGGTCAATTGAAACTGTAGCTCCGTCGCGACAGGATATTATATATATAGAAGTCTGGGCCCCCTATGAAAACTATATTCATCTATATGAACTAATCAGCAGGGCGAAGGAATTAGGGCAAAAACCTGTGACATTGGCGGCATATCTACCCGCATATTTGGAAAATACCGGTATAAAGCCAGAACATGCTGAAAATAGTTTACTCCTGTCTTCAGCCGTAATTTTCGCAAGTGGTGGATACCGTATTCTTTTGGGAGAAAATAATGGCGTATTGGCAGATCCTTATTTTGTGTTGTATGGAAAGCTAAGACCTGGGTTTGAAAGGACAGTAAGGAATTACTATGACTTTATAGTGCGATACGCCAACCTTCTTTATGATCCTCTGCTAAAGGATTTGTCCATGACGCATGCAAACGGGATAAATGAAGAATATCGTTTTGAGAACGGAGCATTTTCTTCCTTCGGAGAGCCCGATAAGATATGGACCATCATAAAAGAGAAGCCGGGATATAAGATCATTAATTTGGTTAATCTTACCGGAATAAAGAGCCCAAGATGGAATGAGGCTAAAGAGAACAAGCCCACGGAGATTAAAAATATCATTGTAAGGGCATTGGTGGAAGAAGAGGTTGAGGATGTATTTGTGGCATCACCGGATATAAATAATGGTTTTCCGCAAAAGCTGGAATATGAATATGAGAATTTTGCCAGGGGTAGAGCATTAAAATTCACTATACCTAACTTACATGTATGGGATATGGTTTATATCAGAGTTGTTGAAACGGATATAAATACGGTGTAAAAAGAAGCAAACATGAAAAACCGATAGGGAAGTAGTGCACGGATAACCTTGTGCATTTCGAAGGTCTTATTGATGATCGGATTTTTGTGGGGATAATTAAAATAAGAAACAGAATATCTATATAACCATATCAAGGATATAGGTAACATGGAATCCAGTAGTTGATGCTTAAGTTTTAATTTTGATACAGATATGATAGGAAATATAATCGGTTTACCTCTAAACAATATAAAGATAATGCATGCATTTTAAATAAGTAAAGGCAACAATTAAATTGAAAATTATATAAAAAAGTAGGCTTTGTATAAAAATGCTCGTAATAGACCATTTTTTTTTGTGTGAAAATGGATATAATGTAACTGAAAAGGAATAAAAAGGAATAATAAGGAATAAAAAGTATGGAGATATAATATATAGTATTCTTTACATAATATACTCCTTTCTTAAGTTACTGGTATCCAACTCTGTCAGAGTGAAAAGTTTGAAGAATTAATTACATTTAAAATCCCTATGAGTAAAATTGCATCATGCGATTAGGACCTGAATTTTCGGAATGAAGGAAAATGAAAGGTATGAAAGGAGAAAAATCGGATGTTTATGGTAATGAAAATTCATGAGCATGGTAAGATAGCCATAGCAATACTTGCTATTATTCTGCTTGCAAATTGTATCAACTGCTATGCCTCTTATGCATCAGATATTCATGTGAATAGGGTTTATACCGATAAAGCCAGGTATAATCCCGGTGATACCGTAACAATATCCGTGGATTTGTCCAATACCGGCATAGGAGATTGGAGTGGTACACTCAATTTATTGATTACACATCTCGAGACTGTTGTTTATTCTTCCAGCAAGACAGTATCCATAAATAGTGGCCAAGACATAACTACTACATTTTCATGGGTGACACCAATAATTGACCACCAAGGGTATCTTATAAAAGTATATACAAATGCCGGTGATTATCAAACAGGTGCCGTAGACGTATCCAGTGATTGGACTAAATACCCGCGTTACGGTTACATCCAGGATTTTGGCGACATCACTCAAAACACCATTGACACGCAAATCAATACTTTGACGCAGGATTTCTACATAAATTCCTTCCAATTCTATGATTGGATGTGGAGGCATGAAGTTCCTATTTCACGCTCGGATGGCATAAATATTGATGCCAGTTGGGAGGATTTATTCGGAAGAAGAATTGTATGGAATACAGTGCAGAGCTATATTTCGGCAATCCATAGTAAAAATGCCAAGGCCATGGCGTATATGATGTCTTATGCGGCTAGGGAAGGATATGACAATTATGGTGTGAGTCCCACATGGGGAGTTTTCTGGGATACCAATCATGCTAGCCAGCTCAATGTGGATTTTGGTAACGGTAAATATCTCTGGCTTTTTGCTCCAACTAATGCCAACTGGCAGAATTATATCGGAAATGCATATGTTGAATGCATTAATGCAGGGGGATTTGATGGCATCCAAATGGACCAGATGGGGCAGAGGGACAATGTATATGATTATTTTGGAAACAGATACGATTTGCAAAATTCCTTTTCCAGCTTGATAAATGCTATAAAAACTCGCCTGGTCAATAATAATCCTTCCAGAAGTTATGTGGATTTCAATATAGTAGACGGCGCAGTGAATGGATGGGCAGTAAATGATGTTAGCTCCAACGCGAATACTGATTTTAACTACAGTGAGATTTGGTGGAAGGCAAACAACTACAATGACATAAGAAACTACATCGAACAGGTGAGGAGTAAAAGTGGCAAAAAGGCTTTAGTATTGGCGGCGTACATGAACTACAATGAAAATACGGGAGATAGATATGAAGCGGAAAATGCCGTATATTACGGTGTAGATGTGGAATCCAATCATCCCGGATACAGCGGCACCGGTTTTCTCCAAAATTTTGCTCATGAAGGGGACTATGTCCAGTTTGATATAAATGTAAGCGAGTCCAGGTATTACGCACTGGTATTTCAATATGGAAATAGAAGCGATCATGCTACGAGGTCTATTTATGTTGATGGAAGTAAAATTGGAGTAGTGGGGTTCCATCCTCAGGGTACATGGGATGCATTTGTCCATGATGCATATATTAATGTGTTCCTGACCGCTGGAAATCACACAATAAGGGTGGCTTATGACAGAGGTGATACCGGTGCCATCAATTTGGACTGTATGACGTTGGGGGAATTCAATGAAGCTTCTGTCCGGCTGGCAAATGCAGCATTTGCAGCCAGCGGTGCAACCCATATTGAATTAGGTGCCGGACTGGATGATGTTACAATGCTGCCCCATGAATACTATCCCAATACCAGCAAAGTGATGTCAGAATCTTTAAAAACCAGCATGAAGGAGCATTACAAGTTCATTACTGCATATGAAAACTTATTATTCGATTCTAATATTAATTACAGCGATCAGGGAAATCAATATATAAGCATTGCTAATCAGCCAATTTCCGGTGATGGAAGCCCTGGAACAATATGGCATATTACAAGGATGACGGTAGACTATGATATACTTCATTTGATAAATCTGAAAAGCGAAAATGATGCAAGATGGAGGAACTGGACGAATACCCCTGTCAAACAGTCCAATTTGGCAGTCAAGTATTATATGTCTCCGGAGGCTGATGTTACTGGAGTGTATGTTGCATCTCCGGATCTCGATCATGGAATTACGCATGCATTAAATTATACTACCGGGACGGACAGTGTAGGATTTTATGTATCTTTCACCGTTCCCAGCCTTGAGTACTGGGATATGATTTATATCAAAAGGACAATACCAGTTCCAAAGGACAACAGGTACGAAGCAGAAGATGCCATCAAGACTAACGTCTCCACCAATAATAATCATGCAGGATATACAGGAAGCGGCTTTGTGGATGGATTTGCTGAGCAGGGGGACGAAGTTACATTCCAGGTGAATATCAGTACCGCCGGTAATCATACCCTGACCTTCCGGTATGCGAACGATACCGGGTATACTTCCACACGGCAAATCTACGTAGATGGAGTCCATGTAGGTACACTATATATGCCTGACCTTGCAAACTGGGATACATGGAGTACGGCTTCGGTAAATACATATCTTACTCCCGGCATCCATACGGTTTGTATATATTATGATAATACCTGCGCACATGCTATCAACTTGGACAATCTGACAGTATATTGAGGAACTGCACATAATGCTGAGGAATATTGCGTAATACCTTTTCACTATATTCTTTCTGTAAAGCTATACTGTATTTTGAATATATCCTGAGTATTAGATTTATCAGAGCGGCCACTCTTAAAGGGGGTGATTAACTTCATAGCATTTTGCCTTTTGCATTAGGACTTGTACTGGCATAAGATCAACAGCAAACCTTTTTGCAGCTTAAGAGTTCAGGAAGGTCAGAATTTAAGAATGAATGGAGGTTTTGTTATGAACATTAAAAAATGCAAAATAACAGCTAGGATACTTACCGTGACGCTTCTTGTATTCATACTGGCATCAACAAATGCTTTCAATACCATATCTGCATATGCGGTAACCTATCCGGAAAACACCTATGAGGCGGAAACAGCAACCCTCAACAATGTTACCGTGAATACAAACCATCCAGGATACACAGGTACGGGTTTTGTAGACGGATATGGAGAAATCGGTGACTACGTCCAGTTTAATATTACAGTAGCCACCGAAGGGGATTACACGTTGCGGTTACGGTATTCAAACAATACGGGAAACTATAATAAAAGATCTGTCCTTGTGGACGGCGTGAAAATCAGTAATGCATATTTTCCAGATAACGGAAGCTGGGATTCATGGAGCACTACTGATGTGGGAACAACCTTATCAGCAGGCACTCATACGGTCAGAGTTCTGGTTGAGAGCAGCTCAGACGGGTTTATAAACCTGGACAATCTGGTGGTTACTCCTAAACATGTTTCAGTGAGGAGCCTTTATCTTTCCAACTGGAGTAATATGATGGCTTTGTGGCAGGCCAGCCATTTGGCAGGCAATGATACGATCAGCACAAAAGGTCCACGCCTTTCGGAGCTGAGGTATTCAGGCAAGTGGACTGTAAATCAGATTCACGATTACTCCAGCTTTTTTAGAAACGAAACGGATGGAGTAAAATACAACCAAGTGCATGATTTCGATTCCGAAGGGTATTTTACAGAGGATGGAGTGCTGCACAACAATTATCTGAAATATAATGGCAGTTACATTCCTAATTTGGAAATATCCAAGGATTATGTCATGGTGCCAAATCAAAATTTCATCGTTGTAAGATATTCGTTGACTAATACGGGCAATACAAGCTTAAATTACAGCATATTGGACATGCTTCATCCCAATAACACCACCTCTAATAATGTAACAGCATATTATGATTCCGCCAGAAAAGCGCTGATCGTCGATATGAGTGCCTCAGGGCAGCCATATCTGGCATTGGGGGCATTTGAAACTCCTACCTACTATCAGGTGGCAAATGACGCAGATAGCAACTTATCCAGTTCCACATGTTCCCCTTGGTATACATTTGACAACGATGGAACGCTGAAGAATAATTCCAGTGTAACTACCAAGGACCCGTCGGTGGGGTTTGTGCAGAATGTCACTGTGGCTGCTAACAATACCAGTTATGTGTATTTTTACCTCGCTTTAGGGACAAGCCAATCCAATATCCAGAGCATCATTGATACTGTAAGGGCAAATACTGGAAGCTACTGGTTTGACTACACTAAAAACATCTATAATAACTGGTTTAGCGGTAAAACCATTCCGGAATTTAATGACGCAGATCTGACGACGGTTATTAAGAGAAACTTGGTCATGATAAAAAACTGTATCAGGCCCGGAAACACCACAGAGGATGGGGCATTCCCTGCCACGACCAATCCGTATAATTACAGCAGTAAAGTGTGGGCTAGGGATTCAGCTGTGACAGCCCTGGCATTGGATGCAGCAGGATTCACTGCGGAAGCTGGAACTTACTGGAAGTGGCTGGCTGCAAGACAAGCCGCCAATGGAACCTTTGAAACTTGCTATTGGCTTTGGGACAATACGGATGCAAACTTTGTAGAACCGGAATATGATTCCATGGGAATCTTTCTGGTAGGAGTGTATAGACACTATTTAGCCACCAATGACAATGCGTTTTTGGACAGCGTATATAATGCAGTTAAAAAGACTGCGAATTTCATTATGAATAATATCAACCTAAATAATGGATTTGGTCCCGAAGATAAAAGCATCTGGGAAGAAGGAGATTATTCACAGTATTATACCTATACCCAAGCTGCTTATGCGGCCGGTTTAAGAGCTGCTGCGTGGCTGGCACAAATAAAGGGCGAACCGGCGCTTGCCGATAGCTATAATGGTGCAAGCAGCACTATAATGACTGCGATTAACAGGGATGATACCGACATCTATAAGGGGTTATGGAACGTAAACAACGGCTATTATAACCGGTGCATAAATACAGATAACACAGCTAATACTTTAATGGATACGTCAACCAACATCCTGTTTGCATTGGGTGTTATTGATGTGAATTCTTCACGGGCAAGAAGCCATATCGCCAAGATGGAGACAATGACCGCGGATACTTATGGACTACCGCGTTACGCTGGTGATACTTTCTACTATACCTCCCCGTGGAGTCCCGGCGGAAATGAAGCATTGGAAGCCGCTCCTTCATGGCCTCAGATGACGATGTGGAATGCCATTTACCAAATTTATACCGGTAATACCGCAAAGGCTTATGAAATGCTGAAATGGTTTAAGAATAGGACTGCTACCGGATTTATGGTTACAGGGGAATGTATAAGCAATGTTACCAAGGCACCTTGCGTCAGTACAGCTTCGGAACCGGTAACGGCAGCAGCGTATATATTGGCTTGCCTTGCTTATGCAAACAATTATGATACACGGGTATATGCTTCGGAGTCAAATGCCGGCTGCTACAAGAGTATTAATGTGACTCCGGGGGCAAGCAGCGATTGGAGCCAGTATCAGTATGTTCCGTATTATGTAGACTCACCAAGAGATGGAGTGGTTTCCGATCCGCAGACGGACATACAGAAGGTATACATCTGCAATGACAACGACAATATTTATATACGCATTAATAATGTTGCCGGTACACTTCCCGGGTTTGGAAGCGATAACTTTGAGATGACGGTGTATACCGATTTCAATGCAGGCAATGTATCAACCACCACCAATTCTAGATATGGCACGAATCTTGGAAGAAATTTGACATATATGTTCACCAGAAGGAACAGCGATACGGGATACAGCAAATATGCTGTAAACAACGGAAACTGGGTGTTCAATAAGAATATCACCTCTGTGATCGAACCTCAATGGGATACAAGCACCGGTGGAATAGAAATCGTTATTCCGAGATCGGAAATCGGGTCTCCTGCAAATGGAGCCTGGGGCCACTTTGTGATTAGCCTGGGAAGATATGCAAACGGCACATGGAGTGACCAGGATTTCCTTAAGTTGAATTACCGGCTGACCGGTAGCATAGATTCATGGTTATACGGTAATTTTGAATAGAAGCATCCAGTAGAAAAGGCCCTGATGTAGGTAAAACCTGCACAGGGTCCTTTCTCATTTTTAACAGCATTGTTATACGATATCACAAGAATTGATATTATTTCAAAGTACAGGTGAAATGTAATCGGAATGTAATAGCTAAATTTAAGTAAAGTTTTCTTCATCTTTTCCGGTATTACTTTAGAATAAATTTACGAGGTAAGGCCGGCGATTCGGGAGTAAATGTTCAATAATGGGCATTTCCGGCGGTATAGGATTGTGTTGGGGGATTATTCTGCACACTTGCAGGATTATATCGCGATTAAGCCCAAATAAAGTGGATTTTGGCTGCAAAGCTTCCCTTGCTGGGTCAAATAGCTTATAATAATACATGCTTAAATAATACATGCATATAATAAAAAATTACATTGTAAAAATCTCAAATATAAGTTAAGCTTTGGTGAGAAATTTAATGTTTTCATCCGAAGCTTGACTGTTTTTCAGGCTGATAATTTGAATTAGCTTGAGGTAACAAAAGAAAAGGAAGCGAATGCCCTTATGATTTCACAAAGCCGTGACATGGATATGTGTAACGGACCGCTTTTTAGCAAAATATTGATTTTCGCTTTGCCTATCATGGCAATGAACATACTGCAGCTATTGTTCAATGCTGCCGACATGGTGATCGTCGGGCAGTTTACAGGCAGAGAGGCGCTGGCTGCGGTGGGTGCGACGGGTTCTCTAATTAATCTTATAGTCAACTTGTTCATGGGCTTGTCGGTGGGTACGAGCGTTGTCGTGGCGCAGGATTACGGTGCCGGACAACCGGGCGCCGTAAGCCGGTCTGTTCATACTTCCATCGCTGTCAGTATCATCAGCGGGCTGGTTGTAATGATATTGGGCCTTATCCTTTGCGAGCCGCTTTTGGAGATGATGGGAACTCCAGGGGATATAATCGACCTGTCGGTGCTATATATGAAAATCTATTTCATCGGTATTCCAGCCGCCATGGTATATAATTTCGGTGCGGCCATTCTGCGTGCTGTAGGAGACAGCCGCCGTCCGATGTACTACCTCATCGTCAGTGGTATTGTAAACGTGATATTCAACCTGTTCTTCGTGATCGTGCTGCGTATGGGTGTGGCAGGGGTAGCATGGGCTACCGTCATTTCCCAGTATCTCTCATTGCTGCTGATCATGATCTGCCTTTACAGGAGCGATGGGAGTATACGCTTCATGCCCCGGCAGATGCGCATTGACGCCAAGAAGCTTAAGGACATTGTGAAGATTGGCCTGCCCGCAGGACTTCAGGGCTTGCTGTTCTCCATTTCCAACGTGCTGATCCAGTCAGCCGTCAATTCTTTTGGCTCCACCATGGTGGCTGCCAGCTCCGCCGCAAGCAATGTGGAAGGCTTTGTTGGTACCACTATGAATGCCTATTATAATGCGGCTATCACCTTTACCGGGCAGAATATGGGAGCAAAGAAGTATGATAGGATTGACACCGTTGCAAAAGTGTGTACCGCATTGATCTTCATCACATGGATTATCCTGGGTGGTGCAACAGTGATTTTCGGAAAACCGCTTCTCGGATTCTATACCTCTGATCCGGAGGTTATTGAGCTGGGGATGCTGCGCATGAAAGTCATGATGGTTGTATACTTCACCTGCGGTGTGATGAATGTATATCCGGGATTGACCCGCGGTATGGGCTTTTCCGTCATGCCTATGCTTTGCACCCTGGTAGGCGCATGCCTCATGAGAATCGTATGGCTGGCTACATTCTTCGCCTGGTATCCCACAGTGATTATGCTCTTTGCCTGCTATCCGGTAACATGGTCTCTGGCAGGTTTGGGCCAGGTGGGCTGCTTCTTCTATGCCCGGCACAGAATCCGCAAGAGTGCTGAGCAGGAAGCCGAGCTGGTGGATGTGGAATCATCCCTTCAGATGTGAAAATTACTGGCGGCACAGTAGGCTTTTATTTTCAACCTTTTGGAATGAAGAGCTTTTGCCGCGACAGGCTGCTTTATAATTATCTTCATTATTCCAGAGAAAATTATACTGAAAAAGGGTGAGAATACATTATATTGAATATTGTACCGGTTAATCGGATATGATTTTACGGACACTTTAGAGATATAAGCAGCTCTGTCAAAGCTGCAATTTTCTAAGGAGTTGGGATGAATCATTCGGAGTTGACGGGAGGATGGTATGGATAAGCTTACAAAGAAACCGGCTGATAATGTTCAATTAAATATAGAAAAGATAGCAGGAATTTTCCCCAATGTTATTACGGAAATAAGGGATGAAAACGGAAATCTTAAAAAGGCCGTTGACTTTGAGCTTTTAAAGCAGGAGCTGTCCTATGGGATTGTTGAGGGAGGCAAGGAAAGATATCAGCTGACATGGCCGGGGAAAAAAGAGGCCATTTTGCTTGCAAACACCCCTGCTGACAAGACGCTAAAGCCTGTCAAGGAAGATAGTGTGGACTGGGACAACACCCAAAACCTTTACATAGAAGGGGATAACCTGGATGTGTTGAAGCTGCTTCAGGAGTCCTATGTGAATAGGATAAAATGCATATATATCGACCCGCCTTACAATACCGGCAAGGATTTTACATATAAAGATGATTATAGGCTGGCAGCCGCCGACTATCTCAAAAAGTCGGGGCAGCTTGACGAAGAAGGCAAAAGGCTGTCTCAGGATAATGAGTTGAACGGGCGCTTTCACAGCGGTTGGCTGACTATGATGTACTCAAGGTTAAAGCTTGCCAGAGTCCTGTTGAAGGATGACGGAGTGATTTTTATAAGTGTTGATGACCATGAGCATCATAATTTGAGGAAAATCTGCGACGAAATTTTTGGCAGCAGCAATTTTATCGGCGAGGTCATCCGAAAGACAAAGTCTATGACCGGCGACGACGGAAACGGATTTAATTTGCAGCATGAAAATTTATTAATATATTCAAAGAAAAAAAGCGCTGTTCATCTTGTAGGTAAGGAAAAGAGCTTTGCCAATTATTCAAATCCGGACAACGATCCTTACGGGGACTGGTGCCCTGGCGATCCCAGCGCAAAAAGAGGAGGGGATTCCACTTATTTCCCGATAAAAAATCCCTATACAGGCAAGGTCGACTATCCTCCCAAAGGCAGATTCTGGGCTTTTTCAGAGAAAACATTGAAGGAATATATAAATAGGGGAAAGATAAAATTTAAAGTTGACCATGGGGAGAATGAGCGGGGCTTTATTTTCAAGCGGTATAAAAATGAAGCTATAAACCGTAACAATCCGGTTAGCAGTTTATTCGCGACAGAGAATGATTTTATGAATCAAAGTGCGACGATGGAGCTAAAAGGTTTATTTAATGAGAGTTATTTTGATTATCCGAAACCGGTTGCCTTTATATATGAGTTGGTGAAATGCTGTACTACCGGCAAGGACGACATAATCCTCGATTTCTTTTCCGGTTCTGCAACAACTGCCCATGCAGTTATGAAGCTCAATGCAGAAGACGGCGGCAGACGGAAGTTCATTATGGTCCAACTGCCCGAACCGACAGAACCCAACTCTGCAGCTAACAGAGACGGATATAAGAATATCTGTGAAATAGGAAAGGAACGTATCCGCAGGGCTGCGGCAAAGATAAAGGAAGAGACCGGTGCGGATATAGACTATGGCTTTAGGGTGTACCGGGTGGACTCATCTGACGTGACAGCGAATTAAATGAGCTTACGCATGAAAATAAAAGCAAAGGGGTACTCTCCTGAGCTTTAAGCAGACAGAAGAGGTCAAAACAGAGGGCGACAGGAAGTATTCCTAAGAAGGTGGTTGACCGTGCTCAGGTTTGATGGGATGGACAACTGGGAGAAGCTGTTAGTTAAAACGAAATAGCAAAGACAAAATAGCAAACGAGGAAGGTTTTATGGCGAAGACTACGAATACACAAACTTTAAGACCGGGCAAAGAAACACTACAGCTTGCCTTAACATTTTTAAAAAACGATCCTGTATTTGCACTATCCTTTGCACTGGCTATATTGAGCTGTTTTTTTGCAAGACCGGAAATAGAATATATAAATTTTGAGGTTCTGGCATGCCTGTTTAATCTCATGATAGTGGTAAAAGCTTTTGAGGAGTTGAGGCTGCTGGATAAATTTGCGGTCGGTATATTAAACAGGTGTACCAATAGCCGCAGAGTGTCCCTGATCATGATACTGCTGAGCTTCTTTTCATCAATGGTTATAACCAATGACATAGCACTGATCACCTTAGTGCCGCTTACGCTGGTGATCAGCAGGAAATCGGATATGAATGTCATGGGTACGGTGATCCTGCAGACTCTGGCGGCTAATATCGGAAGCAGTTTGACCCCTATAGGCAATCCACAGAATCTATACATATTCTCATATTATGAGCTTACTGCCGCCCAATTTTTCCCGGTTGTCGGCTTGTTTGCCCTCCTGGGTTTGGCGTGGCTGTGTATTCTTAACTTAAGCAGCACCAAAATTGATTTTGATATCACCCTGGAGCCCATAGAAATCAAAGAAGGCATGAAGGCTGCAATATGGGCTGTGTTATTCATAATCATAGTCCTGTCCATATTTGATGTGGTGAGCTATCAGCTGGTCTTTCTGGTGACAGTGGTCTTGACATTTATTATCAATAAGAAGCTGTTTAAAAAAGTAGATTATTTGCTGCTGGCTACTTTTATATGTTTTTTCATTTTCATAGGCAATGTATCCAGCATACCTGCAATAGCCGGATTCATGGAAGGATACCTCAGCAGCGCCGGACGCACCTATTTCAGTTCAATTATTTTAAGTCAGGTCGTCAGCAATGTACCCTGCGCGATCTTTCTGTCGAAATTCAATTCCGACTGGAGGGAGCTGCTCCTCGGGGTAAATATCGGCGGGATGGGCACAATCATCGCTTCCCTGGCGAGTGTGATATCCTATAAGATATATGCAAAGGAGAACCCCGGAAGCAGCGGGAAATATATGGTCCAATTCAGCATGTACAATGCTTTGAGCCTGATGCTTTTCACTGTGATAAATTATGCTTTGCTGTTCCTCCGGTGATCCGCGTGAAGCGGCTATAGAAGTCCAGCGGGCAATCAGAATTTTATCACGTTCATCAAAAATGAACATCCCATAAGGGGATTTAAGGTCAAAAAAGCAGGCTCAGAAGATATTCATCAGGGATTTCATGGTCATCGTGGGTAGCAGGCATATCAATGTTAAAATTTGAAATTGAACGAATATAAAACCGGCATATTTACTATACTATGAATGGGAAAAAATATGATATTGAAAGGATAGTTTGATATGCCGGTAAGAAATGATATGACTGCGGATTTTCTTCGTTCTGCTTACGGAGGAGAAAGCATGGCCCATATGAGGTATCTTATATGGGGAGATATGGCGGAGAAAGAAGGAATGCCTAATATAGGCAGGCTGTTTAGGGCAATAGCTTACGCTGAGTGGGCTCATGCCGATAATCATTTTAAAGTGCTGAAAGAAAAAGTAGGAGGTGCCAGTGTCACAGCAGGCGCCGTATTTGGAGCCGGAAAGACTGCAGACAATCTTCAGGGGGCCATCGATGGAGAACTGCATGAAGTGGAGCAGATGTATCCTGTTTATCTGAATGCAGCGATTTTTCAGCAGGAAAAAGATGCAGAGAGAGCTTTCCGCTTTGCGTTGGAAGCTGAAAAGATTCATGTCAAGCTGTTCCAGGAGGCTCAGGTAGCTGCAAAGCAAGGAAAGGACATGGAGTTGGGCCCTGTGTATGTTTGCCCTGTGTGCGGACACACAATAAAGGACCATCTGCCTGATGTATGTCCTGTATGCGGAGCTAAAAAGGAAATGTACAAGCATTTTACAGCATGATGATAAAAATCCCGGATAGCCGGGGCAATGGATACTAAAATACATTCTTTCCTCCTTTTTAAAGCAGACACGCCTTTTGGTAGGCAAAATTATTGTGGAAGTTTAGGTATTAAAAGGGGCTGGACCTTGATAGGTTCAGTCCCTTTTAATGCTTGAGGCGGCATGCACATGAACTGGTATTATTAACATAAAATCTACTGTTTAGTGCCTTCTTATGCCTAAAACAGCGTTCTTTTCTACATTCTGAATAAGAGTTGTTCTTTTCGTCAATTTCATAAGGAATAATGTATAAAATTCCGGAATATATTTGGCAATGGCTGCTGAACTACGAAGCTTGGAAATCTGCCATATCCTCAATATTATCAAGGGGGGAGCTATCAATGACTATTGAAAATAATGGCATATTATGTTAACATATTAAGGCTGCTCATTTGTAGACATAAAATTATAAATTTGAAAAGCTGATATAAAGGGTACGGGATAGGAGGGTTCTGCTTTTAAAAGCCGGACTGTGAGGGTTTTGGATTATAAGGAAGGCTTGGAAAATTTTTTGGCAGGACTCTAAAAATATGCAGGCTGTTATTCCTTATAAGCGCTGAATAAGCGCCAAACATGGACTTTGAGTCCCTAGGAAACGATGATCCTTTATACAGTCAGATGCTTCAAAGCTATGATTATATGGTGTTTATTTCAGCAGCAATAAAAGCATTGGATCAAATCGGGAGGTCAAAATGAAAAAAGTAATAAGCATCATTATGCTTGCCGTTTTGTTAACGGCGCTAAATGTGATACAAGTGTTTGCTGAAGAGCATTCCGAAGAAATTCCTGATATGAAGGCCAGCATCACGTTATATAGTGAATATGATGAGGTGTATGTGGGCGAAAAGATAAAGATTACTGCAACTGTCAACTCTGAGAATGACGGCGCAAGGGTAAAAGCGGTATGGATGGTAAACGGAGTGCCGGTGCAGGAAATTTCTGATGAAGTTTTTGTCCTGCAAAACGGTATGCAGTCAGAACTTAACTATATCGTGCCGCCTCAGGAAGGATTGTCAAAAATGTCGGTATCCTTTCTCCTGTATGATGAGAAGGAACAGCTAATCTCATCGGCTAAGAAGACTTTTAAGGTAAATAAGAAAATACCCGTATCCATCCTGTCCACCACAGATAAGACAAAAGCTTATTTCTATGAGAAGGTAAAAGCTTCGGTGCAGTTGGGAAATGATACCGGAAGATATTTTGAATATAAAGCCCATTGGGAGTTGAACGGACAAAAGATCAAAGGATACGAAAACAAGCATTTTTCAGTGGGAGAGACAGCTTCCTCCGCCTGCCCCATAACCTTGAGCGACTTTTTAGGGAAAAAAATCAAGGTCACCTTTGTACTGGACAATGGCATTGAGAAGATTTCGCGAGATATTGAGATAGATGTCATGGATTACCCGCCTGAAGTTATCTACCAGCGTAAAGTTGAAGAGATGAGGAACACCATTAAGACGGTGGAAATCGAATGCGAGCTTATAAGAGCTTCTAATGTGTATAAGGATGCCAATCTGAAAAATAAGATCAGCTACAAAGAAAAAGGATCAAAAGGAATCTACGTGGATTTCACAGGCACCTATTCTGCCAAGGTGAGCTTCTCCGACGGTACTGTTGGATGGGTTCCCTACAGGAATATTTCAATTTCCACGAAGGATTATGTGGACAGCAAAGGTAGTCCAGATGATGAGCTTAAGGAGATATTTGTGAATGAAAACGGCTATGAGAGCGAGACAAAATACCTGGTCTGGATCAGCCTGAAGTTCCAGGAGGTCAATGTTTTCCTCGGCGAAAAAGGAAACTGGAAGCTGGTGAGAAGCAGTATGCCGTGCTCTACGGGAAAGAATACCACACCAACCATCAGCGGTGTGTTTAAGTATTTCCAGTATGAGAAAAGATGGGATTTCGGTAAGTATTATGTGGCACCTGTCATGAGGTTCCATGGTGGTGCTGCGCTCCATTCCAGGACTTACAAACCGGATGGAAGCATTTTGGACCCGACCTTGGGCAAGCCTGTTTCCCAGGGATGTGTCCGGCTTAAACAGGAGGACATCGATTGGCTGGCATATTATATCCCGCTGAATACTACTGTGGTGGTATATTGAGGGGAGAATGGGGCATTGGATAAATTTTACCTGTAACTATTCCCATTGCAGATATATTGGTATAAAATGATGGTATGCGACAGGCATGGCACTTATGTAATTTATGAATTGAAACATCCTGCATGATTTTGCTGGTTGTGGAGAAAGCTTCTTTTTAATGCCATGCTGCGGGGCGATAAGGTTATATGAACGACAGGAGTGACTCTCCGTCAGACTTCGAAGCATCGGCGCCTATTCCCATCAATAGGGAATTTGGCATGGCTTTTGAATTCTTTTGGAAAGGCAATCCTTTGTTCAGTTGGATGTTTCAAAATACGGGATTATCGCCGGAGAAGATCCTGCCATCAGACAGGAAATGGGACAGAGGAGGATAAAAAGATGAATCAAAAGATACTGAAGGGTTTTCTGGATTCATTGGAAGGGCACGGCATACCAGCCTGTGATTGCGTGGTGTACAAAGATCACAAGCCTGTTTTCCGCCACAGGGCAGGTTTTGCTGATGCTGCTAAAACAAAGCCTTTGACAGAGGGCAATACATATTTGCTCTATTCGGCAACGAAGGTCATCACCTGCACTGCAGTCATGCAGCTTGTGGAAAAGGGAAGTATCCATCTCGATGACCCGGTTTATAAATACCTGCCGGAATATGAGAACCTAAAAGTAAGAAAAGATACTGGTATCGAGCCGGCTAAAAACATCATGACAATAAGGCACCTTCTTTCCATGCAGAGCGGATTGAATTACAATCTGGCAGCTCCATCCATAACAAAACTCCTGGAGGATACAAACAGGCAGGCTTCCACCCGGCAGATAATAAAAGCTTTGGCTGAGGAGCCTTTGGATTTTGAACCGGGGACGCGCTATCAATACAGTTTAAGCCATGATGTGCTGGGGGCAGTCATTGAAGTGGTATCAGGCCGCAAACTGGGTGAATATATGGAAGAGAATATTTTTGGACCGCTGGGTATGAAAAACACCGGTTTCCAATTGACAGCCGACCGGAAAGCCAATATGGTAGACCAGTTCCAGTACAATGCAGATACCATGACCCCTGTGCCCGTACAAAACAAAAACGTTTATATCCTGTCGGATAAGTATGAAAGCGGTGGTGCGGGTTTAATATCCACCGTCGATGATTACATACTGTTTTTGGATGCCATGTGCAATGAAGGCGTCAGCGCCGACGGATACAAGCTTCTGTCAAAAGAAACTATAGACCTGATGCGGGAGGACCAGCTGCATGAAGTTTCCCGAAAAGATTTCGACATGATGGGAAAAGTCGGGTATAGCTATGGCTTGGGTGTACGCACTATGGTTGATAAGGATAAATCCGGAGCAAAAAGTCCTTTGGGAGAATTCGGATGGGACGGAGCCGCCGGAGCTTATGCATTAATTGATGTGGAAAATCACCTGGCAATCTTTTATGCAATGCATGTTTTAGGCTGTGGTTATGCTTATGCTGTGGTTCATCCAAAGATCAGGGATTTAACTTACGAAATGCTGGGAATATAGGAATGCCCGGATAATGATTGATATAACCAAATCTGAAGTATACTCATTCCAATGCTATACAACTTAGGAATGAATTCTGCTAATAATGGATGTATTGTTTGTTATGCGCTTTGAATCCTTTCGGAGCAATAAGCGTCCATTTCAATTAGCTGGATTCAAACCGGTTTTATACAAATTGTGATGCTTAATATTTAACGATTTCAATATAGCCGGAACGGATGCAGGCTGATGGTTTGTCCACGTTTTAGCACTGTTGTTTAAAAAAGGCTTGCCTGCATGCAGGCAAGCCGCATCCAAAGCCGGGTAGGGGGCCGGCTGATGCAATTCCTCATGCTTGACGTTATGCACTGAGTAGTTTAGGTATTTTAAGAGTCACGGTTGTGCCGACATCGATGGCGCTATCGATATGAAGGGAATAGTTGCTGCCAAATCTGAGGTCAAGCCTGTTTTTTACATTTTTAATTCCATAGCCGCTGCTGTTGAAGCTTTCCTGGGTATCAATATTATCACCCAGCAGTTTATCGATTTTATCCTGGCTCATGCCTACACCATTGTCAGTTACCTGAAAAATCATGCTGTCACCAGCGTTCTTTCCTGTGATTTTTAGAAAGCCGCCGGATTGAAGGCCTAAGATTCCATGGATTATGGCATTCTCAACAATTGGTTGAAGTATATGCTTGAGCATTTTGCAGTTCAATATGCTTTCATCCATGCTTATATAGTAATTAAAATCTGAATCAAAAGCAAACTTTTGTATTTTGATATACTTTTCGACCATGTCCACCTCTTCGGACACTGAAAGGATTTCATTGCCACGGTTTAATGCAATCCTGTAATACCTTATCAATGCATCGATGATGTCTTCAAGCTCCTTATTGGGGAAGGCAAGTTTGATGCAGGAAAGGGAGTTGTAGAGGAAATGGGGATTTATTCTTTCCTGAAGCAGTTTTAATTCCAGCTTCTTCTTTTCCAGCTCATAGTTTTTTCTTTCCAGTTCATATTCTGAAATATTCTTATAATATTGCTTAATCTTTAATATAAGATCCCAGAATTTGTAGTTTAGTATACTGAACTCATCATGCCCTTTGAATACCATAAGGTCTGGCTTATCCAAAAGGGACTCAATATCGGTGTTTACTTGGGCGACAAGATTTGTGAGGCGCCGGGTCAAAAGCTTCGAAGTCATGATCACGGAGAGAAACGTAATTATTATAAGTACCAGTGAAAGCAAAATCATAAAGGACATGGAGCTAAGGACCTGTCCTGTAACATACGATTTGGGCAGGAACATAAACACACGGTCTGAATTGCTTTCTATTTTCGCTTCTATTACATAAAAGCTGCCGGACGAAGGAGTATCCAGATAATTTTCTACAATTTCAACAGGATTATTGCCATTCTGCATGTTGTTTTTCAGAAGCATTATTTTATCGCTTGCCGACACATATGCAATAAAACTATTTGCCGGGATGTTGAATTCGAATTCCCTGGCTATGCTGCTATAAGTAAACTTGGTTTCGGATATTGCCACCAGGTTCACTGCAGGCTGGATTCTTCCATACATGTGAATGTCAAAGCAACCTTCAGGGCCTGTCTCGTTGGAAGGCACATACTCCCATATAAAATCTGAGGACTCGGCAAAGGCATTCATATACTTCTTTTTCTGAGCCTCGGAAAGTTCCAGCACCCTCCTGACGTAATAACCATTGCCAAAAAGTGTATCATTCAGTGCGTAAAGGTTGAAATTTTCCTTTTTGTCATTGATGATCAGGGCGTTGATTATATCTTCCAGAGCTCTGTATTCGTCAATATATGATACGAGATCACCGGAATAGCTCTTGTCAAGGAAGTTGGTTATTTTGGGAGTGCTGTTGATGAAAATTGTTTTGTCCATATAGGACTTAAAGGTGTCATTGATTTTTTCAACACTGTTGTTTATCTGGCTGTCATAGATATATAATATGTCTTTGAGCCTGTTTTCCCATGAGCTCACAAACTGGCTGGAGCCGAAAAATATCAAGGGTAACAGCGAGAAAACAAGAATGGTAAAAGCAATTTTCTGCCTGTATTTAAGGTGCGGCAGCCTTGGTATGTTTAATTTTGCTTTATCAGGCATGCATAAAATCCTCCCCCTGCTATAAACATGCTAACTGTTTTTGAACTCCGTGGGGCTCAGGCCTGTATGCTTTTTAAACTGCAGGCAGAAGTGGGATATGTTGGTATAGCCTACCTGTTCTGCTACGAGATAAATTTTGCTGGAACGGGATTTCAGCATCTCCTTTGCTTTTTCCATCCTGTAATCTATCAAATAATCAAAAACTGTTTTGCCGGTAGCCTCACGAAACACATTTGTCAGGTGTGTGCCGCTGTAGTTGGTCAGCCTGGCAAAGTCATCAAGGGTGATGCGCTCGTGGTAATGGTTATGTATGTAATCCTTGATTTTTTGCACTACAAGTCCGTAACCCTGGGTATCCTTATTGGACAGGTATTGTCTGCAGGTATTAATTAAATTGAACAGCCAGTTCCTCACGTCCTTGATAGTGTTGAAATTATCAAGCTTGTTCCATACGATGAGCTTTTCATTAAAAATGTTGTCAAAAGACTCATCGTTTTCCATCAGAATAATTTGAATTGAGTTTACAATGGAGAAGGACAGGCTTTTTATGTAATTGTCGCTTTGCAGTATTGTATCTTCGCTCAGGTACTTGTCGATAAATTTAAGTATATCACCGGTACCGCCCCGGGACAGCAGCTGCTTTACCTCCATGAATAACTCCTGCAGGTTGACCTTCTCTTCGAAGGATGCGTTCTGGGCATCTTCTATTTCCTGGTACAGAATCATCTGGCTGCCGTTGGTATAAACTTTTGTGTTAAGAGCGCTTAAAGCCTGTTGATTAAGAATATAAATATCCCTGATGTTATCAGATGTATTGCTTATTCCTATAACAATGTCAATATTTAATTTAGCCTTTATATCTTCCTTTAACTTAACAACTATATTCCAGAAATCATTGCTGTCCTTTTCGGGACTTTCCGGTACAGCATCATCCTTAATGGCTATAATGCTGTATTCCATGCTTGATGACTGGAGAGAATAAAGCTTACAGTTGCAGCTCATATTGTCTATAATTCTCTTTATTGTGTAGGAGGTCAGATATTTATAATCCATATCATCCCTGGTTTGCTCCGCCGGATCTATATTCAAATGAAATACAATCACTCTCACCTTGTAATTTTGCGGGAGCTCCATCTTAAGAAAGCGCCATCTTTTTAAAATGTCTTCGTTGGCGCTGCAGGTTCCGTATAAAAGCTCCCTTAAAAACTGCTCCTGGAGAAGGGGAAGGGACTGATTAATATACTGTGCCATTTCTTCCCGCTCTTTCTGAAGAGCATCTTCGACTTTATATATATTCAGGACTTTTTTGATGACCCTTATAAGCTCTTCCGCCTTGAAGGGCTTGAGAATATATCCATAAGCATCGAGATCAATGGCCGACCTTACATATTCAAATTCATCATAACAGCTCATAAAAATGATTTTTATGTTTGGGTGGCTTTCTTTAAGAAGTCTCGCCATTTCAATACCATCCATGACGGGCATTGACACATCGGCAAGGATGATATCAGGGTTGGAGGTATCAATATTGTCTAAAGCCAATTTGCCATTGGCGTATTCACCAACTATACTTATTTCAAGGGCATCCCAGTTTGTTATATTGGCGGCATTTCTTCTGTGACGGGGGTTATCGTCGACAATAAGCATTTTGTACATATATTGACCTCCGTGGATTAAAAGAATAAAAGAAATACATGCAAGAGAATTTATCTACTAATTTAAATTCTATAGCTTTTACAATTTTTAGTCAAGTTATATAAAACCCAAAAGTGTTTGATAAAACGTTATATTTGTTTCATATCCGAACTACAAAATCAGGTCTTTTAATTTTAGAATAAATACATGAAAGTCAAGTTCCTATTTTGATTCAGCCAAATACAGCAATTAACGGCGTACAGGGAGGGAATAGTTCGTGGCTGGAGCTTATGTAAACATGTCAACAGGGAAAGGTTCAAAGAAATCAAAACTGCTCAGGCTAAAAAAGGATTTTTCGCTGTATTTACTAATACTGCCGGCCCTATTGAGCGTATTTGTATTTAACTATGTTCCTCTACCGGGCATTTCCATAGCATTTATGGATTTTGATATCATAGACCAGTTCAATAGTCCCTGGGCAGGGTTTAAGCATTTTCAGGAAATCGTCACCATTCCGCAGCTTAAGGAAGCAGCTTTCAATACTTTGAAGCTGGGAGTTTTATCGCTGATAACCGGATTTCCGCTGCCTATAATTTTTGCCCTTATGCTGAATGAACTGAAAAACGGCATATTCAAACGAACCGTACAAACTATAAGCTATCTGCCTCACTTCTTATCCTGGGCAACAGTTATTGGAATAGCTTATACGATATATTCGAAATATGGACCGATCAATGATTTGCTGGTATGGATAACCGGTGATGACAACAGCAGAATTCTCTTTCTTGGGGAACAGGGTTTTTTCGTTCCCAATGTGCTTCTGTTGCAAATCTGGAAAAACTTAGGCTGGAATACAATAATATATCTGGCTGCACTAACGTCAATAGACCCTGAACTATATGAAGCATCTTATATCGATGGTGCAGGAAGGCTAAAACAGATAATATACATCACTATACCGGGGATTAAGCAAACAGTCATCATGCTGCTGATATTGGCCTGCGGCGGCATTCTGAATGACAATTTCCAACTGGTTTATGGCCTGCAAAATGCTTTTATTGATTATGAAGTAATAAGCACAATAGTGTACAAGCAGGGGTTGCAGCAAAGCCAATATTCAATGGCAACCGCATTTGGCCTTACCCTTGGCCTGGTTTCATTTCTTTTGACATGGGGAGCTAACAAGGTTTCCAAAAAGGTCAGCGAAATCTCAATATGGTAGGACATTGTAAGGGGGTTAACTATGAAACATACCAGTACAAGGTACAAGATTTTCCGGGTATTCAATGTATTATTCATGCTTGTGATCATAGTAATTACACTATTTCCTTATCTCCATGTGTTGGCTAAATCCCTCAATGAAGGAATAGATGCCTCAAGGGGCGGTATAACTATATTTCCAAGGGTTTTTACATGGGATAATTATAAGACCGTTTTAGGGGACAAAAATATTTTCAATGCGGCTACCATTACGATAGCAAGGGTGGTAATTGGAACACTGCTGTCCTTGATAGTCCAGTACTGTGCGGCATATGTCATGGCCAAAAAGGATTTTATAGGAAAAACGGTGCTGCTGTTGTTCCTGATAATTCCCAACTTTATAAATGCAGGATTGATACCGACCTTTATGCTATACCACAGATTGGGATTGATAAATAATTTCCTGGTTTATATACTTCCCGGGCTGTTCAGCTTCTACAACATGATAATCATCAGGACATATATAAAGAGCACTATCCCCGACAGCCTGGAAGAGTCCGCCAAAATGGATGGGGCTAACGAAATCACGGTTTTGCTGCGTATATTTCTGCCATTATCAAAACCGATTCTGGCAACCGTATCCCTCTGGGTTGCTGTGGGATTATGGAATGATTGGATAACCACACTGTATTATGTAACCAGAAACAGGCTCTTCACTCTGCAGTATATGCTAATGAGAGTTATCAGGGAAAGCGAAGCAGTGCTCAATATGATTGCTGAAGCTGTCAAGGAAGGCCGTGATATGAATGATCTGCAGCAGCAGATAAAGACTACTCCTGAGTCGCTCATATCAGCGCAAATTATTATAACCAGCGTCCCAATAATTCTTGTATACCCGTTCTTCCAGAAGTATTTTGTCAAAGGAGTCATGATAGGCGCCATCAAAGGGTAATACACTTTAAGAATGGTCTTGAAGTGTTTATCAATAGTGATAAAATCAAAAAAAGGAGGATCGAGAAAATGTTGAAATCTCACAAAAAATTGGCAGCACTGTTGCTATCAGCTACACTTCTAATGTCCTCGTTTGCAGGATGCGATAAAAAAACCGAGGAGAAGGTCAATTCAAAGGAAGACAGTAAGCAAACTCAGCAAACAGCAACCAGTGAGGTTAAGACTGAGGAAGTCAAGTCCGATGAGTTGATACCTGGTCTTAGCACTGCGAAGGATTCATCCGATTTGCCTGACTGGACGGGAAAACAACTGAAACTTAAAGTATGGTATGCCCATGGTAGCGGTGGTGACGCGCGAAAGACTTCCGCCCAAGATGTTTTCAGAGCTGAAGTTAAGAGGGTTACCGGCATTGAGCTTGATCCTGAGGGCTCCTTTGACAACTCAGGGCAGACAGGGGAGCAGAAGCTGGCTATGATTATTGCCTCCAAGGATTTTCCGGATATCGTATATAACGTACCTGATATATCAAAAGTTGTTAGGGGAGATTTGCTTTATGATTTGACGGATTTGGTGGAAAAATACTGTCCGGATATAATCAAGGCATTGCCGGCGGACAAACTGCCCGGATTATGGGATCAGCCCGGTATTAACGGCGGAATTGAAGGGAAAATTTATGGATTGCCCATGAGGGTGGATCCAAAATGGTTCAATATCCTGGACCCTGAATTTGCCAAAGAAAACGAAATCCCCTTTGGAGACAATACTCCCTTCTTATGGGTCAGAGAGGATATCCTGAAGAAAATTTATCCTCAGGCTAAAACCGTACAGGAGATTGAAGAGCTGTATGTGCAGAGAGGTGGCAAGTTTACAAAGGAAGACCTGTATGATGTTCCTTTAAACAGCAGGGAAGATGTGATTCAGTTCTTCTATGAAATTAAGAAGCTGGGAATTAAGGAAGACGGAAAAGATGTAGAGCCTCTGTTCCTTTTCTCGGGCGGTGACAACTGGCCGTTGATGTCAGTGCTTACCGGAGGCCTGTATGGATGGTTCCCTGAAAACAACTATTTTACGTACTGGGATAATATCACCAAGAAAGTTGAATACATGTTCAAGCAGCCTTTCTTCAAGGAAGCTCTGCATACATGGAACAAACTGGTCAGAGATGGTATAGTGCCTAAAGAATGCTTCATTGATAATGCTGCGGCCTTCAACCAGAAGAGAGATACGGGAATGTATGCAACATCTTATGCATGGCTGGCACCGGACAGAGCCAAGCTGGAAAGTGCGGGCAAACCTGTGTACAGAAGAGTGTACTTCAACTTCAAAGGCGACACGGAAGGCAGGTTTGTCCAGATGACCGGAGCCGCAGGTTCAGGTTCCCATACCTATTATATTTTCAAGGATTCGGTCAAAGAGGAGGATGTGCCTCAGATATTGACATATTTCAACTACCTGTGGACTGAAGCCGGAATGAAGGCTTCAGTATGGGGTCCGAGAAGTGCAGGCCTGTTTACTGAAGATGCAAACGGAAAACGTAAATATGTAGACAAGGATCTGGAAGACTGCATGGCTTATGGCAAGGCCAATGAAAAGGGACTGTACTATGGTATTGCGAACTTCTACAATACCAGCCTGATTTCATGGCCGTGGATTGTAAGACCCGACCTGAACAAATTCAGAGCTGACTTTATGTATGACAAAGAAGTCAAGGCATCCGACGGCTTCAATAAATTTAATCAATACACCGGCATTGTGGATCCCATTAAACGTGTAGAATCCCTCCCGTGCGCTATCTGGAACTTCCCCGAACTGGAAGGGGTGAAGAAGCAGACAGCTTCCAGAAAGACCTTTGAGGATGCAATGCTTAAGGTATTGGCTGCAACATCGGAAGAGGAATTTGAAAAACTGTACGACGAATTTATCAAGATAGCTGAGACAACCTGCGGTATGGATGATAAGCTTCTGGAAGAGATAAACAGGGAATACAGTGAAAATTACAATAAAGAGTATATGAAAAACCTACTGAAATAAACTTCAGAATAATACAGTATTATCCCGCTGTATAAACACAAGGGATAAAAATGAAAGGGTTCATACAAAGATTACTTCTTGTACTTTTGCATGAACCCTTTTTTCTAAATAACCCGCTGATTATTGATTTCACCTATTGGATTTAAAAGCGATAGAGATTTTTATATAGAGTATACTTGCCGGAACTAATTTGTACTGTCATAATTGAAAATCTTTATCGTTGCCTGTTCAGATTTTTTATAACTGAATCAGTGTGCCTGTCGGTAAAAATGCGATGGAGGTAATATTATGCCAATAATCAGGAAGTTCGTATCAATTGTTGTGTGTTTAGGATTAATCATGGGCATGCTTGCGGCAAGCCCAGATAAGGTAGAAGCGTCCGGTGAAATCTCCTTGTATATAGCTCCCGATGGCAACGATAATAATGACGGTTCAATGGATGCTCCTTTTGCCACCATTGGCAGAGCAAGGGATGAAGTTAGAAAAATCATCGCTGAAGGTATGAACGGTAATATCACCGTGTATCTGCGCGGAGGCGACTACTATGTGGAATCATCCATCGATTTTGATGAAAGGGACTCCGGCAGGAATGGATTTACTGTGACATACAGAAATTACCCTGGTGAAGAGCCTGTTATTGTAGGCGGTAAAAAAATAACCGGATGGGAGCCGGATTCCGGAAATATCTATAAAGCATACGTAGGCTATGAGTTTTATACCATGTATGCAAACGGAAAAAGGGCAACGGAAGCGAGAATTCCCAATCAGGGATATTTTTTCCCGGCAGTATCGTCCAATAACACAAATATTCATTATGTGGAAGGCCAGATTCCCGAGCCATTGGATGATCTGACGAATGTAAGGGCATTTTGCATGCCGGGGCAGGCTTTCACCGTTACAACCGTTTCATCCGTTGTGGATATAGACTATGTGGAAAATATCATCAAAGTGGACCACAGTCCCTATGGAGGAATGACGGCAGGTCAAAACGGGTATTACCTGACGGGTTCCCGGTCTTTTCTTGACATGCCCGGAGAATATTATTACGACAGGACCAGTGGATATTTATATTACTGGCCTGAAGACTCAACCACTCCGATAGGGGAGCAGGAAATCATCGCTCCTGCTACAAAGCGGATTCTAAACCTTGTAGGCTCTGACAGCACCAAGCTTGTAGAAAACATCATATTTGACGGGTTGACCATAAAATGCACGGACATGGGACGTCTTTATCTTTCCAGCAAAACAGCCGGCAACGGTGGCCTTGAAAGGGATGACTGCAGGGACGGTACCGTATTTATGGAAAATGCGGTCAATATTACGGTCAGGAATTGCAAAATCCTCCTTTCGGGATTATCGGCCGTAGTGCTCAATAAATATTCCCAGAATAATACCATTTATGGCAATCTGGTTGAAGATTTCGGTTATCATGGCATTTATCTGGTGGCGCTGGGCCCCAACAAAGCAGGTTATATCAACAAAAACAATCTGATTTCCAATAATCTGGTGAGGCGCGGAGGCCAACTGATTTTACACGGCGCCGGCATAGAAATTCTTATGAGCGGCGGGAATGAAATGTCCTATAACAGGGTATCCGATATGAGAAGGAGCGGTATCGCTCTGCTTGGGGACAGATATGTGGTGGATTATATCCCGGAAGCCATAAAATACCTGAATCATTGGGATTATATCTATTCGAGAGATAATGTGATCAAATACAACGAAGTGACCAATGTGGTGACGGAAGCCAATGATTCAGGAGCCATAAACCTGTGGGGAAATGGAAAAAACAATATCATTGAAAACAACTGGGTTCATGATACCCGCGGAATGGCTTTTTATAATGATGATATGTCCGACTATACCATTTTCCGCAATAATGTGGCTTCCAATGTAACGGCATTTCCTTTCATCCTGAAAGGAATGAAGGTGGATTGCATAAACAATATCGTCGTTACTGACAACAACACTCCCTATATTTTGTCTCATGCCATGGGACATATCATCCGGGAGCAGGTTGTGAACAGAAATGTATTTTACAGCACGAAAAACCCGAAAATCATCCAGTTTAATGATTTCTCGGAAGACAGGTTCTCAAGTTTCGAGTCCAACCTGTATAAAAACGCATCGGATATTTATCAGTTCACAGGCCATCCAGAGGTGCAGGATCTGAATCAGTGGAGGGAATGGCGGGATAAAAGCTATGACCAGTATTCCATCACCGCGGATCCTTTATTTGTGAATCAAGAAGAGGACGATTACCGGTTCATGTATAACTCCCCGGCCTATACCCTTGGGATTGAGGACATTGATGTACAAAAAGCCGGACTTAAGCCTGACTTTAAGTTTACTGACAAATATGAGGACCTGGACAGAATTTACATAGAATCCGATATAGCTGGTATCAGAGCAAATATCAACCTGGATGCTTCAGAAAATTCCACAGCTCAGCTGACGGTGACAGGAAGGACGAAAACAGGATTTTTCACAGACCTTGAGGGATATGACATTGCTTATAGGAGCGATGATGCATCTGTCGCGAAAGTAAGCAGTACCGGTTTTATCACCGCCAAAGGGCGGGGAATTGCCAAAATTACAGTGGACGTAAGCAAAAACGGTGCTTTGATTAAATTCAAGGACGTCTATGTCATTGTTGACGACAGTATCAGGGATATTCAATTCAAGACAAAAAAAGAGGTTCTTTTGACCGGCGAGACCAATATCCCCTTGCATGTAAGTGCGGTATCCGAGCTTTGGCAAAACCTGGAGCTAAATCCGAGCAATACGCTGTTTGAAAGCAGCAATCCATTCGTGTTGACCGTTGATGCCGGCGGAAATATGACAGCCGTATCCCAGGGCGAAGTCATCGTATCGGTGTTGGTAAAAGACAACAAGGGCAATGAAAAATCCGCCCAGCTGCCCATCAAAGTCCGGGAAATGGTGGCCAGTTCCCTTCAGGTTACGGCCGAAAAGCAGGGGCTGTACCCGGGAGAAACCAACAGGCTGAAAGCAGAAGTTACCATGTCGGATGGTACGGTGGTAACCGTTGAGCCTGATCAGCTTGAAATGACATCATCCAATCCTGAGGTTGCTGTTGTGGACGAAAACGGAGAAATCACGGCAATCTCCTATGGAAAGGCCTATATTAATGTAAAAGCAGTCATAGATGGCAAAGAAGTTTCAGCCAGCTATACCCAGTTCGTTTATCCTTCGGATGTGCAGCGGCTGCCGTCTCCATGGGAAATAAGGCATTATGGGGATGCGGACGGTTATGTCTCCTTTGACAGCGGTACCTTTACATTCTTTACCGATGCAGCTGATGCCTGGGGAACAGTCGATGAAACGTTGTATGTATATCAGAAAGTGAATTTGGAAGATAACCCGAGGAAAATCGCCATTACAGCAAAACTGGATATCACCGATACCACCACACCTGGCACCCAGTTTGGAATCGATGTGAGGGTAAATGACAGTCCCGATTCAAGGCATATATACCTAAGACAGAGTGCCAGCCAAAAAGAAGTATTCTTTACAGAACGCAAAGTGGACGGCGGAGAAACAACTTATACAAGATCCCTGGATGACAAGCCGGAATTCCCGAGTTATATAAGGATGGTCATTAACGGAACGGAAGTCATCGGTTATTATATGATCAATGGTGAGTGGAAGAGGTTCCCGAATTCAAAAACCCTGGACATGGACGATGAAATCATGATCGGCCTTGCAGTCATGGCAGGGAAAAATAACGGAATGACAGAAGCCGTCTTTTCCGATGTATCCATCGAGTATGAAGACCTTCCCATCACTGCTGTTACCATGACAACGGACAGGACTTTTCTTCCTAATATAGGAGACAGCACCACTTTGGTATTAAAGGGCATGGCCGGCGGAATACTCTGCAATTTGCCCCAGCATGCTGAGATTGCATTTACAAGCAGCGATGAGAATGTTATATCGGTAGATCCAAACGGCGTTGTGACAGCCAAGAGTGCCGGAGCATCTATTATTACTGCAACCGTTGTGATAAACGGAGTTGAATTTAATAATTCAGTCATCATCAATGCAGTATCCCGGTTGGAGTTTTCGGGCATGGATATTGGCAATACAGGGGTACCGGGCAGCTATGGTGAACAAGACGGATTTTATACAGTGATTGGCTCCGGGTCGGACATATGGTATGCAAACGATGCCTTCCATTATGCTTACAGGCCCATGACAGGAAACGGTGTTTTCATAGCGCATGTAGTAAGCCAGCAAAATACCAATTCCTGGGCAAAAGCAGGAGTTATGATCCGTGAAGCCTTAACCAGCGATGCCCGGTATGCAGCTATGCTGGTCACACCATCCAACGGGGCCACTTTCCAGAGGAGAACTGCACAAGGTACCAATGCGACCAGTGTAGGATTATCCGGTATCACGGCACCTTACTGGCTTAAGCTGGAAAGGTGGGGAGATACCATGACAGGATATGTTTCACCGGACTGTGTGAATTGGACCCCTGTTGGCACAGCTAATATCAACGGTTTCAGCAACGAGGCCTATGTCGGCCTGGCCGTTACATCCCATGACAACACAAAAGCAAGCAAGGCAGTGTTTAACTCATTATACCTGCTGGAAGCACCTTTCTTATCCATTGAGCTTTCAGCCGGCAAAGACAGGATCGGTGAAGGAGCCGATATACCTCTTAAAGTATCAGGAATGCCCGGTAATGTAGATATTGAAAGTATTGAGGGTATAATGATATTCTACAGCAGCAGTGATCCGGCAGTTGCGGTAGTGGATGACAACGGCGTGGTCCATGGAGTAAAGGCTGGGACTGCAACCATTACTGTCAGTGTGCATTTGAACGGAAGGGTTTATACTGACGCAATGGAGATCCATGTTGAACCATTAAGCCTTGAATCCCTTGATGTAAGCCGGAGTATAGGCAGCATGGGGATTTATGACCAACCAGTTTTATATGAAGTATTGGGCACACTGAATAATAATCAAACTTACTCTATAGAGCAGCTTAAGAGTCTTTATAATGCCGAAGTGAAATTCACCAGCAGCAATCCTGATGTAGCGGTCATTGACAGCAATGGCCGGATTGCTCCGGTGGGTTTGGGCGTTACCGTTATAAAGGTAGAGGTATCCATGGGTGGAGCCACCAAAACCAAGGAAAACACCTTTGTCGTACACAATGGTTATGTTGTAAGGGAAACCTTTGAGAATCCGGAAGAAACCTTGACCCGGTGGGGTCTCCAGGGGGATTCCAATACCATTAACACGGAAAATCCAAGAAGCGGCATATACAGTCTCAAAGTTAACAAAGATTATACGGTGCTGTCCATGGAATTTGGCCTGGATGAACCGTATGTAGGAATCATCGAAGGATGGTTTTATGATGATGGCGTGACCACTAATGGAAATGTATTTTCAACTGACAGGAAGAATTCTGCCGACCCTTCAAATACCGGAACTTCTGTGCTGATGGTGGGCATCATTGATAATCCGGCCCATTACATGGTAAGAAATATATACTCCTATTTTACAACTGCCGTTGAAAGGACTAAAGGCTGGCACAAGGTAATACTGGATAATTACAGTGTTCCAGGCAAAATCAATGCATATATTGACGGAACCCTCGTAGGGCAATATCCGGGTTATGGATTGAAGAACTTCATGATAGGTGATTTGTGGAGTGACGGAAGGTATTCACAAAATATATACTTTGATGATATTACCCTCTATCAGGTTGTGGATGCAGACAATACACCACCCGTTACAACTGCTTTTATCGATAAAACTCCCATCAACGGATGGTTCAATTCAGATGTGACGGTTACTTTGAATGCTTCTGATGGCATATCGGAGGTTAAGCTCACAGAATACAGCATGGATGGCGGAATGACCTGGAACGAATATACGGCTCCGGTGATCATATCATCGGAAGGAGTGAATTCAATGCTGTACCGTTCCATAGATATGGCAGGCAACACGGAAGAATGCAAAGAAATAGTAATCAGCATTGACAAGACTGCACCAACCTGCTGCCTTAGTGTAAATCAGGCTATATATGGTGATTCTATGAGCTTTGAGGATTACAGGGTAATCAGCTTTAATTTATCGGCATTGGACAGTGCATCGGGAGTGAATAAGGCAGAATTGACCATTGACGGGGTACCGTATGTTAATGATTCTGAAATTGATCTGGCGGGCATGACCGGAACACACTATATTAATGTTTTGGTAACAGACAATGCGGGAAACAGCATGGAGGAGGCAAAGACTTTTACCGTTACGACAAGCACGGAATCAATGACGAGAATCATAGATCGTTATCTCGATAACGGCATGCTCGACGGGCCCTTTGCGAATGCCATGAAGCAGAAGCTTGTCCAGGCGCAGGACCATTACGCAAAAGGACACATAAAGCAGGCAATAAAACACATGGAGCAATTTATCAGCTTTATTGATAAAAGCTCGCATAAGGGGTGGATACCGGAAGAAGGAGAGGCAGTCCTGAGGTACGATGCGGGAGTAATTATAAATCAATGGTTAGCTAAAAGTATAGAGTAGGTATTTAGAAAGAGCTGTCTGGATTCGGTTGTTGAAAGGGATGCTTTTGGCTCAAGCGGAAATTCATTTCTGCACAGCCACTCATGCCTGCAAAGCACAGTCAATAATGAAAATGACATTCTCATTTTCATCTCAATCAACATATCCGATACCGGATGATCCATATCCTAACCATATAAGCTTTTATGCTTGCAGCATTTCGAAGCCAAGCTTCCGGTCGGTGAGATGCTGCAAGTCCTCTTGTTTTTTGTACATTTAAGCATATATCCTGCTCTACAAGCGTACATTCGTATTGAAAGGAGAACATATGATGCTAAAAAATTATCTTCTCATTGATGACAAAAATCTGGCCAGGTTTGATGAATTGTACAGGGATTATAAAAGAATGTATGAGGATCCTGACAACTGTTCTCCCAAATTTATCATCAGAACACCTGTCAAGTTAAGCTCTACAGTCAGGGAAAGAGTAGAGGACCCCATTGCAATGCTGAAAGCGGAGCTGGACATTTTAAGGTCCCATATTGAAATAGGGGATGACAGAGTACCTTCCGTCAGAGTACAGTTTGGTACCGCTCAGGTAGCAGCAGCCTTCGGCTGCCGGATGCATGTTTTTGAAAATAGCCTGCCTGCTGCAGGCAATCATGTAGTTAAAAGCATTGAAGACATTTATAAGCTTAGAAAGCCAGCACTGGACAGCGGATGGTACGGAAAACTTAAGGAATTTACCGAAATATTTAAGGAGAATCTTCCCCCGGGGGTGCATATACAGCATCCTGACATACAGAGCCCGTTTAATAATGCATATATGATAAGGGGTAATGATATATTTCTGGACTTTTATGACGATGCTGATGCGGTAGGTTATCTGCTGGATGTAGTAACTGACTATATGATTGAACTGGTACCTTATCTGAAAAATATGATCAGTGATGACAGAGAATGGTTTTTTGACTGGGGAGCCATGTGGAAAGGAGCTGCGCGCATCAGCAATTGTTCATTGCACATGATAAGTCCTGAATTTTATACGAAGCACATACTGCCCAGGGATAAGAAGCTTTTGAAGGCTATTGGTGGAGGAAGAATACATTATTGCGGTACCAGTGATAAGGTTATGGATCAAATGTTTAAAATAGATGACTTGGCGGGTTTTGATTATGATGCAAACCATCATAACCTCTGGGACATATGCGACAAGATACCTAAAAACATAACCCTTTTACAATGGGGAGACCCGCCGGAAGCGCAGCAGTCAACGGTTGAAAGGTTGCTTAAAGGAGACTGGCCAAAGAAAAGGAATATTATCATAGAGGCTCAGGCAGGTTCCATTGAAGAAGGCAGGGAATTGCTCAAAAGATTAAGGGCATCTGTGCCGGACTAAAGCTTTTGCTAATTCCATAACCTGTTTTAATGGTTTTTGACTCCGTTGTTAAAATTACTCTATTTTAAAGCATCGAACCATACTAATTTAAAGCATCGAACCATACTAACAACTAAAGGTTTACAAACCATCTCTGTCTCTTTAACATGGAACTTATTCTCAGAAAATGCTTAATAAAAAGAGTTAATTTTTTATGGCTTGAATTTTATCACCAAGGCTTGCAACGCAGTAAGTTTTTCGGCCTATGATCCCATCGCACACCCACAGAAGGCTTTGTTGATTTGCCGGAATATTTGCATATTTACACCGATGACTGGTATATCCATTGAAGGAATAACTTTATATTAGTATAATGTATAATAGGTAATAGTGAAGAGGTACCGATAGGTATTAACAGAGGGGGTGTGCTTCCTGAATATTTCTGCCACTTATGTTTGGCTTATTATCGCAATTGTGCTGGGGATTATCGAAGCTGTGACTTTAGGATTAACTACGATATGGTTTGCCGCAGGAGCTCTGATTGCCATGCTCATTTCAATGTTCGAGCTGCCTGTTCCAATACAAATCATAGTTTTTTTTGCATCGTCTTTAATCCTGCTTTTTTTCACCAAACCGATATTAGAAAAGTATGGAAGAATTGGAATCGTTCGCACCAATGCAGATAGACTTATAGGAGAAAAGGGGCTGGTAACCGAAAGGATTGATGTGATTAACGGAACCGGTCAGGTAAAGATTTTCGGACAGATATGGTCTGCAAGATCTGCAGATAACCAGGATATTGAAGCTGGAGAAATGGTGGAAATAAAGAGCATCACAGGTGTTAAGCTGATAGTTGAGAGAGTTGGGAATGATTTGGATTTAAAGGAGGAGTAAGCAATGCCTTGGATTTTTATAATTTTAGCCGTAATTTTAATTCTTCTGGCAATCACAAGCATCAGGATTGTACCTCAGGCCAATGCTTATGTCATTGAGAGGCTGGGGGCTTATCTGACTACCTGGGACGTAGGGCCTCACATTAAGATTCCGTTGATTGACAGGGTTGCAAAGGTTGTGCTGCTGAAAGAGCAGATATGGGATTTTGCGCCTCAGCCGGTTATAACCAAAGATAATGTAACAATACAGATCGATACTGTTATCTATTTCCAGATAACTGACCCTAAAATGTATGCGTATGGGGTGAGCAATCCCATGTCGGCAATAGAAAATCTCACAGCTACCACCTTGAGGAATATTATAGGAGATCTGGAGCTGGATGAAACCTTGACATCGAGGGACACGATCAACTCAAGAATGAGGGCTATATTGGATGAAGCCACGGACCCCTGGGGCATAAAAATCAATCGTGTTGAGCTCAAGAACATCATTCCTCCAAAAGAGATCCAGGATGCTATGGAAAAGCAGATGAAAGCGGAAAGAGAAAGAAGAGAAGCCATTTTAAAGGCGGAGGGTGAAAAGAAATCTGCCATACTGATTGCAGAGGGTAAAAAGGAAGCGGCAATTTTGGAAGCAGAAGCTGAAAAGCAGGCCACCATCCTTAGAGCCGAAGCCAAAAAAGAAGCGGCTATTAGAGAGGCGGAAGGACAGGCGGCAGCTATCCTCAGGATACAGGAGGCTACGGCCCAGGGTCTGAGAATGCTCAACGACTCAAATCCGAACAAAGCCGTCATTGCCATCAAGAGTCTTGAAGCTCTGCAGAAGGTTGCCGAAGGAAAGTCAACCAAGATTATAATTCCCTCAGAGATTCAAGGCCTGGCAGGGTTGGCAACATCTCTGGCGGAGCTTACGGACAAGAAAACTGCGGAGTAATAAGTGGAAGAGGATGGAACCGGCAGGTTTTTGCTCACAAATTGCCTAAAACCACTCTGCTGAGATACCTGCCGGCGACTTCCCCCGCTTTTTTCATAAAATCAATATCGGTGGGAGGACTCATGTGGCGATATCTCGGGAAGTACCTGGTAAGGTGCAGGGGGATATCGCTTTTTATCGTGCTGAGGTATTCCGCTATTTCCTCCACCTCATCCAGGTTGTCATTTTCACCGGTAACCAATAAAGTGGTGACCTCCACATGGCAGGATTTTGCTGCGATTTCAATAGTTTTGAGAACAGGTTTAAGGGTGCCTCCGCAAAGATTCCTGTAATAGGCATTTCTAAAGCTTTTTAAATCGATGTTCATTGCATCGGTATAAGGAAGGAGCATCTTAAGAGGCTCTTCACTGATATATCCGTTGGTCACCAGCACTACGGACGCTTTTGAATCCTTTTCCTTCAGGAGCCTTGCACAGTCATACACATATTCGAACCATATGCTGGGCTCGTTATAGGTAAAGGCTATCCCTATGTTATTTTTTGTCGCCAGGGCGGTCTTAACCAGATCCTCCTTGGGCACAAAGTCGCTGATTGCCGCAAAATCCCTTTCATGTAAGGAACTGTTCAGAGCCTTTTGGGGTTTGCCACTGTTATCCCTGTACTCATTTGCATATACGGGATTAAACTGGGAGATGCCATGGTTCTGGCAGAAACTGCAAGTGAAGTTGCAGCCGAAGCTTCCCACCGACAGAATATGAGTACCGGGCCTGAAATAGTAAAGAGGCTTTTTTTCTATGGGGTCCAGGGCTGCTGAAGTTATCTCTCCGTAGTTTATGGTAAAAAGCTCACCTTTTTGATGCACCCTCACGTTGCATTTCCCAAAATGACCGTCCTCCATCACGCAATTGTGGGGACAGAGATAGCAGTGAACCTTGTCCTTGATTTTTTCATAAAACATGGCCTGGGTTTTCATGGCATCAATCCTCGCATAACAAGTTTTGAGTTTATCAATTAATCTTCTTTGTGCCGTATCACTTTAAATCTCTGTATCGAATACTCTTCATTGGGTCTGATGCCTGCCTTCCTGCAAGCAATGGACAGCTGTTCATCGATTGTATTTACACCCTCCAGGTCTGGTAGTAAAAGCCCGGTTTTTCCATTGGATTTTACGATTACGCCGTATTCCTTGGGATTCAGGTCTTCTTTGGAGGCGGGCTCGGGCTCGGTCAGAATGTCCACCGAAAAATCTATATCCGGAAGCTCTTCCTTTTCTACCTCATCAAATCTGGGGTCATTGAGCCCTGCTTCCAGAGCGTTTCGGATGATTTCCTCCGCGATGCTACCTGTGGTAGGAAATATGGTTCCAATACATCCCCTCAATTCTCCGAACTTTTTAAGAGATACAAAAACTCCCCTTCGGCTGTTTTTCATTTCATCCGTTACATAGTCGGGCAACTCCTTGATTTTCTTCCCTTCGGTTAGATATTTAGTTAAGCTCTCCCGGGCAAGCTTCACGTAGGGGTCTGTCTGTCGTTGCTTTTTCTCATAGGCAGCCTTCTTAATCGCTTCCAGTTGTCCCAGCATGGAGGTGCTGTGGGAAAGGACATTAAACTTCATGACACCATAACCGACTCCGAAGGTTCCTTCGTAGCTGTATAAACTTCCATTAAACTTTTTACCGTCCAGTGCTCCGAGCAAAATAGCAACCGACCGCCTTCCGCATTCGCCGGCATTAATCACCGTCTCTTTATCCATGCCGAATACGCCGGCCACATCGCCTCGCTCCAGATTATGAAGGAATTCGGTATCGAATTTCGTACCGAAGGGGCTGTAATCGTAGGGTCCGTCTTCCCGCAACCTGTGGGATAAATCTCCGCTGGCGATAAGGACGGCGGTTTCCTCTGATTCATCCACTGCTCTGTTGATTATGATTCCGAATTTATATAAGTCCATATCGCTTAACGGGGCATAGGTGACGTGTATGAATTTGTAATCCTTATAGTACTGGTTTATGAAATACAGCGGAACCATGGCCCCGTGGTCGAGATAAAGGGAAGCCTTGTAATTTTTCAGCAGTGAGTTGGTCACCAATACGGAAGGGATGTCCTCTTTCGAAGCCAGTTCATAAATCCTTCGGGTGAGGGACTTATTTATCACAAGCTTCATTGAGACATCGGGGGCTCTGAAGTTTTTCATGCTTCCTGCGATTTCATCCTCATAGCTTAAGGCAATTACATCCTGAAACATTGTGCCATGGGGAGTAATCAGGATAATGGTGCCCGGAGCTTTCTGAGAAATATCTTTTCCTATGGCATGAAAACTGTCCATCGTTTTTTGAATCTTTTTTTCTTCTCCCTTTCCCACTTCAGGCAAAACAATAGGGGGATGGGGGAGTAAATAAAAGCCTTGCAGACTCATAAAAGCTCACCTCTGCTATCAATATCTGCTTACATTATATTATAGTTTTGCCTGTTTGCAAAAATAAATAAGAACTATAAACGCAATGCAAATATGTGTGTTTGTGGGCTATATTGCTTAACTACAAAAATTCGTATTGAATCATCTAATTGAGCGGGTGGTGGATGTTGGGATGGGGTTCAAAGCCATATATTGCTAAGAATAGAATTTGCCTGTATACTCCTTATGAAAAAGTATTCCCATCCGTTTAAATGTCTGCCAACTTGGGGAAATGATTATAATAAATCATCTGCATAATGGGTCAAATAAGTAATAACAGGTTATTTAAAGCATAATAGGTTAATTAGCGGTATATCCGTCGATACCTTTTAACCTGCATGAGATCCGATAGTTTTGATGAAAGATATTTTGACAGGCAGGGAAGATTAAAAAATGATATACTGATAATATCAGGGGCAGAAGCATCTTTTGAAGTCATGAAGGAAAGACTGTGACCGGTATCGAAGGCCATTGAAAAGGTCGATTAATAATAAGGAAAGGGGAGTATCACATGAAACTCACAAATAAAAATGATTTTCTGAATAGGAGCGTCAAAACTCTCGGAGAAATTCATGATATGCTGGCAAAGCTCCCTACAGTGGAGTTGAGGGATTTACAGGCCAATCAGGCTGCTCTTGTGATAGTTGACATGATAAACGGCTTTGTCAGAGAAGGCGCATTGAAAAGCCCCAGAATCGAGGAGCTCATCCCTGAAATTGTAGAACTGTCCAAGATGTGCGATAAATTGGGGATTGCCAAAATCGCCTTTGCCGACTGCCATACAGAGATTTCCCCGGAATTTGATTCCTATCCGCCTCACTGCATGACGGGAACCCATGAGAGCGAAATTGTGGATGAGATTAAGGAAGTAGGGGGGTATACGCTGATACCTAAAAATTCTACCAATGGTTTTCTGGAAGAAGGATTTCAAAAATGGCTTTCGGAAAACCGCCATATAAACACTTTCATAATTACCGGTGATTGTACGGACATTTGCGTACAGCAGTTTTCGATAACGCTGAAGACCTGGTTTAACAAGCAGAATATGAAATCCAGGATTATTGTCCCGGTGAATGCCGTTGAAACCTATGATTTAGGAGTACATGATGCCGATCTGGTGAACGTGATGGCGTTATATAATATGATGATTAACGGTGTGGAGGTAGTCAAATCCATCGTATAAACTTGCTGGTGCTGGATTTTAAGTGTTTGTGCCCATTGCCGACAGGAGCAGCAATCTGCTCCTGTTTTGTGCGTAAAGCCCTTTTTTGATTTTCTATTTTTCTTAGTTATTATTATAAACATGGGAAGCCTTGTTTTACCTGAAATGCAGCAAATTAGTTCACAAATGAATTTATTTCATGGTTATAGCGAGGGACACAATCATTAGAAAGCTTGCTTTAGCCGAGATGCGGCAAGTTGGATCGCAAAAGAAACTTGTTTTCTTTCGTGTTATAGCGTGGGAGTCAATTGCCAAAAGGCTTGTATTTACTGAAAGGTGGTAATCGACTCATGGATGAATTCTATTTTTGCTTTCTGGGTACAAAGCTTCTGACCGTGTTTTTAAGAGCGTTCCAACAAATCTATTATTGATTCCTGAGGATTTTATTAGTATAATTTATAAGGTCAATTTGCTCGAGGCTAATCGTTTAAATTTAGGACAAGCAATGATGTAAAATTAAATTTCTAAAAAAATCACTAAAATCACAGGAGATATTAGCATGACAAAATTAATGAAGTTATTTGCTCCAAGGGACATGACAGAGGGAGCGCCCTGGAAACGTATCGTTGAATTTGCAGTACCAATGTTGATTGGTAATGTCGCTCAACAGCTTTATAATACTGCAGATTCCATTGTTGTCGGCAAATATGTGGGCGACAATGCTCTGGCTGCGGTAGGCAGCGCATTTCCCATATTGAATCTTTTGCTTGTGCTCTTTGTAGGTATTGCTACAGGGGCGGGCATCATGGTTTCCCAGTATTTCGGGGCGAAAGACAGGGAAAAGCTCTCCCGCACTATTGGTGTAAGCATTACACTGACAGCAGTTGCATCGATAATAATCATGATAATAGGACCGCTTGCAACCCGCCCGATGCTTGAGCTTCTTAATACGCCGGAATCCATCATCGGTTGGTGTGAGGAGTATCTTATTATCTTTTTTGTCGGCGTTGCAGGCTTCTTTTACTATAATATTCTGTCAGGTGTTCTGCGCGGATTGGGGGATTCCTTGTCGGCACTGGTATTTCTGCTGATTTCGACAGCTCTCAATGTGGGGCTGGATATCTGGTTCGTAGCGGGATTCAATATGGGGGTAGCCGGTGTGGCGCTGGCAACCGTGTTGGCCCAGGGTATATCATCAGTTTTGTGCGCAATTAAGTTGATGAGGATGAAGGATATCTTTGATTTTAATTTAAAAATGATGAAACCAGAGAAGGAATACTCTGTTAAGCTTTTAAAACTAGGGATGCCGTCAGGTTTGACCCAGGCTATATTCTCCCTGGCGATGGTTGCAGTGCAGTCCTTGACCAACAGCTTTGGGGAGATGGTCATCGCATGCAACGTAATTGTCATGCGTGTGGATGGATTTGCTATGATGCCTAATTTCACTTTCGGAAGCGCGATGACGACCTATGCCGGGCAAAACATTGGAGCGGGCTTGATGGACAGGGTGAAAAAGGGTACTCGGGACGGTGTGAAGATAGCTGTAGGAGTATCAGCTGCCATAACGGTTATCATTCTGCTCTTTGGTAGGTATCTCATGAGCATTTTTACCGACACGGCTGAATTGGTGGACTTAAGCATGCACATGATGAGGATACTCGCAGTCGGTTATATTGCAATGGCTGTGACACAGAGCCTAGCTGGCGTAATGCGTGGCTTGGGCGACACTATGACACCCATGTGGATTTCCCTTATTACCACCATCGTGTTGCGCGTACCGGTTGCTTATGGCATTGCTTACTTTACACGAAGTGAAGCTTATCCTACCGGCAGGCCGGAATCCACCTTTATTTCTCTTTTGGTGGCCTGGACCTTCGGAGCGATCATCACCGCAATATTCTTTAAGAAGAAATACAAATAGGGGACGCTCCTTCGCATAGAACATTTGTTCTTTACAATTAATGTATTATATGGTATGATATAACCACAAATGATATCCAGAGGTGGTTTATCATGCCAAGAGCAGCCAGGAAAAAGTCAGAAGAATCCATGTATCATGTGATGTCCAGGAGCATCAGCGAAGTGGATCTTTTCCAGTGTGATGAGGACAAGGATTATTATTTGTCGCTGCTGAAGCGCTATAAAGAAAAGTACCACTGCAAGATATATTGCTATGCCCTGATGAGCAACCACGTTCACATTTACATCAACCCCTGCGGCTTTGATATTTCCATGTTCATGCGCTGTCTGAACAATGCTTACGTTGCTTATTTCAACAGGAAGTATGGCCGCCATGGACACCTTTTTCAGGGGCGTTTTGCCAGTACGATAGTAGACAATGATACTTACAGCCTTACCCTGTCGGCCTATATCCACAACAATCCTAAGGATTTGCCCGGGTTTGCCGGCAGGGAGGAATATTACCGCTATTCGTCCTATGGTATTTACACAGGATGCCGGAAGGACACCGACGGTATAGTGGATACGGAATTTATACTTAGTCACTTCGGAAGGGATGGGAAGACTGCGCGGCAGAAGTACAAGGCGTTTACACAATCCATGAAAGAAACAGGCATAATGAAGGAAGTAGACGACAGCATAGTAAAAGCCTACACTGAAAATGTGTATAGCAGCGAAAAACAGTACATAGTGAGGAACAGAGTTCCAGAGGAATTAATCTATAAGATGGGCCACTTATTAGGAAGGAAAGTATTTGAAGAACTAAGGGCGAAATATAGCAGGGAAGCAAGTAAAATCAGGGCATTCACGACATATGTAATGAGATCGATATGTGGGTATACATATAAAAGTCTATGTGAATATATAGGCAACATGTCGCTGTCCGGGATATCAAGGCTTACCAATGAAGGGTTCAGGCTTACAAAAGAGGACATGCGATACAGAAATATTTTCAATTCTTTAATTCATATGGGCTAGGGACATGCCTTGGCATGTGAAATGGCTTTTACGTAGCCTCAAAAGAAAGAATAGAAGAAAATCACAGAAGTTACAAGTAATTGCATAGCAGTAATATTGAAAGCTTGTAGAAACACTCTTCATATGTCTTGTATAAAGAGCTAGGTTATTTTGCTACTTCTGAATTGACGTGTAATTCATAGGGTCAAAATAAGGAATTAAATAAAATCAAAATTCTTAACAAATCATAATCTTAATCAAAATCGCTAGTTATATCCTGAATTAGTTCGGTGTTTGAGTATTTGCTTTCATAAATTTTATGCTTTGGACGATAAAGATAATGAGTTCCCCCGAATTAGGGGAAATAGCATATTATCCAAAGTTGCTACTGCAAATTTAAGCAAACTATAATGCGAAATTTTTAAATTAAAAAAAGGAGCGTCCCCATGAAAATTGAAGGAGATTTAGTGGAGGCAAGGTTTGTAAAACGGTTAAACCGCTTTGTGGCGGTTGTTGAAATTGACGGAGAGCAGCAGTTTACCCATGTTCCCAATACCGGAAGGCTGAGGGAATTGCTGACAGAAGGGGCAACGGTGATGGTAAGGAAATATGATAATCCCAACCGTTCAACCAAGTTTGGTTTGATTCTGGTCAAAAAAGGCGAAATATGGGTATCCATCGATTCGGCCAATGTTCCCAACAGGATAGCATATGAACTGCTCAAGCAGAAGAAATTTGATAAATTTACCGATTACAATGAAATTCGCCGCGAAGTGACAATAGGCGGCAGCCGCCTGGATTTCGGGCTGTTCTCGGGAAGTTATGAGTACTACATAGAAGTTAAGGGCGTCACTCTGGTAGAGGACAGGCAGGCATATTTCCCTGATGCTCCTACCACAAGGGGAACCAGGCATATTGAAGATTTAATCCATATAAAACAGGAGGGAAACGGAGCTGGAGTAATTTTCATCATTCAAAGGGAAGATGTCGATGTTATGAGACCCAATGACAGAACAGACAGGGATTTTGGGGATGCCTTGAGAAAAGCCCGACAAGCCGGTGTGGACTTGGATGCCTACGCATGCAAAATAGATATTGCAGAAAGAAGGATAGACATTTTGCGTCAAATTCCGGTAATACTATGAACAGATATATGCGGACGACATAATCTTAAAAAAGAATTGTATATTTCCCGAAAAAATGCTATGATAATTACGTTTGGGAAAATACTCACTGGACAAGGAAAGTGAGAGTATTAGTGGAAATGGAGGTACTTGATGACTCTTTCATTAGTCGATTTTTTAAATCAATTTATAACTAATCCGGCATTGATGGTGATAACTACCTTAACTCTAGCCGTTGTTTTTGTAAATGGCTGGACAGATGCCCCCAATGCTATTGCTACCTGTATTTCCACCCGTTCAATGAGTCCACGCATGGCTATCCTAATGGCAGCCTTTTTCAATTTTTTTGGTGTTTTTGTCATGACTGTAATCAATGCGACAGTAGCACAGACAATTTACAAGATGGTGGACTTCGGAGGAGATCCCCACGAAGCTCTCGTAGCTCTATGTGCAGCTCTTTTTGCTATTGTTATTTGGGCTACCGCAGCTTGGTGGTTTGGTATCCCGACCAGCGAAAGTCACGCGCTGATTGCGGGAGTCTCCGGTGCCGCTATTGCCCTCCAGAGGGGTATAGGCGGAATCAATCCCAATGAATGGGTGAAAGTATTATACGGGTTGGTGCTTTCCACAGTAATGGGCTTTGGAATGGGCGTACTCGTGGTAAAAGTAATAGAACTGATTTTCAGAGGCTTTGACAGAAGAAAAACCCGTGTGTTTTTTAAGAATGCTCAGATTTTGGGCGGTGCAGGCATGGCATTCATGCACGGCGCTCAGGATGGGCAAAAATTCATGGGAATATTCATGCTGAGCGTATTTTTGGCTCAGGGACAAGCAGAGGCAACGGAATTTACAATCCCAATCTGGCTGATTATCCTTTGCTCTGTGGTAATGGCTTTGGGAACTTCCATAGGAGGTTACCGAATCATAAAATCAGTAGGAATGGATATGGTAAAGTTAGAGACTTACCAAGGTTTTTCCGCCGATATGGCAGGAGTTATTTCTCTGTTCACAGCATCGGTTTTGGGTTTACCGGTAAGCACAACCCATACCAAGACTACTGCCATCATGGGTGTAGGCGCTGCAAAGCGTGTGTCGTCCGTAAACTGGGGAGTGGTAAAGGAAATGGTGCTCGCCTGGGTGTTGACCTTCCCAGGATGCGGGCTGATAGGTTTTCTGATGGCGTTGTTGTTTATGAGAATATTTTAACCTGTAGGAGTTAAACTTAAAATTCATCTCATAATAATATCATTAGTTAAGAGAGGAAAGGAATTATGGCTCATAAAAAGGATGTAAATTATTTCAATACCTTTGTGGAATTAGCGGGGTATTCCTGCAAGGCTGCAAACTTATTAAATGAAATTATGAACAACTTCCAAGCACAAGATTTGGAAGCCAAAATGAAAGAGATGCATGCTATAGAGCATGATGGAGACTTGGCAAGGCATGCTATGGTGAAAAAGCTGGCCAGGGAATTCATCACTCCTATTGAGAGAGAAGACATAATGGCAATGGCGGATCAAATTGATGATGTTACTGACACCATAGAAGATGTGCTGATGCGTATGTACATGTTTAATATTAAAAGCGTCCGGCAGCATGCGCTAAAGATGACGGAAATTATCGTGAAATGCTGCAACGCGTTGAAGCTTGCATTGGACGAATTTCATAATTTCCGCAAATCTCAGAAACTGCATCAACTGATAGTTGAGATCAATTTCCTTGAGGAAGAAGGGGATAAGCTGTTTACAGAAGCGACAAGGGATCTGTATGTAAGCTGCAAGGACCCTCTGGAAGTAATAGCATGGGATCAGCTGTTCCACTATCTGGAAAGGTGCTGCGACGCGTGTGAGGAAGTTTCCAATGTTATAGAAAGCGTTATTATGAAGAATTCATAAGAAAATTTGACAGTTGAGACTATTATGCAGATAAACCTGTTTTCTGGTTTTGTGCCGGAGTACAGGTTTTTAATGTATAGGTGGCATTTTTATCTTTAAATATTGCTTGTTAATTTTTTATGACAAGGCAGCTGCATGACCTGCTCCACATAATGCTTTGGTATGAACATCTAAAAATTGATGTAATTATATAGGTTAGGTGTATCTTTTTTTAAATTGTAAAAATTACTCTTTTGAAATTACTCATCTAAAGAAGCAAAATGTTTTATGAACTAAAATAATTATTTATTAGAATAATAACCAAATCAAAAATAATAATTTCGTTGCTTATATGAGGGCTAAATAAAGCTCTCATGAAATTCATCCCCTTCTACTAGCAATAAAACTATTCTCTTTCAGTTTACTAAAAATATATCGGGGCATAATAAAAAGGCACAAACTAACCAGCAGGCAGTAAAGATTTGCAGGCGCCGCGCCAGTAGCGGAAGGTGACTAATATAAACATAATGCCTGTCAAGTCTTTACGCCCCCTAAAACATGTTTTGGATGAATATCCGCTTATAGCATTCTTTAAGTACATTACTCCTGGAAATTGATATCAGCCGGGGTCATCCTGAATTATATAAAAGCACAACCAGTTAAAAAAGGAGATGCGGCACATGAAAAATAAGCCCAAACCGGATGACAGAAGGGACAATGTGGACAGGATCCAGTTCAATATCAACAAGACTATTGAGAATATTGAGCTGGCAGAGGATATGATCGCAAAAACCGATGACCAAAAGATGAAGAAAACGCTGGAAGAAAAGAATAAAAGAAGAAGAGATGCCTTAAATGCCATGAGGGCAGAAATAAGGGATGAAGCGCTGGATAAGCGCAAACATAAATAGAATAAAGCGTAAGAAAAGGTTTTGGATCGACGGGTCGGAAGTTTGGTAAAGCTGAATTTCCGGCCTTTCTTATTATCCGGAAGCCTGAAAATAATCATATGATTTAAAGAATTGCTCATATTCCACGAATGTATTTTATATGATATAATTTTTATACAAGCAAAGGGCGATGTTTTTTGCTTGGAAACTTCTAAACATTATTCAAGTTTATATAGTGAAGTTTTACAAAGTGGTGTTAAGCTTTACTGCAAAGGTAAGGGTAAAACTGCACTCCGTTTATTTGCCATAAACTGGTCCTGGATTTAAATTAATTCATCTAAATACCAGCTTTTACTATTTAGCTATTTAGGAGATTGAAATGAGCATGATCATTAAATATCTTAAAGAGAAAAGAAGACTGTTTTTTTCATGGCTGTATTCATATCTGCTAATTATACTCATATCATTGCTTATAAGTTCTGTGGCGTATATTCAGTCTATAAACGTGATAAAAACAGAAATCGATGAATCGTATCTCGCGATGCTGAAGCAGCTTCGGCAAACTGTGGATGCAAAGCTCAGCGATATTGAAAAAATCAAGACAACAATCATGCTGGACAAAAATATAAACTCACAAAGCGGTAACCCGATATATCATCTCTCTTTGTATTATGGCATTAACACCATTAAAGCCTGTGAGATTGCAAACAGCCATATATCAGACATATTTATCTACTATCCCAACAGGAATATAGTAGCGTCGGGAAATGGCACCTGTGAAGCCGATGAATATTTCAACATATACTATCCCGGCAAGATTAAGGATATGCAGGAATGGAAAAACTTCTTGAAGGGTAAGCATGTCAAGGAGTTCTGTCCCATGTCATCGATAAATATCGATAAGCCGGATATGGGAGGCATTGTCTTTCTTCAATCTATTACCTATGACACCCGGCAAAAGGATTATGCCGTACTGGGGATAGTCTTGAGCAGCACATTTTTAGAGAATTCGCTGAGCAGCTTCAACGGTATACCGGAGAGCAATTCCATTATAATAAACGGCAGCAATGAGATTGTGGCTGCTTTAAAGAAGGATATCGATTTCGATGTCTCAGACCTTATCGTTGAAAATAATTATGGTATTAAGCCTTTCAGAAGCAACAGCTTGGAGGCTGAACTGGTGTATATCAAATCCGATGTTGTGGATTGGAGGTATATAACCATCATACCTCGCTCGGTATTCTCAGGGAAGGCCAAGGATGTAATCAATATAATACTGTTGTGTACTACAGTATGCATAGCTGGTGGGATTATTGCAGCTTTTCTGTTTGCGAGAAAGAATTATAACCCCATCGACAATCTGCTTCAGCTTTTTTCAAAGTCAGGCAAGCTTAAGTTTGATAATAAGCTAAATGAGCTTAAAATAATAGAAGATTCCATGCTTGATATAATAAACGAAAACAGAAGTATTGCATCAACTCTGGAAAAGCAGAAACCGATCCTCAAAAACGACTTTTTAAACAAGCTTGTAAAAGGCTATATTATGAACCGTATATCTCTGGATGATATATGTATGAGCTATGGCATTGAGTTCAAAGGTGAAAACTTTGTTCTTATATTGTTTTATCTGGAGGAGCTGGGGTGTGTATACTCTCCTGAAGAGGATGACAATGAGGAAAATGCCATAGAGCTGGCCAATTTTATCATTAGCAACATAATGGAGGAGTTGATCAGCAAGGAATATAACAGCTCATTTTTCGAAGTGGATCAGGCTGTCGCATGCCTTGTAAATCCTGCAAAATCAAGTGACAGGTCGGTAGATGTCCTGGATGAAATCAAAAACATTATCATCTCCGGAAAAGAATTTATAATGGACAAGTTCCACATCATTTTTACAGCTTCGGTCAGCAACATCCATCCGCTGGATGAAATACCGAACGCATACAGGGAGTGCCTTGAGGCGGCGGAGTACAAGCTTATCGTAGGAAGCAACAATATAATTCTTTTCAGGGATATTCATGCATATGAAAACAGAAGCTTTTCCAACGCATATCCTATAGAAATACAGCAGCAATTTATTAATTCTATCAGGGCTAACGATTTTATACAGGCAAAACAGGTCATGGACCAGATTTTCAAACGCAACATTTTAAATTCCAATATTTCGCTGGATATGGCCAGGTGTCTGTTGTTTGCCATTATCAATACCATGGTGAACGCTATTGATGACATTTATACCGAAGTTGACAGCAGCTTCCTTGAAAACCTCAACCCCATGCAGAGGCTGATTCAATGTAAAACCGTGTTTGAAATGCAGAAGCAGATGGAGTTCATACTTGGGGAGATAGAGAGCTACAACCACGCAAAGAAAAAGACAACCTGTTCAAGTAAAATCAAAGATATAAATGCATATATCGAATCCCATTATTTTGACCACAACTTGAGTGTAGCTTCTATTGCATCGGAATTTGACCTAAACCCTGTGTATCTTTCCAGATTCTATAAGGAACATACCGGGGATGGGATTTTGAATACCATTAATAAAATCCGCCTTGAAAAGGCAAAAGTCTTTTTGAAGGATTTTGACCTTAAAATCAAAGACATATCGGAAATGGTAGGCTTCCTGAACAGTACCATCTTTATTCGTACCTTTAAAAAGTATGAAGGCATAACCCCGGGAAAATATCGGGAGTTATTGGATGCTCAGAATAATAGTTAAATTTAGTCGATGCATTAAAAAAGTGATTATTGACTGTTCCAATCATCCGGTTCCAATAATGTGTTAACTGCTGGGAATGCTTTGATACCTAAGGCTGAAAGCAAAAGGTATATTATAGATGATTCTGTTTCAAAATGATGATTTACAAGCACATTCCACCGTCCATATAATCTTGACTGGGTACCCGAAATCAGCAAAAAAAGAATCATCTATATTCTTAAAGGAGGTAGTACAATGAAGCGTCAGTCCAAATATATTTGCTTTATATTAGCACTGTTAATGATCCTTTCTTTTACAGCCTGTGGTAATGATAAAGAAGGAACAGCGGCAGACAAAACCGGTACAACTGCCAGTGACACCACTAATGAAACAACTGCCGGATCCAGCGAAGATTCCCCTTTTGCTAAATTTAAAGGAGTGAAATTGACTTACTGGCATCCCTTCAGCTCATCTTATATTAAATCATTGGATGAAAACATAGTAATGCAGGAAATGGAAAAGATAACCGGAATCAAGGTAGAATTCATAACACCGCCTGCCGGACAGGAAGATGAGGCGTTTAACCTTATGATAGCCTCCGGTGACTATCCCGACCTGATAAACAGCAGGGCATACAGAGGGGGAGGTATTAAAGCGGTAGAAGACGGTGTGTATTTGAAACTGAATGATCTTATCGCGCAGTATGCTCCGAACTACACAGCGGTTATGGAGATAAATCCTGATATAGCAAGACAGGTAAAGGAAGACGACGGAACCATATGGAGCTTCAAATCAATTCAGATAGCTGAGGAGCCATCCTGGGCAGGTCCCGTTATAAGGAAGGACTATCTTGATAAACTGGGTTTGCAGATGCCTGAGACAATTGAAGAATGGCATACAGTACTGACGGCTTTCAAGGAGAAGGGAAATGTTGAGACACCGATGCTGCTTCCGTTAGGAAGGTTTTATGCCTGCGATGCTTTTGCGGGAACATATGGCGCCTCCACCGGTGAGTTCCTGAATAAGGACGGCACAGTGGTTTACGGACCGATTGAGCCGGGATTTAAGGATTTTCTTACATTGATGCATCAGTGGTATGAGGAAGGACTTATTGACAAGGATTTTGTTACAAGAGATGATAAGAGCCTTGACGCCCAGATTACTTCAGGAAAGGCTGGGGCATGCGCCGTTACCTTCTATGGAAGCTTCAGCTCCTATGATATGGCAGGAAAGGCCACAGACCCCAATTTCAACCTTGTGCCGGCTCCCTATCCGGTATTGAATAAAGGAGACGATGTTTCGAAAGCTCTGCATATTGGAAATAAGAACTGGTATTCCAAAGGCTGCGACCTGGCCATCAGCACAAAGTGCCAGAATGTCGAAGCGGCAGTTAAGTGGATAGATTACCGTTATTCAGCTGAAGGATTCATGCTTTTCAACTATGGCGTTGAAGGTGTTACATATAATTGGGTGGAAGGCCCGCTGGACCCCAAGTATGGTTCTGCCTTCTTCCATCCTGAGCTTCAGGAAAAGATTAAGACAATGCATCCGGAATATACGGATTTGATGGTAAATAATCCTGACGGAGTCGATACCAATACTGCTGCCGACAAGTATAAAGGACCTTATGTAGCCCAACTGAGGAATCCGTTGTCATTTGCATTGTCCGACGCGGTATATGAAGCTATGGATGTTTGGAGCAAACCCGGCAAGGACTATATACTGCCTCCTCTTTCGGTAACCAGTGAAGAAGCACAGGTGGAAGGTGACTACATGTCGCAAATTACCACTTACAAAGATGAAATGATGATGAAATTCATTATAGGAGCAGAACCCTTAAGCAATTTTGAAAAATATGTGGAACAAATCAAGAAGCTGAATATAGATAAGGTTATTAAAGCCAGACAGGATCAGCTGAACAGATACTTGAACAGATAGGACCGATTAGAGTTCCTGACAACTAGTAATATGGGGAGGTGAAAATCCTCCTCATATATTAATTTTTTGTGGAAGGATGATCCCTTTTGAAGGATATGACAAAGCCTCGAAAAGGTAATTACATTTTGTTGGATATAAAAAGAAATAAATACATATACATCATGCTGCTGGTAGTTGTAGCATGGTATGTGATCTTTTGCTATGTGCCCATGTATGGAGCGATTATTGCTTTCAAGGATTATTCCATAGGCAAGGGTATTTTTAACAGCCCATGGGTTGGTTTCAAACACTTTGTTTCATTCTTTAGCGACATAAACTTCATGCGTGTTGTAAGAAACACTTTCCTGATCAACATATACGATATTTTGTGGGGGTTCCCGGCTCCGATTATTATGGCATTGCTTTTAAATGAAGTCAGAAATCAATATTTCAAAAAGACTATACAGACTTTGTCTTATTTGCCTTACTTTATCTCGATGGTTGTGGTGTGTGGCATTATTGTTGATTTCACGTCCACAAACGGAATTATTAACCAGCTGCTTTCCAATTTCGGCTTTGAAAAGGTAAATCTGCTGAGTAAAAGCGAATTTTTCAGGACAGTATATATCAGCAGTGGAATATGGCAGAATGTGGGTTGGGGTAGCATTATATATTTGGCAGCTCTTACAAATATTAGTCCAGAGCTGTATGAATCAGCTGTAATAGATGGTGCAGGAAGGTGGAAACAGCTGATCCACATTACTTTACCAGGTATTGCTTCTACTATAATAGTGCTGTTGATACTCAGAATGGGTTCAATAATGAGCGTAGGGTTTGAGAAAATCATACTGCTTTATAATCCGCTCACTTACGAAACCGCCGATGTAATCGCGTCCTATGTGTACAGGAAGGGTTTGTTAAATGCGGATTACAGCTATAGCACGGCAATCGGACTCATGAATTCCGTCATCAACTTCCTTTTTCTCGTGGTATCTAACTGGCTTTCAAGAAGATATACCGAAAGCAGCTTATGGTGAGGGGTGGTTTTTATGGTAACCAGGTATACATTTTCAGAAAGAATATTTAGTATAGTAAATGCAATTTTTTTATCCCTGCTTGCCCTGGTATGTGTATATCCTCTGATGTATGTGGTTTTTGCTTCCTTCAGCGATCCAAGGCTGTTGATGCAGCATGAGGGGCTACTGCTTTTGCCCAAGGGATTCACATTAAAAGGGTATGATCTGGTTTTGAAAAATCCCAATATAAAAGTTGGATTTCTGAATACGGTTTATTATGTTATAGCCGGAACGGCTGTCAGCATGCTTCTGACTTGCTTCGGTGCATATGCTCTGTCCAGGAAGCGAGTTTTCTTTGCAAAATATGTACTGGTTTTTATTACGATAACGATGTTTTTTAGCGGAGGTCTTATCCCTTTTTATTTGACGGTCAAAAACCTGGGGTTATTTAATACCCGGTGGGCCATCATTATTCCCAGTGCCATAAGCACATGGAATCTGATTGTTATGCGGACCTCCTTCATGGAGATCCCCGAAAGTTTTGAAGAATCGGCAAAGATAGATGGAGCCAATGATTTCACCATACTGTTCAGAATTATCATACCATTGTCAAAAGCTATAATGGCAGTAATGATTCTTTTCTATTCAGTAGGTATGTGGAATTCCTGGTTTAATGCATCCATATTCTTAAGTGACAGGAGGTATTATCCTATTCAGTTGATCCTCCGGGAGATACTTATTACAAATGACAAGGGGGATATGCTCCAGGTATTGAATGGCATCACAGCCCAGACAGAGGATTTGTATCGCCAGCTGGTGCAGTATACGACCATCGTTATAGCCACTGTGCCGGTTTTATTCATATACCCGTTTCTCCAGAAATATTTTGTGAAGGGAATAATGGTAGGTTCTCTGAAAGGATGATATACTTAAATGTATGTGCAGCTTGAGTTTATGAAAGACACGCGCTTTTAAAGATTGTTGACGATCAAAGGGGGTAACAGGCTATGCCGACGATTATAGATAAAAAAATCCAACAGCATGGTATGGCGCTTGGCGGGATAGGGACCGGCACCGTGGAAATCAATCAGAACGGAACCTTGACAGACTGGCATATTTTTAATCTTGGTAAATGGGCAAGCGCAGATCCAAAGAGGCAAATGCAAAATCTATATGATTATGAAAAGAATGTGATGCCTTTCTATATCAGGACAAAACAGGGGAATGATCTGCCCAAGGTCAGGAAGCTATCCCATGATGTGGATGGTGGGGAATTCCGCTCCATGATGTATTCATGGCACAAGGAGGTTTCAGAAATTCATTATGATCCTTCCTTTCCTGTTTGCAAGCTTAAATATATCGATGACAGCCTGCCTGTCAATATTTGCTCCGAATTTACATCGCCTTTTGTGCCTCTGGATTCAAGAATAAGCGGAACGCCAGGTTTCTTTGCATCTTTTTTTGTGGAAAACATATCTAATCAGGACGTGGAGGTCTCACTGCTCGGTAAGCTTAAAAACCCTGTTAACAGAGGATTGATGAACCGCCAGTTGAGAAACATTCTTCAAAAAGACGGTGACCGTATTGTCTTGCATATGAAAAGCGATAGCCTTGAGCCGCATCCGCAAAACGGCAGCATTTGCTTTTCCGTAAGCGGTGAAAATACAAGGACCAGTTTTATTCAAAGCGATTTCTCGCTCTTCTTTGCCAACTATGTTCTGTACACTGATTTTGGAACTACGGAGGAATCTTACCTCTTCGACTTCCGGGATAAGGGAGTGCTGCCCGACCTGGGCGTCGAGACGCTGCCCCAATGGATTTTAAATTTATCCGCTGAAGAAATAGAGCTTCTGGGGGATAGAGAAGTGGACAGTGTAATGGAGCAGCTTCTTAAGATGGCAAGTGTAAACCGTCCCTTCCGGCGTATAACTGAAATTGACGGAGATATATTTTCCTGCCGTAAAGGAAAAATCGCGTTTATACTCTCAGTTATAAAAAAAATGAAGTCATTGGCGATAGATGAGAAAGGGCAGGAAGCATGGGGAGATGCTGCCCTGTGCTCCAGTTTTGTACTGAGTCCCGGGGAGAGGAAGAAGGTGCAGTTCATTGTTTCCTGGTACTTTCCTCATCATATAAGCGATGCCGGCCGCTTTGTAGGGCATATGTACTCCAATTGGTTTAAGGATGCCAGGGAAGTAAATGATTTTATGTATGCTCATTCCCAGGAAATTTTAAGCAAGGTGGGAGCCTTCTCCAGCGTGTTGGGGCATACGGATGTTGATGCTTCTTTTGTAAACAGCTGGAGAAACCAATTAAATACGCTGCTAAAGTGCTCATGGTGGTCCAAAGAGGGTGATTTTGCCCTTTGGGAGGGCTACGGGAGCTGTGGCTTTCATACAACGGACATCACCTATCAGGGTTCCTTTGGAATATTGGCGCTGTTTCCGGATTTACAGCTGAGACAAATGAAGATGGGTGCCAGATTTCAAAGAGAAGACGGAAGGGTTCATCACTTTTTCACCCCCGATTTTTACTCTGTAGATAATGGCTTTGACAGGGTGGACATGAATCCGCAGTTTGTCCTGCTGGTGTGCCGCGATTATTTATGGACAGGAAATAAGGATTATCTGAAAAAAATGTGGAGTCATGTGGTAAAGGCCATGGAAAGCATAGAAAAGCTGGACGGAAACAACGACGGACTTCCCGACAGAGAAACCAAAAGGAATACTTATGATGCATGGTCTTTCAGAGGCACTTCTTCATATATATCCAGCTTGTGGCTGGCAGCGGTGCTGGCAGCTTCACGCATGGCCGAAGATTTGGGCGAACAGCATCTAAAGCAAAAATGGCAGGCCATACTGGAAAAAGGCAAGGAAAGCTTTAAAGCAAAGCTATGGAATAATGAATATTTCAGCTTGTGGGTGGATGAGGAAGCAAGGGATGAATGCTGTATGACGGATCAGATTGACGGACAGTGGTATGCACAGCTCCTGGGATTGGGAAATTTCATACCGGAAGAGCTTCTTTTGGGCGCCTTAGAAGCTGTTATCAAATATAATTACCATCCGGAGACGGGACTTATAAATGCCGCCTATCCGAAGCATACCAAGCCGACTCTGCACACGTACCGAAATGTCCAGGCGGAGAGCAACTGGTCGGGAATTGAGTTCGCTTTTGCTTCAGCCTTGCTGGAGAATGGAATGGTCAAAGAGGCGACGGAAATCACGAGGAACGTTGACCGGAGATATTTCAAAGCGGGAAGGATGTTCAACCATGAAGAATGCGGCAATTACTATTACAGGGCAATGTCAAGCTGGTCCCTCCTGCTATCCATAACGGGGTTCAGGCTTGATGTCCCCAGAGGTATCCTTGAGTTTATTCCACCGGTGGAAAGCATAACAGGGCCGTGGTTTTCGCCTTCCGGGTTTGGTTACTATCGGAAGAACCAAAAGGAATTTGTGCTGGTATGCACATATGGCAGCATCAGCTTCAGCAAACTTATTATCAATATCGAAAAAGATGTCGGCCAGGTATTCGCAGGCGACAGAGCAGTGAGCTTTAAGGTGGAGGAAGAACCAAAATGCACCATAATAGATTTTGGCAAAAAAATTGAGATTACGCCTGACACAGTGCTGAGAATAATATGATGGTTTTCGTAAATTAAATTCAGTCCATTGGCATTTTGAGTACATTATTGGGTTAATGAACGAGACCAGCTTAAGGCATGTGACCAGAGCACAAAGTTCAGAAAAATAAAGGTGAAGAAATATTATACAAGAGATGAAGAAATACTATGTAAAAGATGATGAAACGCTATGCAAAAGGTGAAGAAACACTGTGCAAAAGATGAGGAAATGCTATGTTAAAAGGTAAAGAAACACTATACAAAAAATGAGGAAATGCTACGCAAAAGATGAAGAAATAATATACAAAAGATGAGGAAGTGCTATGCAAAAGATGAAGAAACACTGTACAAAAGATAAAGGAAATGCTATGTAAAAGATGAGGGAATGCTGTAAAAGTGAAGATGCTATACAAAAGATGGAACGAAGGCGGCTGTGATGATGGGCACTGGATGCAATGCCGCGGGGTATATGAGAACGCTGTTATGGTTTGGTGCTTCATATCTGTTCATGAAGCTTGCTTTTAAAAAAGAAACCCTTTATTATTGAAGTATCGGTGCCCATAAGCTCATGACTTTAGCCACGGGCAAGGACGCAATAGGGCAGGAACTGTCCGAATTAAATACTGCAGAGATGCCGGTTTGCGAAGTTGATGAAGCGTGGAAAACCTGCGATTTTGATCGTAGGGGTGCACAATAAATTAAGAATAAAAGGATAAATTTAAGGAGGATAACCTGATAATGAACGAGCCGCAAATTAAACGCATGTTGCAAAAGCTTGTCCGCCTGGAACAGACCCTTGAACCTTACATTTTTACTCGCATTGGCGAGGTAGAGGTAAAAAGGTTTGAGACAACAGAGCAATATCATAAGATACCTCAGGATGACAGCCTTTTTGTGGATACAGCAAAGGGGGATACATGGGGAGGAGAAGGAGTTTACTGCTGGTTCAAAGGCAAACTCAGCCTTCCTGATGAGTATCGCGGGCAAAGCATCTACATAATGCCTAAAGTCGGAGGCTATGAGGGAATGCTGTGGGTAAACGGGATTCCCTGCGGAATATTTACCAGCAAATATGCCACTACAGCCATAAGCGGAAACCATTACTGCTGCTTGCTGGTGGATAAGTTTGATCCTGCCAGGGAAATAGATATAGCTCTGGAATTCTATGCGGGACATTATGTTATTGGAACGCAGCCCTTTGAAACAGAGATTAAACCTGATTTCCGCTATACCTTTGATTCTATTTACACCTGCCTGAAGAACCAGGATGTTCTGGACTTCATCCTGGATCTGCGCGCATTAAACCAAATGGTGGAAAAAATGGACCCTTTGAGTTTCAGGCGTGCTGACATCATAAACTGCCTTATGGAAGTGCATAAAACAGTTTATTATTCCGTTGAGAATGTGGAAGAGGAAGTATGGCGCTCTGCACTGAAAGAAGCAAGGCAGATCATGAAGCCGGTGCTGGAGGCCCAAAATGCGGAATCTGCTCCCTTTGCCGGCATTGTAGGCCATTCTCATATGGATACGGCATGGCTGTGGCATATTCCTGAAACTGTAAAAAAATGCGCGAGAACTTATTCCAATGTTATAAGCCTGATGGATCAATATCCTGAATACCGCTTCATGCAAAGCTCGGCTTATCATACTGAAATAATTCGCCGCAATTATCCTGAGCTGTTTGAAAGGATACGGGAAAAGATTGCAGAAGGCCGTTATGAGCCCAACGGAGCGGTATGGGTTGAATGTGATTGCAATATTACGTCCGGGGAATCCATGATCCGCCAGTTTGTCTGGGGCCAGAAATACACGCAGAAGCACTTCGGGTATACGTCCAATTGCTTCTGGCTGCCCGATACCTTCGGGTATAGTGCCGCCATTCCTCAGATCATGAAAGGCTGCCGGGTGGATTATTTCCTCACGACAAAAATATCCTGGAATGATACCAACAGATTTCCCTATGAGACTTTCTACTGGGAAGGAATAGACGGAACAAGGGTATTTGCGCATTTCAACACGACCCATTGCTGGCCTGAACCAAAAGCTCTTATTGAGCAGCTGGAGGGAAGGGGAAGCGGCAATTATCTTCAGAACAAGAATGTATCCAAAAAACGCCTGGTGGCTTATGGTTTCGGTGACGGGGGTGGTGGCCCGGAAGCGAAGATGATAGAGATGGCAAGGCGCGTAAAGGATCTTGACGGATGCCCCAGGGCTGAACATGTGAATGTGGGGCAATTCATGACGGAGCTGGAGAAAGAATGTATAAATCCTCCTGTGTATAAGGGAGAGCTCTATCTGGAGTTGCATCGCGCTACCCTCACCAACCAGCATAGGATAAAACGCAACAACCGCAAGGCTGAGCTGGCTTTGAGGGATCTGGAATTCCTCACGGTGCGCAAAGCTGTAGCAGAGGGTGCTGTTGCGGAAGATGCAAATATCAGGCCGCTTATGGAAACCCTGCTGGTCAACCAGTTCCATGACATCCTGCCGGGCACATGCATAGCGAAAGCTCATGATCAGTGCTACAGCGAAATGGAGGATTTACTGGAAAAAGCCGGTGAGATGATTGATGATACCGTCAGCACGACCCCTGAAGAAAATGCATTGACAGTGGTAAACACATTGGGCTTCGACAGGGATGAGATAATATATATTGACGGTTTCCAGGGAAAAGTGCCTGTTGATAAGAATCTGATCATCCAGCGCGTACAAAATGTCCATGGAAAGGACCAGCTTTGCATTGCAAATCTTCACCTTCCTTCCATGGGAGCAAGAACCATTGAGTTTGAAGAGGGAGAAATGCCGTCTGATAATGGCGGTTCCGCCTTCACCTACGAAGGCGATGTTCTGACCACGCCTTTTGCCAAGGTCACCTTTGCAGCGGACGGAACTATAGAATCCTTCATAGATACCCGCGTAAACCGTGAGCTTAGGGGAAAAGGGCTGCCTCTTAACACCTTTTTGATGGCAGAGGATGTGCCTTCATCATGGGATAACTGGGATATAGATGCGGACTGCCAGATGAAGTTTAAAGCCTGTGCAAAGCTTGTCAAACGGGAAGTGGTATCTGACGGAAAGGTGCAATTCCGCATCCGCAGTACCTATAAGCTTTCAGAAAAATCCACCATAGTACAGGACATGGTGTTTTACTCCACAACCCCAAGGGTCGATTTTGAAACAATTATAGACTGGAAGGACAAGCACCGTTTCCTCAAAGTGGATTTTGATACCACTATCATGACCAACTTTGCAAGGCATGAAATACAATTCGGACACAGCCTGAAACCGACAACACGCAATAACAGCCTTGAGCAGGCTATGTTTGAAGTGCTGAACCATAAGTTCACCGACCTTTCGGAGACACGCTACGGAGTGGCTCTGCTAAATGACTGCAAGTATGGTATTTCGGTGGAAGGATCGGATATGCGGTTGTCTTTGCATAAAGGCGGATGCAGGCCTGATCCCAGAGGGGATGAGGGCGTGCACGAATGTGTATATTCCTTCCTGCCCCATATTGGAGGTTTCAGTGCCGAAAATGTAGTGCTTCCGGCTTACAGCCTTAATTCCAGGCCAATCGTAAAAGCCGGCAGGGCAGATTTTGAATCCTTTGCCAAAGTGGACAGCAGCAATATCATCATCGAAACGGTTAAATGCTGTGAAGAAAACCAGAGAGCCTTTGTCATGAGGTTATATGAATCCGAAGGCACCTTTACACGCACAAAAGTAACTTTGGACAGAGTGCCTGTGTCTGTTGAAATAACAAACATGCTGGAAGAAACATTGGAATCAATGGACGCTGCTCAGACCTTTGAACTGGTTTTCCGGCCGTTTGAGATTAAGACTATAAAGATTGGTTATTAAAATTGTAAGAGTAGAAGTGGGATCATCAGTGGACAAAAATCTCGAGGCTTGAACAAAAAACCATGAATTTGACAGAAGCGTAAAGGATTTCATGCCAACTGATTTTCCTTCTATGTCGTTGTACAAGTATATCTTAAAGACTTAAGAGTATGCTTTGTAATATTTTATAGGCTCATAAGAATTTTTGACAAGATGCTCTTACAAATGATAAATGAAAAAAACTACCTGCAAAAGACAAATTTAACTAAGATGGGGTCTATAAAATGTCATAAGGGGTTCACGAAACCGGAGTTTCCTGAACCCCTTTATACTATTTACATCCTTCGGATACAATGCGTAGCTGCCTTGATATCATTCCCAAATCCCTGTAACTCATAGTCCGTTTTGCGGCAATCTTTTGCGCAGCGAGCGGCAGGGTCATTTACTCCGGGAGAGGTAATGCTGATAAAAAGTAGGAATATTTCCTTTGGAGCCTGCTATAGACCGATTAACAATTTCCCGATCTATATTTTGAGGAGGCTCCTTCAAGGACTTGACTTTATTCTTATAATGAGTTCTATTTCCCGAAATTAAGGGATAAAAGCTGTTAAATATTTGCATCTGTGTAGAAGCATTGAGTAATATAAAAAATGGAGGATTATGAAACATGTCTTTCAGCCTGAAACCTGATTATGAGCAATCCTTTAAAAGATATGAGGCTTTCTGGGAGAGGGAGGTGATTGATCGTCCGCCGGTGTGCATACTGCTTCCCGTGGAAAAACCCATGGAAGTTCCTAAAAAAGAATATCCAAGTCAGCAGGAACGCTGGCTTGATATTGATATCAGGGCAGAAGCAGACGCTATCAGAGTGAGAAATTATGAATATTATGCGGACGCACTGCCAATAGTATGGCCTAACATGGGACCTGGAATTTTCAGCGCCTGGTGTGGATGCGGATATCATTTCGGGGAAGATACCGCCTGGAGTGAACCCTGTATCCGGGATTGGAGCACGGATGCCCCAAAAGTATCCTTCTCTGAAGAACATCCTCTGTTTAAAGCAACTGTCGAATATACTAAAAGGCTGCTGGAGCTTGGAAAAGGCAATTTCATTGTCGGATTGACGGATTTCCACCCGGGGGGAGACCACCTTGCTGCTTTGAGGGGCGCGGAGAATCTGGCTGTAGACTTGATAGAACATCCTGAAGAGGTGAAAACACAGCTCAAAAACACACAGGATGATTTTTTCCATGTATATGATTTTTTCTACAATATGCTTAAGAGTGCCGGAATGCCGATTACTTCCTGGACACCACTGATTCACGACAAGCGGTTTTATATACCGAGCAACGATTTTTCCTGCATGATAAGCACTGAGATGTTTGAAGAGTTTTTTATTCCGGGAATTATCGAAGAATGCCGATTCTATGACCGGTCCATTTATCACCTGGATGGCCCGGGAGCCATAAGGCATTTGGATTCTATTCTTTCGATCAAGGAGCTGGATGCCGTCCAGTGGGTTCCCACCGCAGGACAGGAAGGTTTTGCCCAATGGGCTCATATCTACACGAAAATTCAGGCTGCAGGCAAATCTGTACAGCTTCACACTATTTCGGTAAAGGAACTGCCCCTGGTATTTGAGACACTGAAACCGGAGGGTATATGGTTTTCCAGCATAACAGGCATCAATGACCGCTATACGGCGGACGAAGTATTAAAACGCATCTCTGCCTGGAAATAGACAGGGTTGTGGAGTTTGGATATAATAAAAAAGATGTAAACACTAGCACAATGAGTTAAGTTAGATGCAAATAAGTTATAAGAGGTGTTTTATGAATATTGTTGCGCCGGGAATATGGAAAATCAAGTTTGGCGAACCGGAAGATTACACACCGGTCAAGATGGTAAAACATGAGGACAGGCTGGAATTATTAAGTCAGCTGCCCCATTCGGACGAAGCTCCGATCGAAACGGATCGGATTCTATATAAATCGACGAAAAGGGGATTTGTGCTTGAGCTTCCTCTGGATGATTGTGAAAAGATATATGGTTTTGGACTGCAGTTGAAATCCTTCAACCAAACGGGAAGGAAAAAACACTTGCGGACAAATGCGGATCCGGTTGCAGACACAGGGGATACCCATGCGCCGGTACCTTTTTATGTATCGACTAAAGGATATGGCGTTCTGGTGGATACGGCCCGTTATGTTTCATTTTATTGCGGAAGCAGCAGGAAGCTAAGAACGGCAAAGACAAGCAAAGATGATGCAAACAAGACCGTTGCGAATAATGTCCGGGATCTGTATGCTGTCCGGGATATGGATACAGCCGGCGTAATGACTATTGAAATCCCACATGCATCGGGAGTAGAGATATATCTTTTTGCCGGCCCCGACATGAGAACCGCAGTACAAAGGTATAACCTTTTTTCCGGAGGCGGATGCCTGCCTCCGCTTTGGGGCCTGGGAAACTGGTACAGGTCATATACCGGAGCGGATGCGGAGGATGTGCTGGCACTCGCTGAAAAAATCAGGGCTGCAGACTTGCCTTGTGATGTGTTTGGCGTAGAGCCAGGCTGGCAGAGTCAAAAATACTCCTGCTCCTATACCTGGCATAAGGAAAATTTCAGCGCGCCGGAGGAATTTATCGGGAAAATGCGGGATATGCATTTAAATATCAATCTTTGGGAACATGTCTTTGTTCATCCGACGTCCCCAATTTATGACGAATTGAAGCAGTATTCAGGGGACTACGAGGTATGGAACGGGCTTGTGCCTGATTTATCCATTCAGGATGCAAAGAAAACATTTGCTGAATACCACAGAAAGGCTTTGGTGGAAAAAGGCATTGCAGGATTCAAGCTGGATGAATGCGACAGTTCCGACTATACCGGAGGATGGTCTTTCCCAAATTGCGCCGAATTTCCTTCAGGCCTGGACGGGGAGTTGATGCATAGCCTTCTTGGTATGTTTTATCAGGATACTTTACTCTCCATATATAGGGAGAAGAATATAAGAACATACGGGCAGGTGCGTTCATCCCACGCGTTGGCGGCATCTTTTCCGTATGTATTATACAGTGATCTTTATGATCATAAGGACTTCATCCGCGGCCTTGTAAATTCCGGGTTCAGCGGGATTTTGTGGAATCCCGAGGTCAGGCAGTGCTCTTCGGTAGAGGATCTTGTCCGACGGATTCAACTGTCCGTATTATCGCCCCAGTCCTGCATTAATGCATGGATGATTCCCAACCCGCCATGGCTTCAATATGATTATGATAAAAATCTAAGGGGAGAGATCCTTGAAAACTATACTGAAGTACAGGATTTATGCCGTAAATTTCTTGAGCTGAGGATGAGCTTGATCCCGTACCTTTATTCCAGCTTCGCCCGATACCGGTTTGAGGGGCTCCCGCCTTTCAGAGCGCTCGTAATGGAATATCCTGAAGATGAAAACACTTACGGTATTGACGACCAATATATGATGGGCGATTCGCTGATGATAGCACCGGTAATTGCCGGGCAAATGGGCAGAGAGGTATACCTACCGGAAGGAGACTGGTATTATTTTTGGTCGGATAAAAAGTTTGAAGGCAGCAAGACTTATAATATCAATGCAGCATTGGATGAGATTCCAATTTTTGTTAAGGCCGGCACGCTGCTGCCATTGGCAAAGCCTGTCCAGTATGTGACTCCGGATACGTCGTTTGAAATAACAGTAAAATGTTATGGGTACAATTGCAGGAATTTTACTTTGTTCGAGGATGATGGGACAACCTTTGATTATGAAAAGGGTATCTATAATGAAGTTAAGTTGAGCTTTAATACGGAAGGCGGATTTGAAGCGGTCAGAACCGGCAATTATCTCGGCATCAAATTTAAGATATCCGGATTTGAAGTGGTTGAATAAAATAATGCCGAGGCTTCCATAAATGTGGGATAACGTTGAACTTAAGGACTGTCCGGCTTTTTAAGGAATGAATCCATCTAATAATAAGTGATTTAAATCCTACAGGGGCAATAATCACTTGATTAATTAGATGGATTCAAACCGGTCTTTAATAGGCAAAAAGGCGGCTAATGCTGTTTTGTGTAAGTCAAGCTGCTACAGCAGTTTTGCATCCCTTACCTTTTCAATTCCATAATGGTAGGTTTCATCCAAAAGGGCTTCAAGGCTTTCAACCTTGCAGTCGCTTGTGATGCCGTTGCCGGCGGTAAGCATTAATCTGCCATCGGGACGGAAATAGGTATCAATCATGAATCTTACTTCTTTCCTTACTTCATCGGGTGTTCCATAAGGTATTGTTTGCTGGACATCAAAGCCTGCCCATATGCATATGTCTTTGCCGTACTTTTCCGCTATTTTCTTTTCATCCATGGTGTATTTCTGGATGGGATGGATAACATCAATGCCTAACTCTATAAGGTCCGGCAGGAAAAGCTCTATATTTCCGCAGGCATGCAGCCAGAAATGCATGCCGAGGGAATGGGCTTTATCGATTATTTCTTTGTAATATGGTTTGAAGAACTCTCTAAAAATAGCAAGAGAAAAGAAGGGGCCTGTCTGGGTGCCTATATCGTCGCTTGTTAATATGCCGTCCAGATTTAATTCCTTTTTTGAGCGCTCCAGCACAACCTTGTAAAAATCGGTAAATCCTCTGAAAAGCCTGTGTACGCTTTCCGGGTCTGTATAAAAGTCCATCAAGGAGTTGGTCATGCCGCGGAGGGACCAGAGCCGTTCAAAATAGAAATACCAGAAGGTGCCAAGCCTGTATTTGCCATTTTCCGCAGGATTGTGAGGAAATAATCCGGGATAATAAGGATTTGGAAAGTTTTCCATTACTCCATCCAGAAGTGACCAGTCGGTAATGGCTGTTTTGGCATCGAGGGCCACATTTTGGTCTTTATATGGGTCTGAAAAATTAACCCATCTGTATTCCGGATCATCTTCCGGGGCATCGAACACTGCTGGCATATTAAAGGGGATGGTCAGAGCATCGTTGGGATATTCGTCCAGCAAAAGAGCTGCTTCCTGTTTTCTTTCACCGAACGTGTCCGCATGCGTCCAAAAATGGTATATCATCGGTATCCTGCTGGCACAGCCCTTTCCTTCAATAACAGATATCATCTGTTCTCTGGTCAATGCTTCATAACTCACAAAATCAACTCCCGATTCAAATTTAAGATTGCATTCTTAAGACATCGTTTGCATAGCTCTATTATATCTTTTTTGTTTAAAACAGATAATAGATGATATTGTTTTTTACTTTACTATATTGCTCAAAATAAATACAATTAAAGTATTGGATTATTCGAAGGGATGTTGTATTATGAATTTTACAGGCTTAAATACTGTAGAACCTTGCTTGATATCTGTTGCGAATGTCAATGAATTGAACTGCCCTCCGCCTGGAGCAAGCATGGGAAAAAGGACCGTCATGAATTACGAGTTGGACTATATAACCTGGGGTGAAGGCTATATTGTTACGGATGGGCAGAAGATTCCTGCCAAAAAGGGGAGTTTGTTTTTTAGAAAACCGGGTATGGTTGTTGAAGGCATTTCCCCCTATCATTGCTATTATGTTGTGTTTAAAATGCACAGGGACGATGCTGGCATGAAGAACGGGCAAAGGATTGAATTCCCAGCAGTCATGAATATTGACAGCCATAACTATATAGAAGACCTTTTTTTCCAATTATATAATGAATATATATGCCAGCGGGATATCGGGGAATTTATTATAAGGACATATCTGATGCAAATATTGCTTTATATGTATAGGCAGTGGATGTCGAAGAGCCGTTTTGAAATGCTTGGAAGGTCATTACGCCAGAACCATAACAAAATTCTGTCGGTAAAAGAATATATAGACAGGAATGTGCATCAAAATTTCAATTTGGATGAACTTGCAGAAATGTCCGGACTAAGCCGGTATTTCTTCTGTAGAACTTTCAAGAAGATACTGGGGGAGTCACCGATTAATTATGTCAATAGGTGCAAAGTTAATAAAGCCAAGAGGCTGCTTGTTGAAACAGAAAAAAGCATCAAGGAAATCCAGTATGAATGCGGTTTCGAAAATGAATCCCATTTCTTCAAGCTTTTTAAAAGATATGTGTTTGTGAGCCCGGCTGTATTCAGACAGCAGAACACGGCATGGAAAACCTGATATAAAACAGGCCTGGTTCCAGCTAATTGAATGAAGGATTGCAGCTCCTTTCTGCATAATCAACGATTCTTATTAGCAGTATCTATACCTAATAATCAGGATTTATCCCTAATAGTATAGTTCCGCAGGGTAAATAACCCATATTCATATTTTTTCTTTATGGCAGTCAAATAAAAAGCTGTTCATCCTATGAAAGGAGCATGTCGCAACAGGCCGGGCAGTCATGGTCCCAAATAAGGTTATAAGCTCATTTCGGATTTTTATGGCATATCACCGTAAAATCATTTTGGAGATACTGTTTTACGATGTTGATTTTGGCGATTTTGTCCGTAGCCTTTTCTATTATTTTCGGCACTTCATCGGGGTCAAAATAAAAGTACGGGTCTTCCCTGTCCGGAGAGGCGATATCCAGCAGATTGAAAGCCACCGTCTCCTTTGCAAGACTGACGAACAGCCGTATCGCTTTTGTCAAAAATTCCTTATTGTTACCCAGATTCAGGTTGAAAATCCCTGAGGAATATACGATATCAAAAGAATTTTCCTCAAAGGGGTTGTTTTTGAATATATCCACGCACTGAAATTCCGCATCCAGTTTTTTGCTTTTGGCGATATCGATCATGCTCTGGAGCAAGTCGACTCCCGTATATTCGATATTGATGCCCTTTTCTCTGATATATTCGTAAAGATTGCCTGTGCCGCAGCCGACATCCAGCAATCTTTTCCCCTGCAGGTTTACGGAAGATACCAGCGCTTCAAACCTCAAACGCTGAGCCTCTGCACTTTCCCACCCAAGTATGCCATACTCAGGCAAACCTTTTCCCATGTTTGATTCATAATATGTTTTGATTATCTCTATTTTCTCCATGTCCAGCCTATTCCTCACAAAGAATTTATCAATGGGTGGCATAAATACCACACCAGTTCGTCTGCCGATGGCAATCTCATCATTATATCATTATAAAGATTATACTTTTTATTTCTAAAATAATCAACGCAGTTATTTAGGTAAATAAATTCTTTATTGTCGAATAGGCTTCATATGAACTATTTAAAAATCTTCCGTGAACAATTTCCCGATGGTATTTACATTATTGTTTTTACTAAGCTTTTTAACCGCCGGGCCTTCAATTATATCCCCTTCGTACGAAAATCTTGAACCGTGGCAGGGACAGTCCCAGGTTTTTTCAGCTGAGTTCCAGTTGAGTTCACACCCCATATGCGTGCAGGTTGTGTTCACCAGGTGGAGAGTGCCCTGTTCATCCCTGTATGCTCCGGTTCTTTCACCGTCAATCAGTATTGTTTTTGCCTCTCCGGGCTTAATTTCCACATCCTCGGGGGGAGTGGAAAGCTTTCCTTCAATGAGCTTCTCGGCCACATTAAGGTTTTCCACCACGAAATTTTTGGCTGAGGCTGCTATAGTTTTGCGGGAAGGATTATACACATCCTGCCATGGGCTTTCTCCTTTGACGATTAAATCCCTCAGAATCATTGCGGAAGCCATGCTGTTGGTCATGCCCCATTTTCCAAAACCGGTGGCAATATACAGGTTGGGGGTGTCGGAAGCATAGTGACCTACATAGGGCAATCCGTCAAGGGTCATGCAGTCCTGGGTGGACCAGCGGTAGGGGATGTCTTCCACTGTAAACACATCTTTGGCGAAGCCCAGCAAAGCTTCATAATGCTTTACGGTATCTTTGCTTTGCCCGGTTTTATGGTGCTCTCCTCCCACCAGCACGAGTTCGCCTTCTCCCGAGCTCTGATGCCGGAGGGATCGGGCCGGATCTTCTGCATTTATATACATTCCGCCGGGATATTTTTCTTTTGCCTTGATGGCAAGCACATAAGACCTTTCAGGATAAATCCTTGCAAAATACATTCCATGTTTGTTATAGAAGGGATAATGGGAAGCTATTATAACTTTTTTGGCAACCACCTTATTTCCCTGATCGGTCGTTATGGTATAATTGCTGCCTTCATCCAAAGCCACTGCCCGGCTTTGCTCAAAAATAGCCACTCCGTTTTTATGGATGATGTCCGCCAGGCTCCGTACATACTTCAAAGGGTGGAACTGGGCCTGGTCATGGAAACGCACCGCTGCTTTGACGGGTATGGGCAAAGGTATGTTGTCTTCATAGGATGCTTTTATCCCGAGGCTTGAGGCGGCTTCCGTCTCATCTTCAATCTTTTGCACGTACTCATCCTGCTGGGTGTATATGAATGCCGACTGCGGGATATATTCGCAATCTATCTTGTTATCATCAATGAGCTTTTTTATCTCCCGGATGGCAGTCTCATTGGCGTCGGCGTACTGCTTTGCCAGCTCGTCCCCCAGCTGATTTTTAATTTTGCTGTAGATGATATCATGCTGGGAAGTAATCTTCGCGGTGGTATGTCCTGTAGTGCCCTGGGCAATGCGGTCGGCTTCGAGAATGGCAACTCTCATGCCTTCTTTTTGCAGAAAATATGCGCAGGTTATGCCCGTTAATCCTCCTCCAACTATCAGGACATCCACGTTTATATCTCTGTCCAGCGCCGGATAATCCTGGCTCTCTGTTGAAGCCATCCAGTAGGACCGGGGCGGTTTGTTCAAAAAGTGCTTTTCCTTTAAGTTCATGCTAGTTCCTCCATGTATATAAAAATGTTATGCGGGGTAAAGGCTTTGCACCGTTTTTATGGTCATAAATCTGGCGGTAGCATAGTCTTTACCGTTTCCATTCATAATATATTCTCTGCTTTTATTATAAAAAATATCCAGGACGGTATTTCAAAAAGACAGATGAGGGCATGAAAAAACAGGCACTGCAAAGACAGTACCTGTTTTGTAAGTATTTGCAATATAAATTTTCTGAACTTCCTCAGCTTTCCTTCCTAAAGGGCTTTTTCTTGACAATCCACAAGGCCACTACAGCTATTCCAGCCAGCCCCAGGATTACATACGTTATGTTGGAATAGACATCCATAAATTCCACGATCTTTCCCCAGGATTCTCCAAGGATTGAACCGGCAACCACCAGCACAGTGTTCCAAATCAAAGTTCCCACCAGGGTATAAATCAAAAAAATGCTGAAATTCATTCCGGACATGCCGGCAGGGATGGAGATAAGGCTTCGCATCAGAGGCACCATTCTGCAGATGAAAACAGCCCCATTGCCATGGCGGTTGAACCAGGCGTTGGCTTTTTCTATATCTTCCACCTTAAGCCGGAGGATATAGCCCCACCGTTCAATTATCTTTTCCAGGCGTTTTACATTGACCAATCTTCCTATTCCATAAAGAAGAATTGCTCCTAAGACAGAACCGGCGGTGGCGAATAAGATCACACCGGGAATATTCATGCTTGTGTTTGTAGTCATGAATCCCCCGAAGGTAAGAATTACTTCTGAAGGTATGGGCGGAAAAACATTCTCAATCAAAATCATGAGAAAGGTGCCTATATAACCAAAGCGTTCCATAAAATTTGTAATCCAGTTTTCCATGTCGCATTCCTCACTTATGTATAATTTGCAGATCTAAGCAGCAATCTATAAAAGAGTATACTATATAACGCCAAAGCATGCATAGTATTTTTAATAATTTATGCGTATAATTTGCATAAAACAATTGATTTTATGTTATTTACCGATTTTCTTGATTATTTGGGGTAATTTTTGTATAATCATCCTTATTGAATTATCAATAATTTACGAAGGAATTGGGGGTATTGATATGGGAAAAGCTTTGATTATTGGTGCTGGCGGCGTTGCAAGTGTTGTTGTTCATAAATGCTGCCAGAACCCAGATGTTTTTGAAGAAATCTGCATAGCCAGCAGGACTTTATCGAAGTGCGATGCTTTAAAAGATAAATTGACCGGAAAAACCAGCACTAAAATCCGTACCGCCCAGGTGGATGCTGATAAAACTGATGAGGTTATCAAACTCATTAATGATTTTAAGCCGGATATTGTGATTAATGTCGCCCTTCCTTATCAGGACTTGTCCATAATGGACGCATGCCTTGCCACCGGGGTTGATTACCTTGATACTGCCAATTATGAGCCACCGGATACGGCTAAGTTTGAATACAAGTGGCAGTGGGCATACAAGGAAAAATATGAAAAGGCTGGCATAATGGCATTGCTCGGATGCGGATTTGACCCGGGAGTTACCGGAGTTTTTGTAGCATATGCTCAAAAGCACTATTTCGATGAAATCCATACCATTGATATTGTCGATGCCAATGCCGGAGATCATGGTTATCCCTTTGCAACGAATTTCAACCCTGAAATAAACATCCGTGAAGTGACGGCAAAGGGAAGGTACTATGAGAATGGGGAATGGGTAGAGACAGATCCTCTTTCTGTGAAAAAAGTTTACGATCTTCCTCAGATAGGCCCGAAGAACATTTACCTGATGTATCATGAGGAGCTGGAATCGCTGGCTAAGAATATTAAAGGATTGAAAAGAATAAGGTTCTGGATGACGTTTTCGGACAATTATCTCACCCATCTGAAAGTGCTCCAGAATGTCGGAATGACTTCTATTGAGCCGATAAATTATGAAGGGCATGAGATAATACCCTTGCAGTTCCTGAAGGCCGTGCTTCCGGACCCGGCTACCTTGGGAGCCAGGACAAAGGGAAAGACGAATATAGGCTGCATCATACAGGGAGTAAAGGACGGAAAGCCGAGGACTTATTATGTTTACAATGTATGTGATCATGAAGAATGCTACAGGGAAGTAGGATCCCAGGCAATTTCCTACACTACGGGAGTTCCGGCCATGATAGGTGCCATGATGATGCTAAAAGGTATCTGGAAGAAGCCCGGAGTTTACAATGTCGAAGAGTTTGATCCGGATCCATTCATGGAAGCGCTGAACAAGTACGGACTTCCATGGCATGAAGATTTTTCACCGGCTCTGTTGGATTGAGGTATGATATGAAGATAGATTTTAAAAGCTTACCAACACCTTGCTATATAGTCGATGAAGAATTGCTTAGGAAAAATCTGGAGATATTGAATTCCGTGCAGGAACGCACGGGATGCAAGATTCTGCTTGCAGAAAAGGGATTTTCCATGTTCTCCGTATTTCCGCTGATAGGTAAATACCTGAAAGGTATAACTGCCAGCTCGCTGTTTGAGGCAAGGCTCGGTTATGAGGAGATGGGAAAGGAAGTCCATATCTTTTCACCGGCCTATATCGAGGAGGAATTTGATGAAATCCTGAGATACTGCGACCATATTGTTTTTAATTCCTTCAACCAATGGAACAAGTATAAGGACAGGGTGAAGAATTACAAACAAAAGAAAATTGAATGCGGAATCCGGATAAATCCTGAGTATTCGGAAATTGAAACTCCCATATATAATCCCTGTTATGAAAATTCCAGGCTGGGAGTCACTTTGGCAAATTTCCGGCCTGATGAGCTGGACGGCATCGACGGGCTGCATTTTCATACGATGTGCGAACAGGGATCGGATACCCTCGAGCGTACTATAAAAGTAGTGGATGAGAAGTTCGGAAAATATATTAAGAACATGAAATGGATCAATTTCGGCGGTGGGCATCATATCACCCGTCCGGGTTATGATATCGAAACCCTTGTCCGCTGCATCATGTACTTCAGGGATAAGTACGGGGTGGATGTTTATCTGGAGCCAGGGGAAGCAGTGGCATTGAACACCGGATTCCTCGTGGCAAAGGTTCTTGATATAATGGAGAACGGAATGAAAATTGCCATTCTGGATACTTCAGCGGCATGCCACATGCCCGACGTCCTGGAAATGCCGTACAGACCCAATATTATTGATGCAGGTCAGCCAGGCGAATACCCGTACACTTACAGGCTCGGAGGGCTTACATGCCTTGCCGGGGACGTGATCGGCGACTACTCCTTCAAGGAGCCTTTGAAGCCCGGAGATAGGCTGGTATTCTGCGATATGGCTCATTACACCATGGTTAAGAATAACACCTTCAATGGCGTTAATCTGCCTTCAATAGTTCTTAACAGCGAAAAGGAAGGGATTAAGGTTATAAGAAGGTTCGGCTATGAGGATTTCAAAAACCGGCTGTCGTAAGATATTGCAATGGGCGCTGTTGCAAGATAATACAATGAGTTTGGAAATCTCCCCCTTATGCAAGGGGGAGATTATTTTTTGGGAAATTTTTTGTAAAAAAATAGAATGCATGAGCATTTCCTTGTCATGAAGTAGTATAATAAAAAATGACGAGGTGATGAGTTCATGAGTTTGGATAAGCTAAAGCAAGTAATAGATAGTTCGGACAATATAGTGTTCTTCGGAGGAGCAGGGGTATCTACCGAAAGCAATATTCCCGATTTCAGGAGTGCCGATGGGCTTTATAATGAAAAGACCAAAAGCCGGTATCGCCCGGAGGAGATATTGTCCCACAGTTTTTTTGTAAGCCATACCGGGGAGTTTTACGACTTTTACAGGAGCAAGATGATTTATCTGGATGCAAAGCCCAATGATGCCCATATTGCCTTGGCAAAGCTGGAGCAAAGGGGGAAGCTGAAGGCTGTGATCACACAGAACATAGATGGCCTTCATCAGATGGCAGGCAGCAAAGAGGTATTGGAGCTGCACGGTTCTGTCCATAGAAATTACTGCATGTCCTGTGGAAAGTTCTATCCGGTAGAGGCTGTCGTCAGCAGCAAAGGAATTCCCCGGTGCACCGGGTGCAACGGAATAATCAAGCCCGATGTAGTTCTGTATGAAGAATCTCTAAATTCCTATGTTTTGGAAAAATCGGCAGAATATATTACCAAGGCTGAAGTGCTGATAGTGGGAGGTACGTCCCTCACGGTTTATCCGGCAGCCGGATTGGTGCAGTATTTTAGAGGAAAGCATCTGGTTCTGATAAATAAGTCTCCCACCCCATATGACAGTCAGGCGGATATTCTCATCAAAGACAGGATAGGGGAGACACTTAAAAAAGTGGTTTCGTGAATGCATTAACATAAAAAAATCATTCCTGCTGTCGGGGATACCTGCAGCAGGAATGATTGTGATATGTATGCTGATATAAAAACTTCATTTCCAACTGACTTCAACAACCTTGCCGCTTTCTCTGGTTTTTTTCAAATCTATAATCCTCTGATTTTCCGAGCCTCTGAATTTTAAAAGCAGGTTTCTTTTATCCAGTTCAAACCTGCCGTCAACCAGTATGTCGCTTTCATCCAGCAAGTCTTTCCAGCCTTTATGGTCTGATGCCTTTGCCACGAGATACTCGTAGGTATAACCGGTATAGGTCATCACATCCAGATGGAGCTTTTTTGCCTCCCGGGCAAGGACAGCTAAGGCCTCCGCCTGCTCAAAAGGCTCGCCCCCGCTTAAGGTTATGCCATCCAGCAGAGGGTTTTTTCTTGCTATTTCCAGGATGTGATCGATTGGCACAAGGGTACCGCCTTCAAAGGAATGGGTCTGGGGATTATGACAGCCCGGACAGTTGTGTTTGCATCCTTGAGCAAAGACCACCATGCGTATTCCCGGACCGTCCACTATTGATTCTTTGATTATTCCTGCGATTCTGATTTGAGTATCCACAAAAATTCCACCTTATACGGGTATGGCAGGCGGAAAGAGCAGGGTAGTCAAAGTATATCGCATGAAATCCGCCTGGTTAACCTTTTTATTTGTGACTAATTATGTAATTTATGAATTGAAATATCTGTTAATATCGCGCTGCCAAGATGAAAATGCTGAATCTATGCAGCTGTATAGCCAATTCAAGAAAATTGCGCTATGGAACACGGATTATGAGATTATTCACCTTTAAGTGAATTGCAGCAATCATCAATTCAATTAGATATTTCATAACCGAATTTATATGGCATGTGCTCCGGACTATCTGCCGGACAGCCATATCCCGGAAGATTTTGCGGGATATGGCTTGAGTTTTGCCGGCTTATTTTGCAATAGCCATATGCTTGACCCTGTCATGCTCCTCAGCTCTTTTTGCGTCATTAAACCTGTCTAGGGTACCCACCAGATAGCCGGTAATGCGTCTTATCCTCTCAAAGGGGATGTCTCCTTCCTCCCTGCCGCAGGATGGACATGTATTGCCTATTATTCCGGTGAAGCCGCATACAGGGTCCCGGTCTACGGGGTGGTTTATGGAGCCATAGCCTATGCCTGCTTCCTTCATGGCTCTGATGATTTTCTCAAAAGCCTGCAGGTTTTGAGTCGGGTCTCCGTCCACCTCCACATAGGTGATGTGTCCGGCGTTGGTCAGCTCATGATAGGGAGCTTCAATCCTTATCTTGTCAAAGGCGCTGGTCTCATAATATACCGGCACATGGAAGCCGTTGGTGTAATAATCCCTGTCGGTGACACCTTCAATTGATCCGAACATTTTGCGGTCCATTCTCACAAATCTGCCGGAAAGCCCTTCGGCGGGGGTAGCAATCAGTGTGAAGTTCATGTTGTATTTTTTGCTGGCTTCGTCCATTCGCTTTCGCATATATCCCACTATCTCAAGGCCAAGGTTCTGGGACTCCTCGGATTCGCCGTGATGCTTGCCTGTCAGTGCCTTCAGGCATTCAGCCAGGCCGATAAAGCCGGTGGTGAGGGTTCCGTGCTTTAGTACCTCTCTTACCTCATCCTCCCATCCCAGTTTTTCCGAGTCTATCCATACGCCCTGTCCCATGAGGAAGGGGAAGTTTTTCACCTTTTTACGGGCTTGTATTTCGTACCTTTCCAGAAGCTGATCGATCACCAGATCTATTTTTTTATCCAGTTCCTCAAAGAAAATATTTATATTCTTGTTGCTTCTTAAGGCAATCCTCGGCAAGTTTATGGAGGTAAAGCTCAAGTTTCCTCTTCCATATATTATTTCGCGGGAAGGATCGTACACATTTCCTATCACCCTGGTTCTGCAGCCCATGTAAGCTATTTCGGTTTCAGGATGTCCCGGCTTGTAGTATTTCAGGTTGAAGGGCGCATCCAGGAAGGAGAAGTTGGGGAACAGCCTTTTGGCGCTGACCCTGCAAGCAAGCTTGAACATGTCATAGTTGGGATCTCCGGGGTTATAATTTATACCTTCCTTTACCTTGAATATGTGCACCGGAAAAATCGGAGTTTCTCCATTGCCAAGACCCGCTTCTGTTGCCAGCAATATATTTTTAATTACCATTCTGCCCTCCGGAGAGGTATCTGTACCGTAGTTGATGGAACTGAAAGGCACCTGGGCTCCTGCTCTGCTGTGCATGGTATTCAGGTTGTGAACAAAGGCTTCCATCGCTTGGTATGTGCTCCTGTCGGTTTCAATATGGGCCTTTTGTACTGCGAAAGTCTGAGCTTTGCGTATGATATCCTCATCCCTTATGGCTTCCATCAGATATTCCCGCTCTAAATTTGCATATTCCTCACTGGGCGACAGGGTCGGGCGCATTCCATGCATGTCAGCAATCTTTTTGGATACATCGTTTACCAGGTCGGACATATCGTCATTTCCGGTCATCAATTCCAGAGCTTTTGAAAGGTTCTGCCTGTAAAGCTTGGAATAGGTTTTGGCAACGCCGGGAGCTATTCCATAGTCAAAATTGGGTATGCTCTGGCCGCCGTGCTGGTCATTCTGGTTGGATTGAATGGCTATGCAGGCAAGTGCCGAATAGCTTTGAACATCATTGGGTTCTCTCAGGTGTCCGTGCCCGGTGCTGAAGCCGTTTTTGAATAGCTTAATTATGTCGATCTGGCAGCAGGTGGTGGTGAGGGTGAGAAAATCCAGGTCGTGGATGTGAATGTCACCATTTTTGTGTGCGGCTGCATGCTCGGGCTTTAGAATGAACATCTCATAAAACTGCTTTGCCCCTTCGGAGCCATATTTGAGCATGGTACCCATGGCCGTGTCGCCGTCTATGTTGGCGTTTTCACGTTTGGTATCGTTATCTTTTGCTTCTTTAAAAGTCAGATCCTCATATACCTTCATAAGGCGGGTGTTCATTTCCCTGACGCGGGTTCTTTCCGCCCTGTAAAGGATGTATTCCTTTGCAGTCCGGGCATGGCCGGATTCTATGAGGATTTTTTCCACTGCATCCTGAATATCTTCAACGGTGGGTATTTTTTTGTCCAAATTCTTTTCTATGTACTCTACTGTTTTTTCGGCCAATTTAAGGGCTGTGTTATAGTCTTTGCCTCCGGTGGCAGTAGCGGCCTTAAATATGGCATTGGCTATCTTCTCAATATTGAAGGGTACTTCTCTTCCGTCGCGTTTTTTAATCATTGTAATCATTAAAATACCTCCCCGGTTCTATTCATTTCGTTAGTATCCAATTACATTTATCTTATGTTGCTTTACAATACCGCTTCTAAAAGTCATTTCTGGGAATTATCCGTCAGTACCACATTGCTTAATTGGAAACAATGGCTTCACGGCTTTTCTAACTTCACCTTGCGATACTTAAATCAACCTGCTGAGCACCAAGAGCATGGCAGGTGAATTTTAAGCCGATTTAATATCTTTCGGATGAAGCAAGCCTTCCAGCGATTGTTTTCACATAAATACCACAATAACAAAGCAGACTTAGGATGCCAATTCCCTCAGCACCTATGGCAATTGCTGAAACATTGATGTATAATGATACTGTTGTTAGATAATTTTACCACTATATCTTGTGCATTACTAATTATATTTCACAATATATAGAAAATCAAGCATTTATTTTAGTACATGATCAAAATGAGTCTAAATTACTATACATGACAGGACAAGGACAATTATCGGTTTTATACCGGGCTTTCCATGCGCTAAGGCAGCCTTAAGACTGGATGTAAGGACCGATGGGTTGGTAAAAACCGACGGGTAAAAGTGGGAAATTTCGTATCTCCTAAAGGGCAGTTCGCTTTTGGAGGGACCTTTTAAGGGTGCTTAAATGGATCTTGCGGGATCAGAGCTGTACGGTTATATTCCTTGCTTTTCCAGATTGTTGTTGACATTTGAAATTTATACCTGTATAATCTATGATAAATAATGAACAGGAGTTTACTAATGCAGTATTTGAAGGATGATGTAAAAGAAGCTATAGTCAGATCTGCTTTGATGGAGTTTAAGAGTAAAAGCTATCTTGAGGCATCCATGAGGACGATTGCAAAAAATGCGGGAATTACCGCAGGCAATATATACAGATATTTTCAAAGCAAGGATGACTTGTTTAACTATATAATGGATCCGGTATGGAAGGATGTTACGAGGATCATATTCGATAATTATGAGTATACCGAGGATTTTTTTCCCATAACGGAAATTATCAATTCCATCATGTATATATATAAGAGGTTTAATGCTGAGCTTTTCATACTTCTTAATAACAGCAAGGGCTCAAAATATGAAAATGTCAAGGAAAGGCTTGTAAGCCTGATCTCAAAACGGCTTGAGGACGAAATGGCACCTTTTTTCAAGGCGGACAACAGAGAGGTAAAGGATACATTCATATTTAATATAATTTCTAACGCTGTGGTGGAAAGCATATATTTAATAATGAAGGAGTGTGGTGATGACTATGTAAGAGTTGAAGCTTTGACCAAGCAAATGATAACTGTCTTTGCAAAGGATCTCTATCATAGACTGTAGCTATTATGGATGTGTTCGTAATAGCTTTTGTTTTAAATTCAATAATGAACACATGTTAATTTATGTTCAATAATGCAGATGTCAGATTTGAAAGGATTGAAACGATGAAAAGTTTTGCCCGGTTTATAGTTGAAAAAAGAAAGGGAATCATAGTTGTTTTTGCTTTATTAGCTCTTGCGAGCCTTCTTTGCATTCCGTTGGTCAAAGTAAATTACAGCCTTAGCACCTATCTGCCGGAGGATATGAGCACCAAGAAGGCTATGGATGTCATGAAGGAGGAATTTACCCTGGCCGGCACCGCCCAGGTTATGGTAGAGAATGTGACTATTCCTGAAGCCCAAAAGCTTAAAAGGGAAATCGAAAGCGTTGATGGGGTAAAAAGCGTCGTATGGCTGGATGACGTGGTAGATCTGCACCAGCCCGTGGAGTTTTTTGATAAAAAGACCGTAGAAAACTATTACAAGGATAAGGCGGCACTTTTTCAAATAGAGTTTTGTGAGGACGATTACAGCCTCAAAACCGGAAGTGCCTTGGATAGAATAAAGGAGATAGTAGGCGACAGGGGAGCCATGGCGGGAACCGCTGTAAATACCAAGGTTATGCGTGAAAGCACCTTTAAAGAGGTATTAACCGTTACAGCGCTGGTAGTGCCCATCTTTATCATAATACTGCTGCTCACCTCCCAATCCTGGTTTGAACCGGTCATATATCTATTGGTCATAGGCATATCGGTCCTTATCAATATGGGCACAAATATCATGATTGGAGATATATCCTTTATCACCCAATCCAGCGCCGCTATTCTGCAGTTTGCCCTATCCATGGACTATTCTCTGTTTTTGCTGCACAGGTTCATTGAAGAACGGCAAAAGGGCATGGATGCCAATGAAGCTATGGTATCGGCCATCGTGAGCTCCTTTTCCTCCCTGTTGGCCAGCAGCCTTACCACATTGGCGGGTTTTGCGGCTCTGATGTTCATGCGATACAGGATTGGGCTGGATATGGGCCTTGTTCTGGGAAAGGGAATTTTGCTGAGCTTGATAAGCGTGCTGTTTCTCCTTCCCAGTATAACCCTGTGCGCATATAAACTGATAGAACGCATGCGCCATTCATCATTTTTGTTTTCCCATAAGAAGTTGGGCAAAGGTATAATCAAGGCAAGGGTTGTTTTCCTTATAATCGTTTGCCTGCTGCTTGTTCCGGCCTATCTTGCCCAGAAGTCCAATAAATTCCTTTACGGGGAGACGGCATTAACTTCGGGTGAGGATACTAATGCCGGACGTCAGGCGAAAAAGATAGAAGAGAAGTTCGGAATCAACAATCCGGTGGTATTGCTTGTGCCAAAGGGCAGCATCGCCAATGAAACGGCGCTTTCCGAAGAATTTGCGGGCAAAGGGTACATATCCGGTGTGCAGGGTTTGGTAACTCTGGCCGATCCTTCGATACCGCAGGAGATGTTGCCTACGGAAGTGCTGGAGAACTTCACGTCGGAAAACTACAGCAGGATGATTTTGACTTTGAACATCCCGGTGGAAAGCGAAATAACCTTTGAAGCGGTGGAGGACATCCAGGATACCGTCGCCAAATACTATGGGGAGGACTATTATCTTCTAGGTTCATCCACCAGCGTTTCGGATATCAAGAGGGTTGTGGACAGGGATTTCGCTGTGGTAAACTGGATTTCCATAGCAGCCGTCGCATTGATTATACTATTCACCTTCCGTTCCCTGTCCCTGCCGGTGCTTCTGGTTATGGCAATTGAGGCGGCCATATGGTTAAATATGGCGATACCTTATTTTATGGATTCATCCCTTTCTTTTATCGGCTACATGATTGTGAGCGCGATCCAGTTGGGGGCAACCATTGACTATGCCATACTCCTTACCAATCGGTATGTCGACAACAGGAGAAGCATGGGGAAAAGGGAAGCTGCTGTTAAGGCCCTGTGTGATTCCGGATGGTCGGTAATAACTTCAGCCCTCATTTTATTTGTGGCAGGGATGGGAATGAGCATAGTATCATCCATCAAAGGCGTTGCGGAACTGGGGCTGCTTGTGGGTAGGGGAGCGGCATTGAGCGGAGCCATGGCTTTTTTGGTCATACCTCAGCTTCTGGTGGTTTTTGACAGGCTTATAAGGAAGACTACCGGAAGCGGCAGATATTTTACAAATTCTACTGCAGGAGAATATAACAATCACATATAAAAAATTGTCAGTAACATATTGCCTGAAAATATGTTAATAGCAAATTGCTTCATTGGAAAGCGATGGCTTTATGGCTCCTTCAACTTCCCCAGGCGGCGCTTGAATCAACCTGTTCAGGCTGCAAGAACATGGCGGGTTGATTCAGGCCAATGTGCGCCACTTCGGGTGAAGCAAGCCTTCCGGCATATGCTTTCTATATAATATCAAAATAACTAAGTTGAGCAAAATTAGCGGGAGAGAAAGGAAAATGGTCATGAAAAGAATATGTTTGCGCCCATTATTGCTGGCAGCAGTCATTACTGCTTTTTCCATAATGTGCGTCCTTACGGTTCCGGGCTCTAATACATCCGGATCCTTTGCAGCCCAGAAGGAAAGCTCCGGTGAGCCGGTTGAAAAGGCAGAAGCTTTAAAGGACGAAACGGTTTATGGAATTTTAAACCATGACGGAACGGTGGACTCCCTTTATGTGGTCAATCGTTTTAATGTGCTAAAAGGTGGAGTGTATACGGATTTTGGCGATTATGCCGAAATAGAGAACCTTACTGATGGAGAGAAGCCTGAGATTTCAGGAGATGCTATTCAATGGAATCTCAAAAAGTCTTCGGGAGGCTTTTATTATAAAGGTGTTCTCAAGACCAAGGAGCTGCCATGGGATTTTGATATCCGTTATACGCTGGATGGATCGGAGATTTCAGCAGAGGATCTGGCAGGAAAAAAAGGAAAGGTCGGTATTATCATCACCGTATCGCCGGATGAGAAGTCTGAAGCTTATTTCAGGGATAATTATGCCATACAGATGCAGGTGCCTGTCAATCTCAGCAGCAGCACCGTCATTAATGCCGATGGAGCTACCCGAGTTGTTACCGGCAGTACGGAGACTCTTACATATACCGTTTTGCCGGGAACATCCGGAACATATAGCATCACCCTGGAGACGGAATGCTTTGAAATGGACGGCATAAACATCGGGATTTTGGCAGCGGACTATTCCTCCGTTATAGATACCGGAGATATTTCAAAAGGCTTTGCCTCCTTGAGCGACGGCATGGGCGAGATGATAAGCGGAACTTCGAAACTAAAAGACGGAATGGAAAAGCTTGCAGGCGGGATCGGAGAGATGTTGGACGGGCATGAACGCCTGTCTCATAACGGTTCGGCTATTATAAATGGGATGGAGGATTATAAAAACGGGCTGGGGGAATTTAGCTCGTCCCTGGCTTCCCTGGCAGGAGGCTCCAAGGAAATCAAAAGCGGCCTTTCTCAGATAGCTCCAAAAGGCAAAGCTTTGACCGACGGATACAGGCAAATTGAGGAGACCCTGAAGGCAAAGCTTCCAACCCGGGAGGAAAAGGAACAGCTGAAATGGGTGGCTCAATTTGCAGACAGCTCCGATGAAGCTGCAGCGCGGATGGGAAGTATGGCTTTATCCATGCTGGAGCAGATAGAAGGAATCGAACAGCTTTATAATGCCATAAGCACATTAAACAGCGGACTTGATCAATATACATCCGGAGTCTCGGAGATTGCCGACAATTACGGAGATTTCGACAGCGGCATAAGCCGGCTTCCGGAAGCTGCAGAAGAGCTGTCAAAGGGATATTCTTCCCTGCTGGAGGGGAACAAGCAATTTATAGGAGGGCTGTCTTCCTTAAAGTCCGGCATGTCGGCTTTAAATGAGGAGGCAAAGGCAGTGCCGGAGGGTATACAAAAGCTGATTGACGGTCAAAATAGGATTAAGGACGGGGTGGCTGAAGCCGAACAGACCATAAAGGAAATATCCGGAGGAGCATCAAAGGAAAAAAACTTGGTTTCCTTTGTTTCACCCCGGAAGGCTTCTGTCAATTCGGTGCAATTCCTGCTGAGGACTCCCGGAATCGCAGCACCTGAAGAAAAATCCCCGGTACAGGACAGCCCGGCTGTAGAAACTGGTTTTTTCGAAAAGCTGACGGCGTTATTCAGAAAAAGATAGCCCTGTAAAGGTCTGGTTTGATAGAATCACCAATATTAAAGGAAAACCCTTACCAGCACAAAAATGCAGGAAAGGGAATTTGGAGCCTGATGGCAAGGCACAAACATTTATATTCATAATAAAAGAAATTATGCTAAAAAATTACAAAAATGTATTGACTTCGAACGTGCGTTCTGATAGAATGATATTAATCATTAGAGTTAGGGACAATCCCGGTGCATACAGGAGGATTTTATGGCAGACATCAAGTTCGATATTGTGAAAAGCTTCGGAGTTATAAGTGAAGGGAAGGACGGATGGAAGAAGGAAGTAAATCTGGTCAGTTGGAATGGCCGGAAACCTAAGCTGGATATCCGTGAATGGGATGAAAACCATGAAAAGATGAGTAAGGGAATCACCCTTACGGCAAGTGAAGTGGCAGAGCTTAAGAAAATCCTTGCCGGTCTGGATGAAGACAGTTTTGAAGAGTAAACGGGGATAAGGGCAATAACCTCTTTATATTTATCCTTTAAGAGCCTTGAGACAATTAGTTCAAGGCTTTTTCTTTTACAGGAGTTCTTTTATAAGAATTATTTATGATACAATAAGCGTATGAATTACCAGGGAATATCTAGAAGGGAGTGATATTATGGATAACGAAAGGTTGTTGGAAATAAAATACCGGGTAGCAGCACTGCCGACATTGGAGAAGCGTTTGGAGGAGATTGGCCGGCGCATTTATGATGCTGAAGCTGAAGTTCGTTCATTATTGCGTAAATATGAAGCGGAATCCATGGATGTGGAAGAGTTGAAAAAGAAATCCCTTTCGGCAACTCTAATGAAGCTGATAGGGATATACGAAGGAAGGCTCAACAAGGAAACCCAGGAAGTGCTGAAAGCAAAAGTGGAATATGATAAAGCCTGCCAAAGAGTCAGTGAGCTGAAAAACGAGCGGGACGATTTGGCCAGGAGGATTTCGGAGCTGCGCCGGGAAAAGCGGTCTTATGAGGATGAGATAAGAAAGCGTGAGGAGGCCATAAAGAACAATGTCAACGCCGAAATCTATGCTGAATATCAGCAGCTGGAAAAAGAAAGAGAAGCCCTGATGAAGCAGATGGTGGAAACGGAAGAAGCCCTTAAGGCCGCAGCCAGGGTAAAAAGTACAATAAACAGCGCGATGAAACATCTGGATAGTGCTGAAGGCTGGGCTACATATGATGTATGGTTTAAAGGAGGCATAATCAGCCATATGGCCAAATATGGACATATTGATGATGCCGAAGCGGATTTCCACAGGCTGCATTCGCAGATGAAGGATTTGCAGAAGGAGCTTTCGGACGTAAGCTTGTATATAGATCCGGAAATAGGAAAAATTGATTCGGCCACAAGGGCGGTCGACTTCTGGTTTGACAATATTTTTACCGATTTAAACGTCCGAAACAGGATTCGTGACGATATGGAACAGCTAAGGAGTTTGTCCGGCAAAATTCAAAGCATAATAAGCCGTCTTGAGAAAAACAAGACCGATATAAAAAATCGGCTGACGGTTGTTGAGCAAAGAAAAAACGAACTGATCATTTCAAACTGAAACATGCAGGGGAGTATGCCAAGAGCAATATCTCCCCTGATGATTTTCATAGTTTCGATGTCTGCCTTCCATGAAAATTAATAATATGTCACCAACATTAACATGCCGCGGAAAAAGCTTTTTAAGCTTTGATCTCAAAAATTCATCCTTTCATAGCTAAAAAACCAGTCATATAGATAAATTGAGGAAAGCACCCCTTTTTGCAGGTTTCACGTCGTAAACTCAATTAAACTCATTTAAATCAGCTTACAGCATTTGATTTAAATGGGTGCCGATGGTATCATAGGCATGAGCAAAGAAAACCTGTTAATTATGGGCGATTTACGCACATTTTCAGGCTTTTTTTATGAAGAGAAAATAAGAGCTCTTCCTTAGTTTGGATTTCTTTGATTTTTTTTAAAAAGCTTAAAATTAAAGATTAGATATAATCTGATAATTCTATATTTGTGTTGATACAACATTGCTAATTGGAAAACTTTGCTGTTAAGGCTTCTTTAACTTTCCCTGGCTACACAAAATTCACCTGCTGAAGCACCAAAATAGCACAGGTATATTTACGCCCCAATATACCGCCCTTAAGGTGAAGCAAGCCTTCCGGCAATTGTTTTCCATGCAATACCACATCAGCAAAGTAGAATTAACTGGAAAAATGAATCAGCATATTTCATGATGAAGGAATTTCCAGGATTGTTTTTGCTGTTTGATATAAAGGCGTTATCATATTATTCCGGGAGGATTTTTGCTTATGAAGCTCAGTAGTGTAAAACTGCGTCAGGAAGTGTTCCAATCTGATGCATATAAAATTATTGACTGGATGGAGGATGAGGAAGTAACGAAGTACCTGAATGAAAGGCAAAACGTTGGAAAAAGCATCCGACAGGTCATATACCGGCTGAATATGCCTATTCTTACCCATGTGTTCAACCAGAACGGAAGTTTTTTTATGATAACTACAAACCAGGAAGAGTCCATTGGATTTTTAAGGCTTGTTCCCAAGGAAAGAGGAGCGGAAATAGTGGTGGTTATTGGTGAAAAGGAGATATGGGGCAAGGGCTTAGGGCCTAATGCCATCATTGAAGGGCTGAAGCACGCATTTTTTGAGTGGAGGGTCAATGAGGTTATTGCCAAGATAAGATATGATAATGTGCGCTCCATAAAAGCATTTGAAAAAGTAGGTTTCACAAGGGACAGGGAACTTGCCCGGGAGATCCAGTACTCCATCTGCATGAAAAGATTCCTGGAGATGGTAGCATAATAGGACCATTGATTCGGATTAGAAGGAATCCGGATAACCGGAACGTCGGCTTTTGTGCCTTACTATACTTATAATTCAAGCGTAGGACCTGATGATATTTAACACAAAGGGCATCATTAACATAATATAATAACAGATTATTTTAGAAAGAGTGATGATGCCATGAAGAGTTTACCTTTGTCTGTAATAGCGGAAAAAACCGGAGGGAAAATAATACAGGGAACCGGTGACCTGGTTGTCAATGATGTGGTGACCAGAATCAGAAAAATAAGACAGGGCTATCTGCTTTTTGACTTATACCGAGATAAGGATGAAAGCTTCCTGACAGGCTTAAAAAACGGCACTTTTGGCATAATAACCGATGTCCCGGAGAACTTTTCATCCCTGGGTAAAAATGTCGCAGTAGTAAAAGTGGCGAATATAGACGATGCCTATTGGAAATTCGTTGAGTTTTACCGTAGCCTTTTTGACATCCCGGTTATAGGGGTTACCGGCACATGTGGTAAAACGACCACAAAAGAAATGATCAAACATATCCTTTCGGGCAAATATAGAGTTAATGCCACTTATAAAAGCTACAACGCATCGTTTCGCAATTTCGGATATCTTCTGGATATAAATGATAATACGCAAATGGTAGTCATGGAAATGGGCGTTGCTTATCCCGGAGATTTATTATATACATGCCGGTATTTCAAACCCCAGGTAGGAGTCATTACCAATATCGGAGTGGATCACCTTCAGGCCTTTGGAACATTGGATGCCTATATAAAGGCAAAAGCGGAATTTATAGAAGGTCTTGGCTATGAAGGCACCCTCGTATTAAATGCCGATGATGAAAATATCAAAAAAATCGATCTGAGCAAATATAAAGGCGATGTGGTTTATTTTGGCTTTAGCGACAGGTCCCATTTCAAAGCTTCCAACTTAAGACATGTCGGGCATGGTACGGAATTCACGCTGGAGCACGAAGGCAGGAGGTATAATATTTATATTCCCCTGTATGCCGACTTCAATGTGTACAACGCCATTGCAGCCATCGCAGCCGCCCATGCGGTGGGATATGATGTGCAGGAAGCCGGAGATAGGCTTGCTTCATATAAAAATGTGGAGAAGCATTTTGAAATAAAAGAAGGCATAAATGGAAGCACCGTGATAGATGACACCTGGTCTACCAATCCAACTTCTACAGAAGCAGCTTTAAAGCTTCTTAAGGACTTTTCCAACGGCAGGAAGACCATAGCTGTTCTGGGAAAGATGTCCCTCCTGGGAAAAAGCAGCAGCGAATACCATCGAAAAATAGGCGAGAAAATTGCCGATATGGGTATTGACAGGCTGATTGTGATCGGTGAAGGGGCCGGAGAGCTGGGCAAAGGTGCTTTGCGAAAAGGCATGAAAGAGGACCATGTGCATTTTTGCAAGGATTCCGGTGAAGCCTATAGAGTTCTTAAGGACAGCCTGGATGGGAATACCGTGGTGCTCGTCAAAACATCCATGTTGTCTTCTTTTGATGATTTGGTGGACAAAATAGTGATAGAAAAATAATTAAGATATTTATGTAAAACCTGGCGGATAAGATGCCAGGTTCTTTTTTATGTGCCAGTTTTATGTGGCACAAACTCTTATACTTCAAAGTGCAACAAATAATGTGAATAACATCTTTCTTTTCGTGTTAACGGAATAAAATTATGTAAACATATTATGCACAGTATGGGACTATAACTAATAAGATGTATAAAGGAAATGTAAAGCTAAACCTTGCATATGTCTATACGCCTAAGGAAGCTTGATCATTGCCGTTCCATCGGTGACCGGCCGGGACATAAAAATCAACCGGTGCTGCTTCTGATGGAACATGCTGTGTTTTGCTGTAAAAATAAAAGATTTACCTTTAGAAATATATTTGCAACAGGAGGCGCATTCCTTTGTTTGAGATCTCATCAGGCAATATTCAGATAGGCAACTGGATCTTTAATGAAATCCATCTGAAAGATAAAGACATGTATTCTGAATATATAAAAGTCACCGAATATCCGGCAAATCTATGGTCATCCAATTTTGACTATCTGTGGGCGTCAGGCCAGTCCAGCAGGAAAAAAATCCTCTGGAAGGAGATAGACGGAATGCTGGTCACTTTTGCTTATACCAATAAAAACAAGCTTTATCTGATGTGCCTGCCTTTTGGAAAAGGCGGCCCGGATAAGGTGGTGGAGGTGTTGAAAAAATGCCTCGGGTTCTGCTACAAAATTGATGATTACGACGCTTCAGAATCCGTTGTGAGATTAATTAACAGTATGCAGCTGGATTTTCTGAAAAAAACACCGGAATTTGAAAAGCACTTTATAAGAGTGCCTATGGTAGGATTGGAGAAGCATTTTTCGGTTCCGATGCTTGTCTCTCTGAAAGGTAAGGATTTCAGAAGGGTAAGGGAAAAGGTGAACAGGTTTTGCAATTATTATCCCGATGCATCCATAAGAAAATACACCAAGGATGATTTTGATCAGGTGATGCAGCTGGGGGAACACTGGAGCGATACGTCCGGTAAAAAATACACCACCATTTTTGATAAGGTTTACTTCCGCGAAATAGTCAAACACAGCGATGAGCTCAACCACATCATCCTGGTGGTGGAGGAGAAGGGCAAGATCATCGGGATGGTTTCGGGGGGTGAACTGCCTACCGGTCAGTCGTGGGGATGCCTGACTAAGTTTATGAAGAATTATGACGGGTTGTCAGAATTTATGATAGTGAAATTTGCCCAAGAGCTTAATAAGATTAACCCGAAAATTGAATACATGAATACCGGGAGCGACTTGGGACCGGGAGGACTCCGCGCCTATAAGGACAAATTCAGGCCGGTGCTGAGTTTGAAAAGGTACAGGCTTAAACTGAGGTAGTTTATGACGGCAGCAGACAGGCGTTTTAACCTTAAGAAAGAATTTCTAAACCTTGTATCATCTTATGTTAACGCTGCATACCTTATAATGAATGTCAATATTAAACACGGAGGTTTTATTATGCAATCTTATGAGCCGCAATTTTCTATTCCCATAATCGACACGGAGCAAGCGCTGGCAGATATCATGGAATCCATAGCAATGAAGGACACCGCCCTTTCCAGGATTCTTAACGCCGAAGGAGAGATGCTGCAGAAGGCTACGAGGATATCTGGAAATACCGATGCGTTCATAAATGTAAATGAATCGGTGAACAGTGTTATGAGGAACGTAACAAGACTACAGATGCTGCTCCAGTTTGAGCTGGAAAATGTAGAAGCACTGCTTCGGGCAGTAGAAGATATGGATGAACTGGAAGAGTGATCGAAATATAATGGCGAAGCGGGGATGAATTTATATGGTGGGGATATTATGCAATGCTAAAAAGGAAAGGGCTTATACCAAACGCCTGTATGCTCTTTTTAAGCCTCTGATAAAGGGCAAGGGCATATCGATAATGGTAATGAGCCTGGGAAACATCAGTATTCCTGAAAGAACAGCGGTGGGAAGCATTATCACGGAGGATAAAATTACGCCTGTGAAAACCGCACTGCCTTCTCTCATTTTTAATTTTGCCAGACAGCGCACCAGATCTGATATAAAAAAGATGAGAAGCCTGATGGAGGTTGAAGGCATCCGCATAGTTAACGGGGTAAATCAATATAATCAATGGTCCATAATGGAGATGCTGATTTCCAGCCGTAAAACCAGAAAATATGTTCTTCCTTATATCCATTATGATAAGGAAGACCTTTACTTTGATTTCACAAAAGTCGGAAATTTCCTGGTAAAACCTGAAAAGGGAGCAAGTCCGGGCAGGATTATTTACGGCAGACAGTCGGATGTCGGTTTTGATCTGTTTGGAGAACATGGCAGCATGCGCTGTCACAGGTTTGACATTCAGAGCGTAATTCATCCGGCCATGCGGGGTAAGAGATGGCTTCTTTTGAAGACTCCCGATCTGGTTGCTTATAGGAACAGGCTTTTTATAATAAGGGCCTGCCTGTTCAGAACATATGACGGAGAATGGAAGGTCCTGCAAAGGACGATAATTCCCCATGGTGAAAGAGTTTATGACAAGCTTGGAAGAAAGATAGATGCATATGCCAAAAGGATAATCAAATGCATAGAATGTTATATTCCTGACCTGGGAATAGGATATGTTGATTTTGTGCTGGACAGACACGGAATTTCGTACTTCTTGAGTTTTGGCGGATGGGACAGCAAATTGCTGAGCAAAAAGCAGAACAGGAAAGTACGCATTGCTCTGTGCAGGAATATACTGGAATATGCTGAGATGTTTACTTCAGGACAACTGGACATTTAACAGCGGTCAAAATGCAAAGGAGTGGGGTTATGTGGGCTAAAATAGAGGTTGTACCTTCGGATCGCGAGATTATTTACTTACCTGAATCATTATCAACGGAAGCGGACAGCAGCCGGTCAATAGAGGTTAAATTCGGTGGAAAGACTGCCACAGCAAAAATTCTATATACCGATGATTTGAAATTGGAGAAAGGCTCTTTTGAGAATCCCGGGAAAATCAGGCTGTCAAACAAACTGAAGGATAAGCTGCTGATCCCGGAATCATTGGTTTATCGGATTGTTATCACCGATACCCGCATATCGATAGGACCTGTTATAGGTCTTTTACTGGGGGTCCATACCCACCGGTACAATCCAAGGCATATGAAAAAATATTCCGACCGTCTTGGAATATACAACAAAGTCGGCGGATTAATTTATGCCTTTTCGCCTAAATCGGTCAACTGGAATAGGAATTCAGCTTACGGCCTTTATTATAATATCGCCACGGCATCATGGGAGTATGGCTGCTTTCCTCTTCCAGACGTGATTTACAGGAGGGATTTTCACTCCAGTCCAAAACATATAGATAAATTGATGGATTTTACCGGAGGTAGGCTGTTTAATTCCTACCGCTTTTCCAAGTATCAGATGTATGAGGCTGTAAAAGAAAACAATGAGCTGAGCAAATATCTTCCGCCAACAGATCTGTCTCTTAATTTTGAACAGGTGAAAAAATTTATTGACAGCCATTCCAAGGTGATTTTGAAACCGATAGATTTGTCCAGGGGTAGGGGTATTTGCATTATTGAAAAGATTGACGATGCATACAAAGTTACCGATTACCGATATAAAAATCCTGTGGTTTCCGTGCTCCATGACAATGAATCGTTGAGGGAATTTTTTGCCAACAATCCGAACCTGTTCAACAGGTATCTGATCCAGAAGTACTTATCTCTGGCGAGGATAGGCAATTCCCTTTTTGACATCAGGGTCGTGATGCAAAAAAGACCTGATCATACATGGGGATGCACGGGCATTGAGTGCAGGGTCTCCAACAGCAACAGCCATCTTACCAACATATCCAGGGGAGGTTATGCATTAACCTTGGAAGAGGCGTTGTACCGGGCATTTGCCGAAGATTGTGAATTCCTTTCACAGGAAATAAACGAGTTCTGTCAAAAATTCTGTTCATATATGGATAAAATGGGAGAGCATTTTGCAGAGTTTGGCATGGATATCGCGGTGGATACGGAAAAAAATATATGGCTGATTGAAGCCAATGTATTTCCCAGTTTTAAAGGGTTCAAAATAATGGACCGGCAGACTTACCTATCCATACGCTATACTCCGCTTTTGTACGCTCTTTCCCTTACAGAATTCGGCGACGGACTTTAAGCAGGGGTGTGAGAAATGAGTAATGTATTTACAGTAAAAGCATGTGAAGATAAAAATGCAAAACTGGTTATACATCCGGAAACGGCAGAGCAAATAGGGCTTGGTAGGAAGAAGTTTGCCTATGCATGCTTTGGCAGCCATAAATATTATACAGATATCAAAATGAGCAGTGAGGTGTCCGAAGATAGCATCCTGCTCTCGCATAAACTAATGGAGGAGCTGCGCATTCCTGATTATCCAGTATATGAGGTGCGCGTCAACGGAAATGAGATAAACATAGGCCCATATATCGGGCTTCTGGCCAGCGCAAAGAATTCCAACCTGACGGAAGGGCGCCTGAATAAGATGATGACCTATGTCAGGGAATATTCCAGGGTGCATGGAGCCATTGTGGTCTTTGCCCTGGACCGCGTAGACACAGCAAACCGGCTGGTGGAGGGATATTGCTTCAACCCGGTCAAAGACTGCTGGCAGAGGGGAGTATTTCCATACCCTTCCGCAATTTACCGCAGCATTGGACTCAGCGAAAAATGGAAAAATCACTTTTTGTCGGTCATAGGAGATAAAATGTTCAACAGCAGGTATTTCAGCAAGTGGGAGATGTATCAATGGTTTTCCGGGGATATGGGTAGATATGAAAGCCATATAAACATCCCATATACTCAGCTATACCAATCCTACCAGGATGTACTGGATTTGACTGAAAAATTCGGGAAGATATATGTAAAGCCGGTCTCAGGGCTCCAGGGAAGAGGAGTTGTCCGGATAAGCAGGGAAGACGGAGCAATGGTTTTCCAGTACCGCGAGCAGGGGGAAAATTACAGAATTGAGCTGAAGGATCCGGATGAAATAATCGATTTCATAACCAAGCGTTTTTATCAGGGAAGATATCTTATTCAGCAGGGGATAGACCTATTGAGATACAGAGGCCGGATAATTGATTTCAGGTGTGTTGTGCAAAAGGATCAATCCGGGAAATGGGTATGCAAAGCTATTATCGGACGGTGTGGAGACAGGGAAAGTGTTGTAAGCAATATTTCCAGCGGAGGAACAGCGTTTCCTGCGGTGGAGATTCTAAAAAGGGCCATGTCTTCGTCCGAAGATGAAGTCCTGTCCATGGAGGAAAAAATCCGGGATTTTGCAGTACGAACCTGCAACACACTGGATGAGTATGGAATAAACTGCGGAGATCTCGGAGTGGATGTGGGCATAGACAGCCAGGGTAACCTATGGCTTATAGAAATCAATAACCGGGACCCGGATCCAACTATAGCGCTAAATATCAATGACTGGAAGCTGTATTATTCTCTGAAAGCCGGGAGACTGTACTATGCCAAGCTGCTGGCAGGGTTTGGCAGCCTTGAATAAGCAGTACAAAATAAGGGACACACCACGTTGAAAAATAGCAGATGAGTAGTGTGTCCCGTATTATAGGCATTGATCGCCCGAAGGATTTTTACTATGTAGTCCCATGGCATTTTCAAGCTTAAAATGAAGGAGGATCTCATCTTTGATTATATTCCTCATCTTCTCTTCTACACTTCGGTTTATATCCACAAGATCCTTTACCGAAAAGGCTGCTTTTTTATCCTTCATTTTCCTCAGTATCGATCTTATCTGCTCTGCCTCCGCATGCAGGGCATTGGCAAGATCAAGCTCATCACAGGCAATGGAGTTTAAAAGCGATATCATTGAATCATCACTGTCGATACAAATAGAGGCTCCCGCATCATCCTGGCCGTCATAAGAAAGCATTTTGATTACTCCCTTACTTTTTCAATGCTAATAATTAGTTTATGCTTTATTTATCATAACGTTACTATGGTAAAATCCGGCCCGTCAAGCTTGATTTTTCCGCTGTCATGGTTGAAAGCGGGGTTTTTGCCTGCCTTTACTGAAACATGTAAGCTATCGGCAGTAAACTGGTTGCCGGAATAATAAATTGTTATTGTAAAGCTACCACTGTCACACACGTCCGGTTTACAACGTTCTCTATGCACAATAGTTCCCATTCCTTGTATCACAAGCTTTCCGGAATTGCTTTCTGCAATCCGCTCCACTTTGAGGCTGCCGGGAAGAACCGAATGGATCTGCATGACAGTATCCTTATGTACGCTGTAGTAAAGGATATTATCCTTTTTGTCCGAATTTTCAGCCCTTACGCAGGCTTGTATAATGGCAATGCCCCTGTGGAAGGGATCCTGTGTATTGGATACAAAGCCCAAGGCCCGGCCTTTTATTATATATGCGGAGGGATTTACCGCATATGCCTGGTTTTTTGCCTCATATAACTCATTTGAATTTTTCGTTTCCTTTCCGTGTATTTCAACTGGGCCATGTATTTCGCACGAGCCATGCATTTGGTCTAAAACATGCATTTCATCCGCATCATGGACTTCATTTGGAGTATGTAAGGCATCCGGTTTATGTACTTCATCCGGACTATATATTTCATCCGGCTTATGGGTTTTATCCGAACCCTGCAGTTTATCTGTTTCCTGTATTGGATTTCCTGCATGTATTTCATCGGAAGCAAGTGCTTTTTTCGAACTGTGCGTCATGCCGTTATTTTCAGAATTATCCGTGTTCTGTACTTCGTCTGCACCATGCGGCTTGTTTCCGGAAGACATATCAGAGGCTGCTGTTGTTTCATCTCCCTTACCATGGTCTGGCACATCTGCATCAGGCACGGGGCAGGAAGATTTGGATATATCGGGCATGCCGTTGCCCATCATGGATACATCGGATACGGCATCACCCGGCGCAGCAGTATCAGCAGCCAAGCTGCCGTCCGGTATGGGGGAAGTCCAAGGAACGCTCCAGAACCTGCAAATACTTTCAAATTTGAATTGCAGCAGCATCTGCAATTTTATAATGCTTTTCATAACCTGGTTCACACTCTTGTTAATATCTTCAATGTCCTGGCAATGTGGACTGCAATCTGCGATGAAGCTGATTGCATCGGCTTCAAAGTCAATAAGTTTTGACAGACCTGATCCCATGTAGGCTATGGAAGCCAGATGCGAGGATAACACATCCTGCAATGATGCGCCGGAATGCTTGCTGTTTTGTGGAATATTAGCAACAGACATATCAAAACTCCTTTCCTTAACTTAAATACATGAAACTCTCTTTTGTAGAAATCTGCTCGGGAAAGGAGCCGTAAGTTGGAACAAGAAGCTGCACATAACGCTCAAACCTGATGCTGAAAAACACGCCTACATCCAGTATTAACGCCCCTGTGCAGGGAGATAATACATCGCCGAATTCTTCCGCCAGCGCTTCCACTTCAATAATCGGTCCACAACTGGTGGTTTCCCGGGCTGCAGCATTCCAAAGTCCTCTCGTGTAGCATTTTATGCTGGAATCAGGACAGTAAACATTATTTAACGAGATATTAAAAATTGCCATATCGGTCTGTACCAGCTTATTGAATCCGTCGGAGTATAGCAGGTCATATTTGACCTCAATCGACAGTTGAAACCTTTTCATGTTCTTCTTTTTCGGAAGATTGGCATGGGATATCGCATTGATGCCGATGATCTGAAAGTTGTCCGCACCGATAAATTTAAAAGAGGGACAAGTTACCCCTTTCCCCGGTGTGAGGGCAATATTCCTTGTTACTCGCTTTTTAACTGAAAACTGGCTCATAATTTTAAGAGCCTGTATGTACACCAGTTCCTTTGGCTTTGAAAGAGAGCCGGCGGTGGGAATCTCTAGATGCCCATCTTCCAATGTATATTCGCTGTTGCATTTTATCATAAACCTTATATCACCACCCCAAAATGCTTTGTCCGGGGAGTTCAGCCATTTTATTTTTTATTCCCCAGTGTTATAGTATTTATGAGGATGTTAAAAGGTTACCCAATATCTTCGTCGTTAAAAATGATCTGTCTTGCTTAAAAATACGATAAAAAAGCGAAAACCTTGCAAATGGGATCTGCAAGGTTTTCGTCAGTATTTAAACTGCGTCCTGATTTTACTGTATGCTGATTTTTAAAAGGAAGCAAATTTACCCGGAAACTATAAGCTCTGCTATCCCGCCTTCGTCCAGAATCCTGGCAAAGTCTTTCGATGAGCGGACAGTCTCAGGGATTATAACTCCTCCGCGGGCAATATCCTCATACTGGTGAAAATCCGAGCCTGATAGCATCTTAAGACCATGCTCTTCAGCAAACTTAAGTGCTTTGTGATTCTTTGAGTCGTGCCTGGGATTGCCGTTGAAGGTTTCCACTCCGTCCAGGAGTCCAGGGTCGGCTGGGATAATATGAAGTCTGAAAGGATGCGCCTGATAAATCAGAATGCCTTTATTGCTGATCAATTCTCTGAACTGGCTTAAATTGAGATTGTACAGCTCCTTGTTTTCTTTAAGAAAGGCTTCATCTATCCCATATACGAGATAATCGTTGAAATTCTCACGAAAGCGCAGTTCCATTCCAAGGATGACATCCAGGCCAATTTTATTGCCCTCATTTAAAGCATTTTTATAACCTTCCAGGAAATTGTCTATCTTTTTTTCCCAGCTGATATCCCCCAAACTGTCAAAATAGCCGTCAAAATAATGATCGGTTATTACTACCCCCTGATAACCGGCATCTTTATAAAGGTGTACCAGTTCTGCCGCATTTACTCGCGCACAGGGGCTGGTTTCTGCGGTGTGTACATGGGTGTCATATTTGTATAGGTCCATATTTTCTCCTTCTATCTGTACTGAAAAAACTCTACAATCTCTCCGTCAGGCCCTTTGAAAAAGGCTATTCTTATAGGAGTCGGAGGATTGCTGTTGATTACCACATCATTGGGTTCGATGGTGATCTCCATACCGGCTTTTCTTACTTTTTCAATAGCTTCATCACAATTGTCGGTGCTGAGGGCGAGATGCAAAAAAGCACCTTCCGGTTTTGCTTCTCCTGAACCACCCGCAAATATCTCCAGATGGTTGCCATTTCCTGCATCAAGCATTATGGCCCTTTCATCGCCTTCTCCCCAGGATATTGACTTCTTAAATCCCAATACCTCGGTATAAAACTTTACAGTCGCATCAAAATCTTTTACTCGCATTGCCACATGATGAAATCCCTTTACAAGCTTTTTTTCTTCAAAATTCTGCAAAATTAACCCTCCTCCCATGCAAAATATTATGGTAAAAACTGTTTTAGCATGGTTGTTGAAACCATGCGCCAATTATGACCAATGCAATTGAATTTCCATAGGATGATTTTATCACAATGCAGGATGATATTACAAGAACAGGCAAGTTTATTTTGTTTGGTTGAGCTCGTCGTGCTATACGTTTGGCAATACCATATTGTATGCCTTAGCGGTTTCATACATTATCATTATTGATTGTGTTTTACAAGCATTAGTGATTGCGCCGGTTAATTGAAAATGGCGTTGCAGAGAGATTACAGAAGCAGTCTTTAATCAGAGGATATGATGCTCAGAAAAAAATTCCATTTAATTATATTGTTTGCAGAAATAGTTCTTAAGACAGAGAATGTGGCAAATCATCTAAGCCGGGTGAACGATTGACTTAAAATAAGCTGACTGGCCCAAACTCTGAACTTACACCACGAGATACCGGAACGATGATTATTTAATAATGCTGTCAAATCAAAAAGCATCATCTTGAGAGTTCCCTTTAATTGGTGAAATTTTGGTGGTGGCAATATGTAACTTACGTGGTGTAGAGCGTGGCCAGTCAGCATATAAATTATTGAGGGGGAATGATATTACTTAACCTGCAGGGCCTGGGACTTTAAATATGAAAGCGGTTCATCCATCTCGCAGGTAGCCACGCAGATATATCTGTCAGCAGCTCCGTAATAAACATATAGTATGTTGTCCTTGATTACATTGCCGGTGGGAAATACACAGCCGTTGTAATATCCATTGGTTTCAAAATCAAATTCGGGTTCCATGATGAAATCGGTAGTTCTGGCAATGATATTGGATGGGTTGTCGAGCTGTAGAAGCATAGCTCCGACTCGGTACATGCTATCCTTTTCACTAACTCCGTGATAGAGCAAGAGCCATCCGTCCTCTGTGCGCAACGGAGGGGTGGAAGCTCCGATTTTTTTGTCCTCCCACCATTGTTCCGGTTTTGCCAGCAGAGTGTGTGTATCCCATTCCATCAAGTCATCGCTGTAGGAAATCCATATGGACGGTACCGGTGTTCCATACTCAGGCCCTACCCATTCCATAGGCCGGGATAAAAGGACATATTTTCCGTTGACTTTCTCGGGGAACAATATCACGTCCCGGTTGTCATAACGGCTATCCGTAATGCGCCCAAGTTTTTTAAAATGAATGAAATCCTTCGTAATGGCAAGATGGGTGCAGGTTTTATTTTCCATAAGGAATAAAGGCTCGGCAGAGGCGTGCACTGGCTTCTTTTTTTTATCATCGCCAAGCCAATACTGACCGGGGAAATAAGGCCGTGAAGCATATGTGATATAATAATGATCTCCAAGCTTAATAGCCCTGGGGTCTTCCACACCACCACCGTCAGCTCCGTTTTTATCAGGTTCAAGAACCGGGTGGTCGAATTCGCGAGTAAAAGTAAAACCATCTTTGGATGTGGCAAGGCCAAGATAGATATAATGCTCTTCATCATTTCCCGCCGCCCGATATAGCATTTTAAAAGTGTTATCGTCATCAAGTACCACAGCAGGATTCAGTACGCAGAGAGATTCCCAATCGTTTTCCGGATTGGGGGACAATATTGGGTTACCTTTGTATTTTGTCAGTTTCATAATACATCACCTCTTTTGAATTTTTATTATGTTTTTTCATTGCTTTTTGTACCAAAACAAATAACAAGCTGGCTGAAAGTGTGATAACGATACTGTTTGCATACATGGCCTGGTAACCATAGCGCTCAATTATCCATCCACCAATCATGTTTCCAATAATTCCACTCAAACCATAATAATATGTAGGTTTTGTGCTTGCTTTATATTTAATTCTGCTGTATTCATGGCCTCGTTACCACCATTGTGCTGAGGGGTAAATTGGTGTCATACCTGGAAACATCGATGGGTTCAAGCCGAGGAGGCATGTCGATGACCATTTGCATTTGGCTGTTTTGCTGTGCTGAGGGCCACGGTGGCATATCCTTGGTGGATGGGTTTTTTGTCTTAATGAACTGCATGACAGACTGGTGGAAAATTCTCTCCATCTCACTCCATGTCTGTTCAAAACCCACTTTTTTGTCCGGCTGGGTTCTTCTGAACAGAGCCTCGTTGTCTGTGCTATGACAGGCAATACCTGCACCGCCAAACGCCCACCGGTATAAGAAAATGGGTGAACGGTAGCCGCTTTTCAACAGAAGGCTTGCAGTGTGAAGGTAGGCATTGATGTAAGTGTAATACGAAGAAACCTTCCCCAAGGCTTCAACATAGCCATGTGTAGCCTTTAATCTCAGGTATTCCTTAAAAATATAATTGCCGTTGTCACCGAATTTCCAAAGCAAACGCCTTTCCACATCGTCATCACTCAATACATTGTAAGGAAGTGAGGTGTTGATGTGAAGTTCCTTTTCCATATATCCCATCACAAGGGGCACATCGTGTATTTCTCCTTTCATAACAGAAGCAGATACATCCTTAGGCAGTACAATACCGTCTGCGGTAGTACCGTAACTTTCAAACATGATATATTTGCTGTGGGCAGTTAATTGCGCTTTTATAATCTCCAGTGGGGAGGCATCAAGAATGGAAGCAGCATTTTGCGATGGGATATTTAGAGCATCAAGAAAGTTGAGAGCCAGCGCATTTACGGTTTCTATATCCTTGATGCTTTGCAATGCACCGCTCATGGCAAAGGCAGAGTGAAACAGACCTTTTGCTGCAGGCGCCATCATCATGTTCAAAACAGACTTTCCCCCGGCGGATTGACCTATAATACACACATTTTGAGGGTCACCGCCAAAAGCTTCTATATGCTCCTGAACCCACTCCAATGCAAGTATCTGATCCATCAAGCCAAGGTTTCCAGACATGGCGTAATCCTCACCCAGCAGCTTTCCCAAATACAGATACCCAAAAGCTCCAAGGCGGTAGTTTGGCATGACAACCACCACATCATGTCCCTGGACGATGGAAGGTCCGTCGAATCCTTCTTCGGAATTGGAGCCTTCAACATGTCCACCACCGTGAATATAGAAAACCACAGGGCGTTTTTTACCGTCCAAGGCAGGAGTCCAGACATTAAGATTCAGGCAATCCTCGCTGTAAACCACTCCTGGCTCAGGGTTAAGCGCCCGAGGCTGCATGGCACGCGGCCCGAAAGCAGTGCAATCCAATACACCTTTCCAGCCTTTCTTTTTTACAGGAGGCTTGAAACGCCTTTCCCCAACAGGAGGTTCTGCATAAGGAATGCCGAGAAAAGCAATCATATTTCCATCCATTCGTCCTTTCAGTTCTCCCGCACCAATCTTTAATATCATGTTATCACTTCACTTTTCATATTTTTTATTGATTGAATCTACATTTTGATGCTTCATGTCTGGCGCCTTAGCTGCGATGGAACATCAGTCTCCATCATCCATTTAAGGACGTTTCGCATTATTTGCCTCACTACAGGGTTTTGCCATACAGAAGGATTATGCCCGGGAGTGAAGGTACAAATCCGACCCTTTCCCTGTGTGCGTGTATAACAGGCCGGAACTTCGCCATATCTGGAAATCGAATGCATCAGGATGTCAAGATCGTCGGTAAGCAATTCAATGAAGTAATGCTCGTCAACTTCCACGAAATCGCTGATGTTTTCCGTAATTGTGTGTTTTTTTACCGGACGAACCGTAACAGGGCACTGCTCCGGATGATGTGAAAAACGGCATCCGATCAATGTACGCAGCTGCTCTGTTCCCTCGTGCCCAACGATTCCGGAATGAATGGCGAACAACCTGCCGCCATGCTCAACATATTCCTGCAATGCACACTGAACCTCCGGCGTTTCCCATTTTTCTCGCTTGGAAGCGCTTACCTCATCGCTTTTGGCAAATATGACAACTTCGTATTGTTTCAGTATATCGGGTTGGAAAAAGGAAGCGTCGCTTTGAACATCCAGAGTGTGTCCTTCAGCGCGCAGAAAAGAAAGCCCTTCAACTATTATCTCTCCGGGATGATAAAAATCATTGCATATTAATAAAATATTCACTTAGGTTCCCCCTATCAATAGGAAAAGCGTTCTCCGTCATAACCGTACAGCACGAGCTCATCCTCATTTATTGTCTGTGAGAAGAAATAAGAAATAGCTAGACGGGCGGCATCAGCAATATCCAGTTTTGCATCCGGATTTAAACTACCGCTCATGTACGAACGGATCCAGCCTGGATGATAGAGACGGAAGCGGTATCCTTTCGGCCGGAGCTGATTAAACAGGATACGAACGTACATGTTGAGGGCTGCCTTACTCATGCAGTATCTGAACATTTCAGAACGCCAACACTGCGTGATGCTGCCTGCTTCTGATGATATAAAGCAGAGCTTTTTTTCACTGCCTGCCTCCAGTAATGGAAAAAGATGTTCTACAAGCCTTGCCGAGCCAAGTGCATTAACATTGTATACGAGTAATGCTGTATCGGTTTCGATATGAAGACCTTTATCCTTATCATTATGTCCGTTGATGCCTGCGTTGCTTATGAGCACATCCAGGCAAGAGGTGAGGTTGGCGACAGTTTCTGCGGCAGCTTTCACACTTTCGTCGCTTCCCACATCCAGCGGAACTAAGAAAAGGCTATCGGGATAACGAGCTTTCAAATCCTTTAACTGAGTCCATTCAGGCATGTATTGTCCCGCATACACAATATGACCTTGGGAAAGAAGCTGCTCTGTCATACCAAAGCCAAGCCCTCTGTCGGCTCCGCTGATAAAAATATGCTGTGTGCTCAACATTATACACCTCCTTTGCAAAGCAGGGTGCACCATATGCAAACCTGTTTTATCCTATTTTTCGTTTAATATGCGAACAGAATCCCTGTAAATCATTTTGCCAGGCACAACTACGGACGAGGAGGCACTGTTTTGATGGTTTATGCAATAGGTTATCAATTCCGCAGCTTTGTGTGTGAGTGTTTCCACATCGACAGCGACTGTGGTGATTTGAGGTTTGCTGATCTGGGAGTATATAGAGTTATCAAACCCAATAAGCGAAATATCTTCAGGAACCCGAAGACCCATTTTATTTAGCTGCTCCAGCAGTTTGTATGCCGATTCATCACAGTTGCATACAAAGGCAGTCGGAAGTTTATTGGGAAGAGCGAATTGCTCCAGAATACGTCCTCTATCTGTACGATCGTTGATAATCCATTCATCGCGAATGGGTAGATCATGTTCCAGCATGGCTTTGTAAAAACCCAGGAATCTATCCTGGATGCTGCTGGTGGAATGACGAATGTTGCCCAAAAATCCAATATCTTTATGCCCGCATGAAATCACATAGCTTGTGCTGATAAAAGAGCTTTGAAAATTGTTGGTTGTCACCGACAAGTATTTCTCGTTATCCGTATAGAAATCCAGCAAAATAAAAGGTACACTCTGCTCATTGAGGAAAGATAGGTACTCATCGCTTATCTGACCTAAAACAATAATACCGTCTACCTTGTTCTGCTGCAACATGCAGGGCAGCTTTTTCTCTTTTTCCATGGAGGATGAAACAATCTCCAGTATGCTTGTATAATTAAGTTGTGTCAGCTGTAATGAAAGCTGACTGTGAACACTCCAGTAAAATGTCTCGGGCCCTCGTCCGAAAGATTCAGATAGAAGTATGCCGATATTTTGAGTATTACCTTGCCTGAGCTGACGAGCAACCCTGTTCATGCGATAGCCTCTTTTTCTAGCCAGCTCTTTAACTTGCTGGCGAACAGATTCACTTACACCTTCTTTATCTGCCAAAGATTTGGACACAGTAACAATACTTACCCCCAGCTCTTTGGCCAGATCTTTCATCGTAACTCCCATGTAAACCTCCTGCTTTTTCTTACATACTCAATATATTCTATACGAATTGTCTGATAGTTAAAATGCATTTATGCTTATTATCTGCTATTTAATCATAACAAAATTATAAATAACTAAATATGCCATGTCAAACAAAAAACATCAGTTTATTAATTAAAATTTAAGTTAAAATTTACTTAATTAGTTTATTAATTTACCTAAATACTAAGTATAATATATAAGTAATCTTGTGTGCTGTCAAGAGTTAAATTAACATGTTGTGCTGGTCAGGTTGAGATGGTGTTGTAGTAAGCTTGAGGCTTAAGACAGCGCAATCCAAAGCATCGAGCTTGTATGTAGTCCAATGCTGGCTTAAATGGTAAGTCCCATTTCTTTTTCCTTTCCATGTAAATGAGTTAATTTCTTATAAATTTCAGTTTAAATTTTGTGTTGACAAGAGGTAAATTTAGGGTTATTATTTTAACATAAAAAGCAATGGATTACTTAAATTTAAGTAAATGGAGAGAGGGTAATGGTTAAAGTAGATATACCCGAATCTACTATTAACAGAGAGCAGAGTATTTTAAGGCGTATAGTAAGAGATAGATGGATTTACTTAATGCTGCTCCCTGGCATCGTATACCTCATAATATAATGACACATCCGAATATTCGCGAGTATTATTCAACATATTATACCGATATGACAATGTTCCTTGCTGCAAATGATGACGGAACTATTTGGCGTATTCCCGGTGATGTCTCCGAATCTTGTTGCTTGACATTGCTTGTTCGTCAGGACTGGCTGGAAGCACTGAATATGAAAGCGCTTACGAATACAAAAGAGTTCAAGGAAATGCTGCGTGCCTTTACAGAGGATGATCCGGATAAAAACGGCCAGGATGATACATATGGCTTTACGGGTGCAGGAACCGAATGGCGCAGCTGGGCACCTTTCATGTATCCATTTAAAGCAGATCCAATTAATTTTGTCCTTAAAGACGGCAAGGTTTCCCATGGCTCAATACAGCCTGAAATGAAAGAAGCTTTGGCATTTATGCGGGAGTGCTTTACTGCAGGTTACATTGATCCGGCAATACTTACCAGCAACAATTGCAGCAACAGCAATATCAGGAATATATCTCAGCTATAGGAAAATAGTTGAAAAAGATGAGGCTGTAATACCTTTCTGCTATAGTGCCCCATACAGCTATTGGAATGGGACACTTGCCATAAAATCAATTCACAAATTAATAAAAGAGGTGCGTATATGAAGACATTGGATTTGGCAGGCACATGGCGACTTCGTGCCGAATTTATCGACGTGGGACCGGAACGGTTCGCAGAGGTGGCTGGACGCCCAAAGGGGAAGTTCTCATTTATCCATGGTGTTAAACGCCGTTTCCCTGCCAAGCAGGGATTTATACAGGCACAAGTGCCATGCGATGTTATTACGCCACTTATGGAAAATAACCTTCTCGAAGAACCTTTGGATAAGAAAAACACCGATGACTGCTTGTGGATATGTGACTACTCCTGGTGGTTTTTGCGGGAATTCGAAGTGGATAAGGAGCTTCTGAACTGCGAAGAAGTGCGGTTATATATTGAAATACTGGATTACAAAGCGGATATAATCATCAATAATATGCCGGTTGCAAGCCACAAAAATGCATTCAGGCCACTTGACATAGACGTAAAACGTTATCTGAGGGAAGGATCAAACCAGATTATCATTCGTTTGACGTCGGGTTTCGAAGACCATTACCCCAACGATAGCATAAGCTATTACTGTGCCAACGGTAACGGTATAGCCGACCAACGTGTGTATCTTCGCAAGCCCGCTTACAGTATGGGCTGGGATTGGTGTAAACCTGTACCGACATGCGGCATTGGAAGAAAGATTGAGCTCAGAGGGGTAAGTGGTGCTCATATTACCGGTTTTCGTGCGGACACCGTGTCGATACATGATAATAAAGCTGATATTGAGCTATATTTTGAAATCACAAATCTGTCTATATGCAGTGCTGACGATGCTGTGCTGTGGTACGAAATATGCGATGCAAATGGCAGGGTGATATGCGAAAGAAAGGATCTCTACCTTGCCGGAGGGATTAACTTTATCACAGAATACAAAACAATTGAAAAGGCAAAGTTATGGTGGCCAAATGGTTATGGTCTGCAAAATCTGTATATTGCCAGAGCAGGTGTAATCTGCAGAGGCCATGAAAATGAAATGCAGCCAAAAACTGTTGGTTTAAGAACTCTTGTATTGCGTCAGGATAAACTTCCTGATGGAAGTCGTGAATTCCGGTTTATTGTAAATGGTGTCCCAATTTTTTGCAAGGGTGGCAACTGGGTGCCTGCTGATTCTGTGTATCTTCGTATTCCGCTTTCTACCTATCGTACATTGGTTGATGAAGCCGCATATATGAATAGCAACATGCTGCGTATATGGGGAGGAGGTCTGTACGAACCGGATGAGTTTTACGATTATTGCTCGCAAAAAGGAATTCTTGTTATGCATGATTTCATGTATGCTTGCGCATATTACCCTGATCATCTTCCCTGGTTCGTACATGAGGCAAGACTGGAAGCAGAGTATCAGGTAAAACGTCTTGCTCATCATTGCTGCATAGCTGTTTGGACAGGCAACAATGAAGTGCATGAGTCGTATACGGACTGGTTTGATGAGCATCAACAGGCAGATTATTACTTCGGCAGCAGATTATTTAATTACATCTTCCCCGAAATCGTGCGTAATCATGCGCCCCGCGTTCCTTATATGCCCAGCTCGCCATTTTTCGGAGACCGTGCTAACAGCCTGTATGCAGGTGACACCCATGTGTGGAACCACATGCGTAAAGATAGTGAAATCGGCATGAAAAATGCAGCTGACCTTTATGCTTTTGACCGATTGGCGGCAAAGGTGCGTTTTTCCAGCGAATATGGTTTCCATGGACCCCTCGTTAGAAGCTCTGTCGAACGTTATCATTGTGGCGAGCCTGTTTCCATGGATGGCGAGATATGGAGACACCATGGCGAACATCATAAAAAGCATGAGCACATTGTAGAGCGTATCCGGGTGCATCTTGCAGATGAAGCAAAGCTGCATGATTTGGACGGTTATCTTCTCTATGGCGGTATCGTGCAGGGGCTTATGTATGCCGACATGGCATTGGCCCTTAGGCGATTTGAGCACTGCTCCGGCTGTTTGATATGGATGTATAACGATTGCTGGCCGGAGACAGGATGGACACCCATAGACTACTATCTGACCCGAAAGATCAGCTACTACTTTCTAAAACGAGCCTTTGAACCACGTAAACTTATCCTGCGGGCTGAGCAGGGAACTGCTGTGGTTACGGTTATTAACGAAACACCTGAGGATCTAAAGGCAGAATTGGAATACGGATTTTTTACTTTCAAGGGAGACATGCAATCTATTGGTTTGTGGAGCGTTGATATGGCTGCTCATTCCCGAATGCAATTTGAGTTTCCTGCAAAGGATATGGGATTTGACGGCGCTTATTATGTGCGTCAAATCGATGGTGATTTCTTTGGCGTTGCCACGAGTATTCGTGGATATTATCGCGATATCTCTGTTGAGAATGCCGGCTTAAAGATAGAAAAAATGGAGCAAATAGGAAATGAGCTGCTTGTCACAGTCTCGTCAAAAACCTATTGCCCGTTGGTTTATCTGCGTTGTCCGGATGATACCGTGCGGTTTGATGATAACTTTTTTGAGATGTTGCCAGGCCAGCGCAAAAAGGTTCGTGTTTTTGACTGCGTTGGAGATTTGGAAGTGCAAGCTGTACCAATTGACAATAGATAACAGAAAAGATTATAACGGAAAGACATTTTTATTGATTTTACTCGTTTGTCGTGCTAAAAGATTTATATTACTGTTTAATGAATAAAGAAAGGCTCGATGTTTCAGGACACAGAGCCTTTCTTTCATATACTAGTAGGAACCTTGTGGATTTATCCCAGCATCTCTTGCAGGTCTGTTTTTGCATCCCCTATAAGCTTGAGGTTGAAGGTATCCTGAAGAACCTTTACAACTCCTTCCGACAGGAATTCAGGCGCCTTGGGCCCTATGCGGATATCTTTTACGCCAAGGCTGAATAACCCCAGAAGTATAGCCACCGCTTTTTGCTCAAACCATGACAGAACGATGGAAAGAGGCAGATCATTTACAGTGCAGTTAAAGGCATTGGCGAGGGCGACGGCGATTTTCACTGCCGAACCCGAGTTGTTGCACTGGCCCAGGTCAATGTAGCGGGGGATGTTTGTCCCGGGAACCGTTCCGTAATCATGGTCATTGAACCTGAATTTTCCGCAGGAGGTGGTCAGGATGACGCAGTCCTGGGGAATGGAGAGAGCCAGCTCTCTGTAATATTCACCGCCTTTGCCAGGAGCATCGCAACCGGCTATGACAAAGAACCTTCTGATCTTTCCTGTTTTTACCGCATCGATGATTTCAGGGGCCAATCCCAGAACGGTCTCATGATGGTAACCGGTTATCAGGGTTTTGTCCGACTGAACATTGGCTTCCGGGAGGGACAGTGCCTTTTCTATCAGCGGAGTGAAGTCATTGTTTTCGATTTTTCTTACTCCTTCAAGACCATGTACGTCATAGGAGAAGAAACGGTCAAAATATGTTCCCTTAATGGGCATGAGGCAGTTGGTGGTTCCCAGTATTGCGCCCGGGAATTCTTCAAACACCTTCCTCTGGTCATACCAAGCCTTACCTACATTTCCCTTGAGGTGCTTGTATTTTCTCAATTCCGGATAGCCGTGGGCCGGAAGCATTTCTGAGTGGGTGTATACGTTGACTCCCTTGCCTTCCGACTGCTTGAGCAATTCCTGCAGGGCATACAGGTTGTGGCCTGTAACCAGTATGCACTTTCCTTCGATTCTATCCTCTGTAACCGTAACAGGTTGCGGAATTCCAAGCCTTGATGTGTGAGCCCTGTCCAGCAGGTCCATCACCTTAACGGTGGCAGATCCCACTTTCAGTGCCATATCTATATGCTCTGAAACATTAAAGTTCGAATTGGTAAGTGTCATATAAAGGGCTTCATGGGTTATGGCATCAATTTCGGGGTCCGTATAACCCAGTTGCCTTGCATGGGTAGCATAAGCCGCTATGCCTTTCAAACCGAAAATTATTGTATCCTGAAGACTTGCAACAGTTTCATCCTTGCCGCATACGCCTACTTTTGTGCATCCGCCGCTCGGACATTGTTCACATTGATAACAAAACATTAAAATACCTCCTTGAAATTCATTTCAATCATCCAGATGTTATAATTTTAATTAAGATCAAGAAGGTTGAATGTTGCCAATAACACATATATGCGTGATTTATATCACAGGCGGGGGACAAGAAATAGCTTAACCGACGGGTAAGGCCATTCTGGGGAGGTTCCGGTGGGATGGCCTGAAGAGTTGCGGCAGAATGGAGATAAAGATTTAGAAGTGTGCTTTAAAAATTAAAAATGAGTGCGGTACATTTCCGCACTCATACTACTTAAGCTTATGGCCCATTTTCACTTTTTTGTCTTTTCTCTCCACCATGCCTGGAGCACCGAAGCTTTCCAGCTGCGCTTTCTGGGATTTTACTTCCCTTGGCACGGGATGTCCTTTGTGTTCAGGGATTTCAGTTGCAAACTCAGCCCTGGCAAAATCCTTTTTGTTTCTGAAAATATCTTTGCTCATACAAGCGCTCCTTATATAGTCATTTATTTCTTGTGTTATCTTGGCATGTTGATATAAATAATATATTATATCAACAAAAAACGCCCTCAAAATTATTTTGTCAAACTTTGCACCAAATTATTCATAAGTTTGAAAAATGTATTTGGATTTACATAAGCGCTATTATATAATGAATTATAGGGGGAGAGCATTAAAGGCTCATCATAAAACTATACGAGGTGCATACAGATGACAAAATTATACAAAATACTTATGGCGTCAACAATTTCACTTTCTTTGCTGCTTGGAGGCTGCAACGGAGCTTTGTCTCCCAAAAACGAAAATCCCGGCCAGTCCACGGTTCAATCTTCCACGGCGGAAGGTACACAGGAGGATGGCTCAAATTCCGACGAAGCAACCATACCAGACGAGAATACCGGGACTTCGCCTCAGGAAACCGGCAGCGATGCCGGGAATCAGAAGGATGACCAGACTGTCCGCCCTGAAATCGACCTGGAAAAGGTAAAGCCTAATGAGGCCGGTAAGGTTATGATAGTTATGTTCCATCGTTTTATAGAGAAATATGAATCCGGTGATATGGAATATGTCACCACCTTCGATGAATTCAGGAACCTGCTTCAGACGCTGTATGACAAAGGATACAGATTGATCAGCATGAAGGACTTTTTAAATGACAATATAGATGTCCCTGCCGGATGTGTACCCATGGTGTTTACTTTTGATGACGGTACCCCAGGACAGTTCAGTCTTGTTGAAGAGGATGGGAAGCTGGTGGTTAATAAAAAGTCGGCGGTGGGCGTAATGATGGAATTTTATGAGCAGCATCCGGATTTTGGCCTTGAAGGGACCTTTTATGTGAACCTGGGAGGAGGCACCTTTGAAGGCGGAGCAGGGACTCTGGCCGAAAAGCTCAAGTACTTAATAGACCTGGGATTTGAAATAGGAAATCACACATATAACCATGTCAATTTGCTTAATGTCAAGACTGCGCAAGAGGTGCAGATGGAGCTGGGAGCAAACCAGAAAAGGATGGAGGAGCTTATCCCGGGCTACAAAATGGAAACCATGGCTTTGCCCTTGGGCAACAGTACCGGGGATAAAAGCCTGAGGAATTATTTAGTGCAGGGAGAATATGAGGGGGCTAAGTATCAAAACCTTATCCTGCTGGGAGTAGGAGCAGACCCGACCGTAACTCCTATCAACATCAACTATGGCTCATTGTACACACCGAGGGTCAGAGCTTCGGGACTCAAGAAGGTGGAGATGGATTTATCCTGGTGGCTGGACAATATTTCGAGGAGCCAGGAATACGTAAGTGATGGGAACCCGGATACCATAACTGTACCGGAGGAAAAGAAAGATGAAATCGATGTAAGCAAGCTTGGGAACAAGAAGCTGATTACCTACTAAAAGGTTAAGCATAGTTTTGCCTGTTGTAATAAACTACCCTTATTATCAGTTTTGGAGAGATAATATCAAATTATAAAGACAAGGAATTATTATATCTAATTTTGTCCATACTTATAATTGCATTGGTAAAGGCTCTTTTAAGAATGTGGAATATGGTTTTAACGCTGCCGGCCGGTACCGGGCTTAGTGCCGGCCGCACAGCAATCGTATCCCTTCTTTTTTTCACCGGGATATCCATGGCTAAAAAGCTTTTTACATACTTATTCCGTGGATATTTATATATTTATGTGATATAATATGTTATAAATGGGTATACCATGGTCAAAACCCATATTGTGTTATCAGTTGCGATTGTCTTTATTATTTTTTAAGGAGTGTTTGGAATGGCAAAAGAGGCTATGCGGAAACAACAAACTGATGTCGATGTGAAAAGAAAGGCTATAAAGCTGGTAATCACACATTTAAAGAAAAAGATATCAAGGGAGTTCATAGGGTCTCAGTATGTCAATGAATGGGTGGAAGAAATGGAGGAGCTGCTCAAGAAGCCGGAGTTTAACATTCTTGAGTATTTCGAGATGCGAAAAAGATTGAATGGAATAATAGAGAGTACTCTGGATGAAGAAATAAGATTCAAACTTAGAGATTCATGGTATAGTTTAGGTAAAGCCCTGGATAAAAAGGTCAAACAGGGATGATTTAAAAGCAGGCTGATTAAGGCTTGCTTTTTTATGTGTATCATATTTCTATACTTTGGAAAGCGAAAGCTAAAATGATAAAGTAAAGGAAAGAATAATCGATAAGGCCAAGTCGAAAAGTAAATTGAGAGAATAAATAAAGCAAATCAAAAGCATAAAACTTATCTGCCTCATCTTTTTAAATATATCCCTTCCTTGCAAAGATTAGTGACATATAATAGCGCCATATAGAGTTTTAACAATCTATTTTACACTTGTCAAAAGAATCCGTGAGTATGTCAAACAGAAATAAGCCATGAAAAATCAACTGTGCTTCAGCGGACAGGGCAGATTTATCCATTACATTAGATGGAAATATTATGAAAATATGGGGAAATATTATAACATAATTTAAGATGGACAAGGGGGGATATCATGTTCTTTAAAAAGCAAATAGCAAACAGTACATGCACCAGCGGCAATATTGCAGAGAATATAAGAAGGGATCTGGTTGCCAGCCTGCAGAAAAAGGGTGTGGATATAAGTAAAATTCATATAGGTATGGAATCCGGAAAGCTCAATGTAAAAGTGCAGATAATCGAAAAATAAGGAGAGCGGCCGGAGCCGCCCTGCTATTTTACTATCATAAAATATCTATTACAAACTCTGCTTCAAAGAAGCGAGATGCTCCTTCAAATTGCTTATTGACTTCATTACGCTTTCCTTGGCAGGTCCTCCGGGCAGCTTTCTTTCGGAAACACATTTTTCAAGGCAGATTTCATTATATACGTCTTCTTCAATTATGCCCGAGAAATTCTTAAATTCCTCCAACGACAGTTCTTCAATGGCTTTGTTATTGTTTATGCAGTAAAGTACCATTTTACCTATAATGGCATGGGCGTCCCTGAAAGGGATGCCTTTCTTGACGAGATAATCAGCCATGTCGGTGGCGTTGGTGAAACCGCCCTGGGCAGCCTTATACATGTTTTCCTTTCTGATTTTCATGGTGGCTATCATTCTTGTGAATACCGGAATACACATCTTTACAGTATCCACGGAATCAAATATGGCTTCCTTGTCCTCCTGCATATCCTTGTTATAGGCAAGGGGCAGGGATTTCATGACTGTCAGGAGAGCCATAAGGTTTCCATAAACCCTTCCCGATTTGCCCCTCACCAGTTCGGCAACATCAGGGTTCTTTTTCTGAGGCATGATGCTGCTCCCGGTGCTGTAAGCATCGTCCATCTCTATGAAGCTGAATTCATGGGAAGACCATAATATAAGCTCTTCGCTGAATCTGCTGAGATGCATCATAATAATGGAAAGACATGATGCCAGTTCTATCGCAAAATCCCTGTCGCTTACGCCATCAAGGCTGTTTTCCGTTATTCCGGCAAAACCAAGCTCCTCAGCTACCATATACCTGTCAAGGGGATAGGTGGTACCCGCCAGTGCCCCGGAACCAAGGGGCATCACATTTGTCCTTTTGAAGCAGTCTTCCAGCCGCTCTATGTCCCTTTTGAACATCTGGCAGTAAGCCATTATATGGTGGGCAAAGGTGATGGGCTGCGCCTTTTGAAGATGGGTATAGCCGGGCAGTATGGTATCCAGGTTGTCCTCTGCCTTTTCCAGCAGCACTTTTTCCAGGGAAATAAGCATGTCCCGGATATTATTGATTTCATCCTTTAGATACATGCGGATGTCCAGGGCCACCTGGTCATTCCGGCTTCTACCCGTATGCAGTCTTTTACCCACATCGCCTATCCTTGATATGAGGATTTTTTCTACATTCATATGGATGTCTTCCGCATCCACCTCAAATTCCACCAGGCCTTTTTCGATATCGTCAAGGATTTCAGCCAGGGTTTTCTGAATGAGTTTCGCATCGGCTTCAGAAATGATGCCGCATTTTCCAAGCATCCTGGCGTGGGCCATGCTGCCTCGAATGTCCTGCTTATACATCCTGCAATCGAATCTTATGGATGAATTAAAGTCATCCACCGACCTGTCGGTGTTTTTTTGAAATCTTCCGCCCCAAAGTTTCACACAATCATCTCCAGCCAGTTCATATTTATGGGGACAGTTCGCTGCCTTAAAGCTTGGGCTTTTGCGAAATGTCCCCGGTATAGTTTGATGTTTTTTGATGTTTATATTTTATTTTTTACTTATTATTTTTATTTTTCTCCTTCATCAATGCCTGGACCTTCATAGGCAGACCGAAGAGGTTTATGAAGCCTTCCGCATCCTTTTGATTGTAGACCGCATCCCTGCCGAAGGTAGAAAGCTCTTCACTGTAAAGGGAGTAGTCGGATTTTGCTCCGGCCGGCATGCAATTGCCTTTGTAAAGCTTCATGCGGACCGTTCCGGTGACAGTCTGCTGTGTGACATCCACAAAGGCTGATATTGCTTCCCTCAAAGGTGTATACCACTGTCCGTAATACACGAGCTCCGCAAATCTCTGGGCTACGATATCCTTGTAGTGAAGCGTATCCCTGTCAAGGCAGAGGAGCTCCAGTTCCCTGTGGGCGGCATAAAGGACTGTTCCGCCGGGAGTCTCATATACTCCTCTTGACTTCATGCCCACCAGACGGTTCTCAACCATATCGGCGATACCTACGCCGTTTTCTCCCGCAATTTTGTTAAGAACTTCAATTAATTCTACAGGGCCGTATTCAACGCCATTCACCTTTTTGGGTATGCCCTTTTCAAAATATATCTCCACATAGGTGGGTTTATCCGGGGCTTTTTCGGGAGGAACCATGAGTTTAAGAAGCTTGTCATACTGAGGCTCATTCCAGGGGTCCTCCAGGTCCTGTCCTTCATGGCTCAAATGCCACAGGTTCCTGTCCATGCTGTAGTTTTCCTTTTTAGTAACCGGGACAGGTATGTTTCTTTCCATTGCATAATCAATTTCGTCTTCCCTCGACTTGATATCCCAGATCCTCCATGGAGCTATTATTTTCAGGTGGGGGGCAAGGGCTTTGACCGTAAGCTCAAATCTTACCTGGTCATTTCCTTTTCCGGTAGCGCCATGGGCAATAGCCGTAGCACCTTCCTTTTCGGCGATTTCTACCATTCTCTTGGCGATTAACGGTCTTGCAAAGGATGTTCCGAGAAGGTATTTTCCTTCATATATCGCACCGGCTTTTAGCGTCGGGAATATGAAATCGGTCACAAATTCTTCCCTCAAATCCTCTATGTAAATTTTGCTCGCTCCGGTCTTTATCGCTTTCTCATTCAGATGATCCAGCTCTTCCTTCTGGCCTACATCGGCAGCCATGGCTATGACCTCGTAATCATAGTTTTCCTTAAGCCATGGTATTATTATTGATGTATCCAAGCCTCCTGAGTAGGCAAGTATTACTTTTTCTTTCTGACTCATACAATTACCTCCTTAAATATGTTAAAATGTAACTTAGCAATCTATCTATACAGACAGCGAAGCTATCATTGCAGTGCATATAGGAGCAGCAAAGCTGCTGATGCAAATTTGCCTCTTTGGCTGTAAAGCTTTAAGTGCAAACCTGCAAATCTGGCGCTGACTGATATGGCAATTCGCACTGGTTTAGATATCATTGCGTATTAATATATTGTTTATTATTATACATTAATATGCATAAATATGCGACCCTTGCATTGCACCTGCCACGAATAAAGCAAACCGGGCATGGCAAAGCCACATGGGCAAAATTCCGGCAAAATCTCGACAATATTTGCCGGAGTACAGAATTATAGTACCATGTTTCACAAAGGTTAACAATTAGCAGTTTCAGAAGAAATCAAAGCACAGCTGCCTTGTTGCCTTTATGTTTGATACCGCAGGCGGAGTATGGCTGCTGAGTTCCTTAATCTGTTCCTGAATAATAAGGTAAATCCGATGGTAGGGGTAGATTGATCAGAGCTTTGTCCGATAAGGCATGGACGCTAAAACAAGCACCGGAGGCGCAGTGGTGCGGGTCTTGCAGCAGGGGATTGTTTTGACGGAGGAGTTTTATGATCATCATGGGTATTGACCCTGGATTTGCTATAACCGGGTATGGTATAGTAAAATATGAGGGGAACAAATTTTCGGTAATTGATTATGGCGCGGTGACAACTGAGGCTTCCATGGAACTGCCCAACCGGCTGGTTTGCTTATATGACAGGCTCCAGGAGCTGATTAAGACCTTCAATCCGGATGCTGTGGCGATTGAGGAATTGTTTTTCAACAAGAATATCAAGACGGCGCTGGCTGTAGGCCAT